>NZ_CP049744.1:1218333-1522916 GCF_000760935.2 Rhodococcoides fascians A25f | reverse complement strand
CACCGATGTCGACCAGCTTGCCGGTGGCCATCGAACGGCCGTAGCAGGTGGCGCAGACGCCGGTTCCGGTGGTGCAGGTGAGCACCGAGCGAACCTTGACCGACGTGATGCCCGCAGCGAGCAGTGCGTCGATGGCCGGGTCACCGAGATCGTGTCCGCGAGCGACGATGACCGTGCCGTTCTCGTCGACAGCGTCGTTCGCCAAGGTGCGGGCGTACGTGCTGGTCTCGACGTGAGCGTCGCGGATCATCTTGCCGTCGGCGGTCTTCTCGGCGATCGTCGTGACGATGCCGCGCTCGGTGCCACAGTCGGTTTCCCGAACGATGACATCCTGCGAGACGTCGACCAGACGACGCGTCAGGTAGCCCGAGTCGGCGGTACGAAGCGCCGTGTCGGCCAGACCCTTACGAGCACCGTGCGTGTTGATGAAGTACTCGAGGACCGTCAGGCCTTCCTTGAAGGAAGACTTGATCGGACGCGGGATGAACTCACCCTTCGGGTTCGTCACCAAGCCCTTCATGCCGGCGAGCGAGCGAACCTGAGTCATGTTTCCGGCTGCGCCGGACTTCACGATCATCGGGATCGGGTTGTCGTCGGGGAAGTGGGCCTCCATGGCCTTACCGACCTGCTCGGTTGCGTCCTGCCAGATCTTGACCAGTGCGGAGTTGCGCTCGACCTTGTCGAGTGCGCCACGCTGGTACTTCTTTTCGATCTGATCGGCCTGAGCCTCGAAGGTCTCCATGATCTGCGGCTTCTCCGGCGGCACGAGGACGTCGGAGATCGAGATGGTGACACCCGAACGCGTGGCCCAGTAGAAGCCTGCGTCCTTGAGCTTGTCGACGGTCTGCGCGACGACGATCATCGGGTAACGCTCGGCGAGATCGTTGATGATGGTCGACTGACGCTTCTTCGGCATCTGCTCGTTGACGAACGGGTAGTCCGCCGGAAGCAGCTCGTTGAAGAGCACGCGTCCCAGAGTGGTTTCCGCGGTCCATGCCTCGCCGCGGTTCCAGCCCTCGGGGAACAGCTCGTTCTCGATCTCACGCGGCGGGCGCTGCGTGGTGAGACGAACCCGAATCTGCGACTGCACCGTGAGCGATCCACGGTCGACGGCCATCTGCGCCTCGGCCGGGGAGGAGTACGCCCCGAACTCGGCGTGATCGGTCTTGGCGTCGGCGCGCTCGCCGACAGCACCGGCATCGAGACGAGTCAGGTGGTACAGACCCGTCACCATGTCCAGACGCGGCATGGCGAGCGGACGGCCCGATGCCGGCGAGAGGATGTTGTTCGACGACAGCATCAGCACGCGCGCCTCGGCCTGAGCCTCGGCGGACAGCGGGAGGTGGACAGCCATCTGGTCACCGTCGAAGTCGGCGTTGAACGCCTCACACACGAGCGGGTGCAGCTGGATGGCCTTGCCCTCGACGAGCTGCGGCTCGAACGCCTGGATGCCCAACCGGTGCAGGGTGGGTGCACGGTTCAGCAGCACGGGGTGCTCGGCGATGACCTCTTCGAGAACGTCCCACACCTGCGGACGCTGACGCTCGACCATGCGCTTGGCCGACTTGATGTTCTGCGCGTGGTTCAGATCCACCAGACGCTTCATCACGAACGGCTTGAACAGCTCGAGAGCCATCAGCTTCGGCAGACCGCACTGGTGCAGCTTGAGCTGCGGGCCGACGACGATGACCGAACGGCCCGAGTAGTCGACGCGCTTGCCGAGGAGGTTCTGACGGAATCGACCCTGCTTGCCCTTGAGCAAGTCGGAGAGCGACTTCAGCGGACGGTTACCCGGTCCGGTGACCGGACGTCCACGACGGCCGTTGTCGAACAGGGCGTCGACCGACTCCTGCAGCATCCGCTTCTCGTTGTTGACGATGATCTCGGGTGCACCGAGATCGATCAGACGCTTGAGGCGGTTGTTGCGGTTGATGACGCGGCGGTACAGGTCGTTGAGGTCGGACGTCGCGAAACGGCCACCGTCGAGCTGCACCATCGGACGAAGCTCCGGTGGGATGACCGGGACAGCGTCCAGGACCATGCCCATCGGCGAGTTACGGCCCGCCTGGAATGCGGCGACGACCTTCAGACGCTTGAGCGCGCGCAGCTTCTTCTGACCCTTGCCACTGCGGATGGTCTCGCGAAGAGATTCCGCCTCGGCATCGATGTCGAAGGTCTGCATGAGCTTCTGGATCGACTCGGCACCCATGGCACCGGTGAAGTACTCGCCGTACCGGTCGATGAGCTCGCGGTAGATGAGCTCGTCGACGATGAGCTGCTTGGGAGCAAGCTTGGTGAACGTGGTCCAGATCTCTTCGAGACGATCGAGCTCACGCTGCGCGCGGTCACGGAGCTGACGCATCTCGCGCTCGCCGCCGTCCTTGACCTTGCGACGCACGTCGGACTTGGCACCCTCGGCTTCGAGCTCGGCGATGTCGGCTTCGAGCTTCTGCGCACGAGCCTCGAGATCGGCGTCGCGCTGATCTGCGACGGCCTTCTTCTCGACCTCCATCTCGGCCTCTAGCGTCGAGAGCTCGTTGTGACGGAGCTCGTCGTCGACCGTGGTGATGACGTAGGCAGCGAAGTAGATGATCTTCTCGAGATCCTTCGGAGCCAGGTCGAGCAGGTAGCCCAGACGCGACGGCACACCCTTGAAGTACCAGATGTGGGTGACCGGAGCGGCCAGTTCGATGTGGCCCATGCGCTCACGACGCACCTTGGCGCGAGTGACCTCGACGCCACAGCGCTCACAGATGATGCCCTTGAAGCGGACGCGCTTGTACTTGCCGCAGTAGCACTCCCAGTCCCGAGTGGGGCCGAAGATCTTCTCGCAGAAGAGGCCGTCCTTCTCGGGCTTGAGCGTGCGGTAGTTGATGGTCTCCGGCTTCTTGACCTCGCCGTAGGACCACTGACGGATGTCGTCCGCAGTGGCA
The DNA here is from genome assembly GCF_000760935.2 of Rhodococcoides fascians A25f. Lineage (NCBI taxonomy): Bacteria > Bacillati > Actinomycetota > Actinomycetes > Mycobacteriales > Nocardiaceae > Rhodococcoides > Rhodococcoides fascians. Next base: position 1,519,983 of record NZ_CP049744.1, on the reverse strand, counting down.
AGGCCAATGCGAAGTTCATCGAAGAAGTTGACGTCGAGCACGTAACTTCCTTTCCCCGTTATGGGTGTTGTGCTGGAAGAGCAAATGAGAGAAACGCCTGCCGGATCCGCACTGGGCGGATCCGGCAGACCACAGAACTACTGAGCGAGGTCGTCGACCGTGGCAGCTTCGTTGCGGGAGAGGTTGATTCCCAGGTTGGCTGCGGCACGCTCGAGGTCTTCGTCGTCACCGTCGGCCATCGTGATGGCAGCACCGTCCGAGGACAGCACCTCCACGTTGAGGCACAGCGACTGGAGCTCCTTGAGGAGCACCTTGAAGGACTCGGGGATACCGGGCTCCGGGATGTTCTCGCCCTTGACGATCGCCTCGTACACCTTCACGCGGCCGACAACGTCGTCCGACTTGATGGTGAGAAGCTCCTGCAGCGTGTACGCGGCACCGTAGGCCTGCATGGCCCAGCACTCCATCTCACCGAAGCGCTGTCCACCGAACTGAGCCTTACCACCGAGGGGCTGCTGAGTGATCATCGAGTACGGCCCGGTCGAACGAGCGTGGATCTTGTCGTCGACCAAGTGGTGCAGCTTGATGATGTACATGTAGCCCACCGACACCGGGTACGGGAACGGCTCGCCGGAGCGGCCGTCGAACAACGTGGCCTTTCCGTCGGAACCGACCATCTGCTCGCCGTCGCGGTTGGGAATCGTGCTCTCCAGCAGGCCGGCGAGCTGATTCTCCTTGGCACCGTCGAACACCGGGGTGGCGATGTTGCTGTCGGCCGGAGCCGCCAGCATCTCCTCGGGCAGGCGTTCGGCCCAATCGGGCTTGCTGCCGTCCGCGGCGATCTGCACGTTCCAACCGGTCTTGCCGATCCAACCCAGGTGGGTCTCGAGGACCTGACCGATGTTCATACGACGCGGAACACCGTGGGTGTTGAGGATGATGTCGATCGGGGTGCCGTCGGGCAGGAACGGCATGTCCTCCTGCGGGAGGATCTTGCCGATGACGCCCTTGTTGCCGTGACGGCCGGCGAGCTTGTCGCCGTCCTGGATCTTGCGCTTCTGAGCCACGTAGACGCGGACCAGCTCGTTGACGCCGGGAGGCAGATCGTCGTCGTCGTCGCGCGAGAAGACGCGGATGCCGATGACCTTTCCGTTCTCGCCGTGCGGAACCTTGAGCGAGGTGTCGCGAACTTCGCGAGCCTTCTCACCGAAGATGGCGCGCAGCAGGCGTTCTTCGGGGGTCAGCTCGGTCTCGCCCTTCGGCGTGACCTTTCCGACCAGCACGTCGCCGTCACGAACCTCGGCACCGATACGGATGATGCCGCGCTCGTCGAGGTCTGCGAGGACCTCGTCGGAGACGTTCGGGATGTCGCGAGTGATCTCTTCGGCACCGAGCTTGGTGTCGCGAGCATCGATCTCGTGCTCCTCGATGTGGATCGAGGTGAGAACGTCCTCTTCCACGAGGCGCTGCGACAGGATGATCGCGTCCTCGTAGTTGTGGCCCTCCCACGGCATGATCGCCAGCAGCAGGTTCTTGCCGAGTGCCATCTCACCGTTCTCGGTGCAGGGGCCGTCGGCGAGGACCTGGCCGGACTCGACACGCTGTCCCTCGTCCACGATCGGACGCTGGTTGGCGCAGGTGCCCTGGTTGGAACGCGCGAACTTGCGCATCCGGTAGGTCTTGCGCGATCCGTCGTCGGCCATGACCGTGACGTAGTCGGCGGAGACCTCTTCGACGACACCGGTCTTCTCGGTGATGACGACGTCACCGGCGTCGACAGCGGCACGCAACTCCATGCCGGTACCGACGATCGGAGCCTCGCTGCGAACCAGCGGGACAGCCTGACGCTGCATGTTCGCGCCCATCAGGGCACGGTTTGCATCGTCGTGCTCGAGGAACGGAATCATCGCGGTGGCGACGGACACCATCTGACGAGGCGAGACGTCCATGTAGTCGATGTCGTCGGACGAGACGAACTCGACCTCTCCACCCTTACGACGGACGAGAATCTTCTCCTCGATGAAGTGACCCGAATCGTCGACCGGAGAGTTCGCCTGCGCGAGCGTGTGGCGATCCTCCTCGTCAGCGGTCAGGTAATCGACATCGTCGGTCACCTTGCCGTCGACGACCTTGCGGTACGGGGTCTCGATGAAGCCGAACGGATTGACGCGTGCGTACACCGAGAGCGATCCGATCAGACCGATGTTCGGGCCTTCCGGGGTCTCGATGGGGCACATGCGGCCGTAGTGCGAGGGGTGCACGTCGCGGACCTCGAGGCCGGCGCGCTCACGAGAGAGACCGCCGGGTCCCAGTGCCGACAGGCGACGCTTGTGCGTCAGACCCGACAGCGGGTTGTTCTGGTCCATGAACTGCGAGAGCTGGGAGGTTCCGAAGAACTCCTTGATCGCAGCGACGACGGGACGGATGTTGATCAGGGTCTGCGGCGTGATCGCCTCGACGTCCTGAGTCGTCATACGTTCGCGCACGACGCGCTCCATGCGGGACAGGCCCACGCGGATCTGGTTCTGGATGAGCTCGCCCACGGTACGAAGACGACGGTTGCCGAAGTGGTCGATGTCGTCGACCTCGACGGGAACCTCGACGCCCTCGGGTGCGGTCATCGAGGTCTCACCTGCGTGCAGACGCACCAGGTACTCGATGGTCGCGACGATGTCTTCCTCTGTGAGGGTCGACGCCACGATGGGCTGACCCGAGTTGAGGCCGAGCTTCTTGTTGATCTTGTAGCGACCCACGCGAGCGAGGTCGTAACGCTTGTCCTTGAAGAACAGGTTCTCCAGCAGGGTCTGCGCCGACTCCTTGGTCGGCGGCTCGCCCGGACGCAGCTTGCGGTAGATGTCGAGGAGAGCCTCGTCGGTACCGGCGGTGTTGTCCTTCTCCAGCGTGGCCATGAGGATCTCGGAGAAGCCGAAGCGCTCCGTGATCTGCTCGGTGGACCAGCCGAGAGCCTTCAGCAGCACCGTGACGGGCTGGCGACGCTTGCGGTCGATGCGGACACCGACGGTGTCGCGCTTGTCGACGTCGAACTCGAGCCAAGCACCGCGGCCGGGAATGACCTTGACGCTGTGCAGGTCCTTCTCGGTGGTCTTGTCGATCGAATGGTCGAAGTAGACGCCCGGAGAACGCACCAGCTGCGAGACGACGACACGCTCGGTGCCGTTGATGATGAAGGTGCCCTTGTCGGTCATCATCGGGAAATCACCCATGAAGACCGTCTGGCTCTTGATCTCGCCGGTGTTGTTGTTGATGAACTCGGCGGTGACGAACAGCGGAGCTGCGTACGTCATGTCCTTGTCCTTGCACTCATCGGTCGAGGCCTTGACCTCGTCGAATCGTGGGTCGGAGAAGGAAAGCGACATCGAGCCCGAGAAGTCCTCGATCGGAGAGAGCTCGGTCAGGATGTCCTCGAGTCCGCCGGAGACACCACTGTCTCCGCGGGCGGCGGCACGGTCGCGCCAACTTTGCGCACCTACCAGCCATTCGAACGAATCCGTCTGTACATCGAGGAGACCGGGTACCTCCAACGGCTCGCGAATGTTCGCGAACGAAACCCTCCTCGGGGCTCCCGGTGTTCCGACAACTGCCTTGGTCTGGCTAGAGACTGCCAAGATGCGTCCTTCCAGCACCTCACGCGGGTCGCGCCGTTCCGTCGACTGACAGGACCTGTCAGCTGACACGACATGGCGACCGCCGCTGTATCTGTTTGCTATATGTGGGGCGAATTTCGGCTGGTCGCAACCAGACCGAATCCCCATTACAGAGGCCCGAGAACGAGTCTTCGAGCAACAGCAATCGAGAGGTGGACAGGAGGCAGCCAGCGCAACGTCCAAAGGTACCCCAAATGTGCGCACAGCGCAACGGGGGCATCAAAAGTAGCACCCGAGGTCCGTTCGCGCGCCGAGTCGGCAGCAGCGTGTCGACCTTCCTCGCCGCGACCCGACCGAGAGCGCCCGCTGAGCGGACGCCGTACGAGCCTGCAACCGATGACGAACAGCTGCGGCGAACTGAAAGCTGTGGTGAACGATCGTGTGCGGTCGCCACCACGGGGGTGCTCCTTCACGACAAGAGTGAACCCTGCGTCTTCCTTCGTCAAGAGGTCCGAGGGAATCCGCCGTCGCTATGGCAATCGCGCTCGGCTTCTGATTGTATTTCTTCTGTCGCAACCGGGGGTGACGTCGTCAGGTGATCGGGTTCGCCGCGTGACAGATCTTCCTCTGTGCCACAGGCATATTCACGGAGCACTCACATCACGTCTCGCGGGGGGACAACATGATCACGGTGGTAATGGTCGACGCCGGATGCAGGTGTCGAGCCTTCGGTAGTCCAGCGTGACCAGGGGTTCGCCCGTCGTCGACTTGCTCATTGTCCGTGCTCGCTGGGTCCTGGCCGTCGTGGTTGCGACCGTTCTGCTCGCCGGAACCTGGGGCCTCGGCGTCGTCGACGAACTCAGCCTCGGTGGCTACAGCGACCCCGACAGCGAGTCGGCGAAGGTCGATGCCCTCGTCGAATCCCGGTTCGGCCGCGACGTTGCGGACATCGCGGTGCTCTACACCCCGACGGACGGACGAACGGTCGACGAGATAGCCGATACCGTGGGCGCGAGCCTCGCCGGTATCGACGCGGGAGTGCTGGCTCGCGATCCCGTCACCTATTGGACGGTGCCCGACGCCTTTGCTCCGGGCCTGCGATCGTCGGACGGGAACTCTGCCCTCGCGGTGCTGACGCTGACCGGCGACGAGGACCAGCGCGTCAAGTCCTACCAGGACCTGCGCGAGGGGTTGACGATCGACGGCGTGACCGTGCAGTTCGGTGGATTCTCGGCCGTCGTCGACGCGTACAACGAGCAGGCGCGAGCAGATCTGGTGCGAGCCGAGACCATCACCTTCCCGATTCTGCTGGTTCTGCTCCTGATCGTCTTCGGCGGACTCGTCGCCGCAGGAACTCCGTTGGTGATCGGCGGACTGAGCGTGCTGGCGTCCCTGGCCGTGCTGCGAGCGGTGAACAGTGTCTCCGAAGTGTCGGTGTTCGCGACCAATATCGCGTCCCTCGTCGGACTCGGAATGGCCGTCGACTACAGCCTGTTCGTGATCACCCGGTTCCGCGAGGAGTTGCGCAACGGGCGCGGAACGGCGGATGCGGTACGCCGCACGATGTCCACCGCCGGCCGCACCGTGGCGTTCTCGGCACTGCTGTTGATCTGCGGGTTCGTCGGAATGCTCATCTTCCCGCAGGCGATGATCCGCTCACTGGGCTTCGGCGGCATGGCGGCAGTGGCCGTCGCCGCCGTGATCTCGCTGACCGCCCTCCCCGCCGCACTCGCCCTCCTCGGCCCCCGCATCGATTCGCTGAGCTGGCGCAAGGGTGCGATCGACCGCGGCGAGGCACGGGCGCAGAAGTTCTGGGGCACGGTGGCAGACCGCGTGATGCGCAGGCCCATCCTCGTCGCCGTTGCCATCATCGGTGTGCTGGCCGTGCTCAGCGCGCCCATCTCCGGCGTAGCTCTGGGCGACCTCGACCACACCGGCCTGCCCCCGGACTCGCCCGCCCGGATCGCCACACAGAAGCTGATCACCGAATTCACGCTCGCCAACAGCGGCGTCACCGTCGCCGTCGAATCGCTCACCGATGCACCGCCGAGCCCTGCCGCGGTCGCAGAAGTCACCGACGCCATCGGCCGCGCGGACGGAGTCACGGCAGCGTTTCCCAGCGGCAGCGCCGACAATCTGACCGTCGTCGATGCCATCATGACCTCGGCCGATCGCACCCCGGCTGCACTGGCGACAGTCGATGCGATTCGATCGATCCCCGCTCCGGCCGGGACCACGCTGAGAGTGGGCGGTACCACCGCGCAGAGCGAGGACGGCATCGACGCGATCTACTCCACCATTCCGTGGATGTTGGCCATCATGGTGCTGGCCACTTTCACGATGACGACACTGGCATTTCGCTCGATCGTGCTCAGCCTCAAGGCAATTGCCATGGCGATGGTCAGCCTGGCGGCGACTTTCGGTGTGCTCACCTGGATCTTTCACGACGGCCACGGCAGCGGGCTGATCGGCGTCACTGCCGGCCCTTTGCAGTCCACGATGAGCATCCTCGTCATGGCGGTCGTGTTCGGCCTCTCCACCGACTACGAGATCTTTCTGCTCTCACGCATCGTCGAGGCCCACGACAACGGAGCCACCACCACAGACGCAGTCCACATCGGGGCCGCTCGCACCGGACGCATCGTGACGGCCGCTGCGCTGCTGCTCATCAGCGTCACCGCGTTCTTCTCGTTGTCCGAACTGTCGATGATGCGACTCGTGGGCATCGGCATCATCGTCGGTCTCGTCATCGACGCCACCATCGTGCGTATGATGCTCGTGCCCGCCCTCGTCACGCTGATGGGAGATGCGAACTGGTGGCTCCATCCCACCCCGAAACGACCGACTGGGACTGGGCAGGGCGGGGCCGGTCAGGACGGGGCCGGAGTCCACGAACTTCCGGGAGCTCCGGCCCCAGCCGACTACTGAGTGCTGACTACTGACTACCCTCGCGCCATCGGGTGGCCTCGGCGAGCGCGAACCCGTGGACGTCGGCCAGCTCACCCAACCGCTCGACGCTGTCTCCGTCGAGACTGGTGCCGATGCTGCGGAGGTCGAACTCACCCGACAACGCGATCAGCATCGTCTCGGCCATGCAGGCGTACGTCAGGCCCGGAGCCAACCCGTAGGTCAGACCGAAATCCGAATCCGACGGCACCCTGACGATGCCGCCGTCGAACACCGTCACGTCCGGCCGCTCACCGCGCACGTCGCGGCCGATGTTCGGTGGCTGCGCAACGTCGCAGACGATGGCACCGTCCATCAGATCGGTCGGGTCGATCAGTGCGTGCGGTGCCGACGTCGCCGCAATCACGATCAGCGAATCATGCACCGCAGCAACGGGATCGGTGAAGAACTCGATGTGCCCGGACCTGATCAGGTCATCCAGGTCACCATGCACCTCGAGTGCAGCAGCGGCGAGATCCCCCGAGCCGGACCCGCCTATCGCACTCGCCACCATCTCTTGCGCCGCCGCCCACAACTTCGGCGCGATGACCGAGCCCTCACCCTGCCGACCGACCAGAGCGATACTGCCGACCTCGCCGGCCAGCTGCTTGCCGATGGTCCGCCCGATGGCCCCGGCAGCACCGAGAATCGTCACCCTGGCCTGCGCGACGTCGATTCCTCGTTCGCGGCACACGCGTCGAACGGCCCGCAGACTCGCCGCGGCGGTGAACGTGTTGCCGGTGGTGATAGGCCGAGACGTTGCCCCGAGACCCAACCCGTTCCCGGTGATCACCGACGAGTAACCGCCCAACCCCACTACCGTCGCGCCGCGCGAGATCGCGAGTTCGACGGCACCGCCCACCACCCGCAGCGCCTGCTCGGTCGGCAGATGCAGCAACTGCTCCGAGGTGTAGGGCAGCCCGATCAGGTCACCGTGTGCCGTCGCGTCCCCTCCCCCGACGACCCGGCCACTGCCGATGACGAACGACGCGGGGTCGAGCTCGGACGTCGATGCAGCGAACCGGCGAAGCAGATCCTGACGTTCGGAATGATCGAACACCTCGAGCGCAGGATCGAAGGCGGCGAAGAACCCCAGATCCAAAGGGTGCGCGATGAACGCGAACCGGCGATCCGTGGAGCGCACGGCGATATCGGGGGTGCGGCCCGGACGTAGTGCGGTGAGCGAGGGTGGGGTGCCGACGGTCGGGCGACCCAGCAGGTGCCCGAACAATCCGTCCAGGTCCCCTACCGCCGCGTAGCCGAGCGCCCGATCCAACGCGGCCACCAGACGTGCACACTGCGCCGCCGACACCGTCAGCGGTGGCTCGATCCGAATCACCCTGGTACCGAACAGGGTCGGAGCAACCCGGATCCCTTCGACATTGAGCAGATAGGAGCAGATCACCGCAGTCAGATTGTGTTGCTCGGCAATCGAACCCAGTAGCGACTGACGCCCCACGAAGTTCACGTCCGCAGTCAGCTCGATTCCGAGCAACAAGCCGCGGCCGCGAACGTCGGTGACCACGGACGGATACTTCTCGGCCAACGCACCGAGATCCTTCGTCAACTCCCGACCGAGCACGGCCGCGTTCGTCACCACCGCGCAGTCGTCCCTGGTGAGCTCGTCGATGACTGCGATACCCACCCGAGCCGCCAGCGCGTTGCCCGCGAACGTCGACGTGTGACGCAGCGCGAAGCTCTCGTCCACCAGCTTCGGCGCACACAACACCGCACCCACCGGCACGATGCCGCCACCGAGCGCCTTCGCCACGGTCAGAATGTCGGGCACCACCCCCTCGTGTTCCGCCGCGAACATCCGCCCGGTCCGGCCGAGACCGGTCTGCACCTCGTCGAACGCGAGGAGCACACCGTGCCGATCACAGACATCCCGCACAGCCCGCAGATAGCCGTCGGGCGGGCACACCACTCCGCCCTCACCCTGAATCGGTTCCACGAGAAAGACCGCATAGTGATCCGGCGCGGCCGTCAGGGCTGCATCGAGTGCATCCGCATCGCCGAAGGCGATGTGATCGAAGCCGACCACCGGAGCCCCGAATCCACTCTGGTACTTGATGTTTCCGGTCGCAGACAGCGCGCCGAGCGTCTTGCCGTGGAAACTGTTGCCGGTGGTCAACACTCCCAGTCGCCCGGTGTGCGCTCGCGCGAGCTTGAGCGCAACCTCGGTGGCCTCGGCACCGCTGTTGACGAACGTCGTTCGCGTCAACCCGTCGGGTGCGATGCGCCCCAACCGATCTGCCAGTTCACCTGCTGCAGTCAGCACCGAGGGCTGCACGAAAATTGCCTCTCCACTGCACCGAACATCGTTGATCGCCTGCCAGATCGGCGTGGGGCCGTGCCCGAACGGAAGTGCCCCGTATGCACCGGCGAAATCGAGATAACGTCGGCCCGCGGCGTCGAACAAGACGGTCCCGTCGCCGCGCACGTACTCGCGATCCAGATCGAGGGCGGACAACAATCGGTACAGTTCGGGATTGACGTTCTCGGCGAAGCCCGAGCGACCGGACCTCGATTCCAGCACGGATAGATCGATAGTTGTGTCAGTCATGACCAGCATGCTCCGTTTTCATCGGATCCATCCCTGGCTGTCGAGCGTCGAAATGGTTGTCCCGAACAACCAGGGCTCGTCCCAAGCCAGGACGCAAACGCGATGGTAATCCGGTCGTGCGCATGCGACAGATGAGTGCACAACGCACGAAAAAGCCCCGCTCGAGCAGGGCTTCTGCATCGAACGGGGCTGAATCGAAGAGCGGGGCCGAATCCCTGAGCGGGGCCAGCGGGTACCGGTACTACTGATCGTCGATGGCCGACAGCTTCCAGGTGCCGTCGACCTTCTCCATGTTGACCGTCAACGGGCCCTCGGCACTACCCGACGCCACACCGTCCTGCGTGGCGCTGATGTTCACGTTGGCGATCAACTCGGCCTTGTCGTCCTCCAGCCGCGAGACGCCGATGTCGGTAACCATGGCCTCGGTTCCCGTCTTCGTTTGCACCACAGCGGATTTGGTGGTGTCCGCAGTGGAGTTGAACTCATCGAGCATCGACTGATTGAGCACCGCACGGGCAGCATCGAAATCGGCATCGATCGTGTCGGCCTTGTACGTGTACAGAGTCTGAAGCGCGTCGGTCGCCGCCGAGGTGACTTCCTGGGTGGCTGCAGAATCCACCCAGGCAGCATTGTCGATCGTGGCGAACGGCTTGAACGCCGCAACAGCAGCGAATGCACCGAGCACCACGGCGATGATCGCGACGACGACCACGTGCTTGTAACCGATACCCGACCTCGACGCCTTGCGCGAGGTGACAGCCTGGTCCGCGTCCGCGTCGGAAGCCCCCGACGTGGCGGAGTCGAGCGGAGTGGCGGCCTTGTCGGTGGCATCGGACTTGGTGGCGTCGGACTTGGTGGCGTCGGACTTGGTGGCGTCGGACTTGGTGGCGTCGGGCTTGGTGGCGTCGGGCTTGGTGGCAGCCTTGGCCAGTGAGGGCTTCGAATTCGCGCTCTCGTCGGCGACCGTCTTGCCTGCAACCGTCTTGTCGGCAACCGTCTTGTCGGCCGCAGGGGTGCTCGGTGCCGGTGTTGTTATCGCGGTCGTCTCGGTCGTGTCCGAACCCTCCGCGGTGGTCGAACCCGCGTCGGACGCTGTGGGCTTACCGGTGCCGGCCACCTTGCGGCGCACCTTGCTGGTGGTGGTGGGTGGGACGATCTTGCGACGCTGGGGAGGCACTACAGAACTCCTTCGAGACTCACTGCACTACAGACGGAAAAGACACTGCCCGGGGAACGTCAGTTGCCACCGGAATCCGGCTGTGGGGCCGGCGTCGCTTCCGCGCTGGGGGTAGCCGCATTCGGGTCGGCTGCATTCGGGTCGGTAGCACCCGGTTCGCTCGGTATGACGGGATTGGTGTTGGGGTTGTCCAGCGAGATCCGCGAACCGATGGGGTCGACCTTGTTGGTCTTCCACACCCCGTCGACTTCTTCCATGGCCAGTCGCATCGTGAGCTTGCTTCGCTCGACGCGGTCGGGCCACGTCGTAGTCGTCTTGATGACTACGAGAGCCTCGGCGGTGTTCTCGTCGGTACTGAGCTCCGTCACCGCGGCATGCAATACCTCGGCCTCACTCTTGGCACCGGACTGACGGACCTGATCGGTGATACCCGAACGCGTCTGCTCGAGGTCGTTGAGCATCAAGTCACCGGTGATGGACGACTTCATGTTGTCGAACGACTGATCGATGTTGGCGGCGTCGACCGTGTTCAGGTTGACCGCCGCCTGCTGGGCACCGGTGAGGGCAGAGTCGCGAGTATCTTCCGTCGGCTTCTGGCTGAACAACGCCGTGCCCCAGCCGTAACCGAAGAACACCGCCGCTGCGAGAGCAGCCACGGCGATCACCGTGACGACGGCAAGAAGAATTTTCGCTGTCTTGTTCTGCCCTGGAGTCGCTGGGGACTCCAGGGCTTCGGTGCTCGAGTTCACATTTTCACCCTACTACTCGGTAATATCCGGCCGAACCACTCTCGGCCCGACGATAGTGCTGAGCAGCAATTCTTCCGATGTCGCTACTTCGGCGTGACGCCGATGAGCGGTGCCAACTGGGTGGCGATGGGGTTGAGGTTGAGCTTCTCGGGATCGACCTTGGGGTTGAGATCCCACGGCTGCGGCACGTCCGGATCGGCAAACACGATTCGGTTCGCGCTGCGAACGCCCGTCACGCTGCCCTGTGGCGTTGCACAGTTCGCGTCGAGGTTCAGCGGGTAGTTCTCCCGGGTCGGGTCGAAGTTCGGGTTCTTCCGCTTCTCCTCGTCCAGGATCGCCTGCGAGCCCTCGTAACCGACCGTGCAGGGCGGCGGGTTGTTGACCTCGAGCAACAGACCCTGATGGATCGTGCCGTCGTTCGGGACGATGGTGGAGATACCGGCACCGAGCGCAGGCAGGAATGTCAGGAACGGCCGAAGAGCGAGATACCGCGGCTCGGCCTGAGCCGCGACAAGCGCAAGGTTGTTGATGTCGGTCGTCAAGGCCGGCCCGGCTTCGGTGATCAGACCACCGAGCTGATCACCCGCAGCGGTTCCGGTGTCGATGAGCCGACGGATGTCGGGATCGCTGGACTTCAGCTGAGCCGTCACCTGATCCAAGCTGGTACTGAACTCGCGGATCAGATCCGACTGCTCGGACTGTGTGTCGAGCACCGGCACCGCGTCGCGCACCAATGCCAGCGTCTGCGGGAGTGCCTCGTTGCCCGCCTCGGAGATGTTGCCGAGCGAGTCGACGAGCGATTGCAGATCGTTGCCCTTGCCGTCGAACGCCACCCCGAGCTCGTTGACCACCTTCGTCAAGTTCTCCAGCGGTACCGATCTGACCAACGTGTCGGTGTTGGCCAGCACGTCCTGCACCGGAACGGGAGTCGATGTGTTCGCGGCTGCAATCTGGGAGCCGTCGACCAGGAACGGTCCCTGATCGGTCTGCGGCTGCAGATCGACGTACTGCTCGCCGATCGCGGACCTGTTCGCCACGACGGCCTTCGTGTCTGACGGGATGTCGGGACCGCCGTTGTCGAGCTTGAGTTCCACCTGAACGCCGTCCGGCGTCAACTGCAGGCCACCGACGGTACCCACCGGCACCCCGCGGTACGTGACCTCGGCGTTGGTGAAGATTCCACCGGAATCGGCGAGATTGAGCGCCACCTTGTACTGCCCGAACCCGAGCATATTGTCCAGACGAACGTACTTTCCGCCGACGAAGATCAACCCGACGAGGGCGATCACGACGAATACCACCAACTGGTACCGAACGAGCTTCGATCTCACTGGCCAACTCCGAACTGTTCGAGCAGATCATTCAACGGGGCCAACGGGTCGAACGGCGCTGGCTCTGCCGCGGCGGCCTGACCGCTCGGTGCACCCGGCCCGGGAACCGGTGACGGGATGATCGGCGGCAACGGCAGCAACGAGATCGTGGGCCAGCCCGGACGCGGTCCGTTTCCGTTGTAGTACGGATTGGACGGATCCACGACGGGGAGCGTGTTGCCGTACTTCGGCTGGACGTAGACCGGATCTCCCTCGCCGACACCGAAGTTACGAAGCGCAGTTCCGATCGACAGGTCCAGCGACAGGAACAGGTTTGCCGAGTTGCCCTCGATGATCTTCTCCGTGCCGTCGGCGAACGGCAGTGTGGGGATCACCGACAGCGACGTCACCACGTCGTCCGCCGAATCGGCCAGTGCCTGCAGCGTGGGGCGTAGCGCTCGCAGGTCTGCGATCAGATCGTCCTTGGATCGGTTGATGACATCGGTGCCGACCGAGCCGAGGCGATCGAGCGCACCGAGCATCTCCGTCAGCTGCGGTCGCTGCTGCTCGAGTACGTCGGTGGCGATCGGCAGATCCTTGAGCACCCCGTCGATCTTGTCGGTCTGCGAGTTGACGCGCCCGCTGAGCGTGTCGAGACCGTCGATGGCACGGGTGATGTCGTCACGCTGCTGATTGAGTCCATCGATCAGCGTGTTCGCCTGCTGCAGAAGCTCTTTGGTCTTACCTTCACGACCGTCGAACGCAGTACTCAGTTCCTTGACGATGGGCGAGAGCTGACCGACGCCTCCGCCGTTGAGCAGCAGCGAGAGCGCGCCGAGGACCTGTTCGATATCGGTGGCATGGCGAGTTCGATCGAGCGGGATCGTGGCACCGTCCTGCAAACGCGCGGCTTCCTCGTCACCCGGAGGTGCGGACAGCTGCACGAACTTCTCGCCGAGCAGGTTGGTCTGCTGGACCGACGCGATCGCGTTGGCCGGCAGGTCGACATCGGAGTTCAGGATGACGTTGACGTCGGCGGTCCAACCATCGTTCGGAACCGTGATCGAGTCGACGCGGCCGACGGCCACACCGTCGACCTTGACGGTCGACTGCGGGACGAGGTCCAGTACATCGTCGAACTGCACCGTCAGGTTGAACGGGTTGTCTCCGACATCGGCACCACCCGGTAGCGGGATGGCGTAGATGCCTGCCGACGAGCATGCACCGGCAGACAGGGCCACCACGCACAGTCCTGCGCCGAGGGACAACGAACGCTTCACGCGAGCTCGATTCCGATTCACAGAGGTACTCACTGTCCCCCACCTCCGATGTACGACTGCTCCAGACCCGGCATCGAGCTGGTTCCGAGCTTGGGCGAGACCACGCCCGGGACCGTGCCCGGCACGGACTGGTTCTGCTGGATGTCGTTGGTGAGAACACCGAACGGCAGCACAATCCGGTTCTGGTCGGCGAGAGGCGCCTGAATCATGGTCGTGATGTTGGCGCACTGATCGATGATCGGCTGAATCTGCGCTCCCAGAGCCTCGAAGCGCGGATCACCGGGTACCAACTTGCCCAGGTCGATCAACCGGCAGACGGTGCCGAGAGGATCCTGGGTCTCGTTCTGCAGATTGGCGCGCGAAGCGAGCGTGCCCGACTCGGCGTCGTACGCATTGACCAGGTTGCTGATAGCCAGTGGCAGCAACGTCAAGGTCTGCACCAACTGCTCACGGTTGTCGGCCAGGGTTTGAGTGGGCTGTACGAGCCCGTTGGCCGCGTCGGTCAGTTCGGTGCGGTTGTCGGCGACGAACGTGGCGACGTCACCGAGCGACACCGAGAGTTGCTGCAGCGCAGCACCGAGATCCTCACGCTGACCGGACAGGAAACCGGTCAGGTCGGCCAACTGGGTGTTGAAGTTGCGCACCTGCTGATCGTTCACGGACAGAGCACTGACGAAGGTCTGCAGATTCTTGATCGTGTCGAACACGTCGGTACGCGAGTCGCTCAAGGTCCGACCGGCCGCCGAGAGCTGAGTGATGCTGTTGCCCAGCGCTTCACCGTTGCCCTCGAGGTTGGCGGCACCGGTGTTCACGAAGTCCGTGAGCGCGCCGTCCTTGTTGGCCCCGTCGGGCCCGAGAGCTTTGGACAGGTCGTTGATCGACGAGTACAGCTCGTCGACCTCGACGGGTGTGGCCGTGCGATCTCGACCGATGGTCGTTCCGCTGGCCATGGTGTCGCCGCCGGTGTACGCGGGTGCGAGCTGAACATAGCGATCGGCGACGAGCGACGGGGTGACCTGGACGGCCTTCGCATCGGCCGGGATGTCGATGCCCCGGTCGACTCGGAGGACGACCTCGACGTCGTCGCCCATCGGGGTGACGGAATCGACGGTACCGACCTTGACGCCGAGCACACGCACCTCGGAACCCGAATAGATGCCGACCGACTTGTCGAAGTAGGCGGTGATCTTGGTTGTTCCGGCCCTGGTGAACAGCCACCACCCGGCGACCGCTACGACCAGTGCTACAACCACGACGACCGCGATGATTGCGAGTTTGTTCTTGTTTCGCGGCGCTGCCTGAGTGTCTGTCATCAGTTCCCCGCCAACTTGTCGACCGAGGGCTCGCGGTAACCAGGTATCAACGGAACTCCGGGTGGTGTGAGGTTGGCCAGGACGATATCGAGCCACCGGCCGTTACCGGTCACGTTGGTGTAGAGGCGAATGAACGGCTCGTACAGCTTGAGCGCCCGGTCCAGATTGTCGTTGTTGCGCTGCAGGATCTCGATGACGCCGTTGAGCTGCTGCAGCATCGGGTTGATGGTGGCCTCGTTGTCGCGGACCAGACCGGTCAGCTCCTGAGATACGCGCTGCGTGCCGGTGAGGAGCTGCGAGATGGCCTGCTGCCGGTTGTTGAGCTCTTCGAGCAACGGGCCTGCATCGGTGATCAACTTGTTGAACTGCTCGTTGCGGTCGGCCAGCACCTTCGAGGTCTCGCCGGTAGCGGCGAACAGCTTCTTCAGTTCCTCGTCGCGGCTTGCCACTGTCTGAGAAAGCCGAGTCACGCCGTCCAAGGACGCACGAATGTTCGCCGGCGTCTCCGAGAACGCCTCGGACAGGGTTCGCATGCTGTTCGCGAGTTGATCGGTGTCGATGTCGTTGATCGTCGATGCCGCCGCCGAGAACGCATCGATGACGTCGTACGGAGACGTGGTGCGATCGAGTGGAATCGTGTCCTTGGGGCTCAACGTGTCCGAGCCGCTGGGATCGAGGGCCAGGTATTTCTGACCCAGGAGCGTCTTGATGGCGATGGCCGCCCGTGACTCGTTGCCGACCCAGGCGTCCTGCACCGTGAAGTCCACGAGCACCCGGTCGCCTTCGAGACGCACATCGGTCACCTTGCCGACCTTCACACCCGCGATACGGACCTCGTTGGACGGCTTGAGACCTGCTGCTTCGCTGAACTCTGCGGTGTACACCGATCCTGCACCGATGATCGGAAGCCGGTCGAGAAAGAAGACAGACATCGTGGCGAGCAGGATGATGGCGATTCCCAGCGCACCGATGGTTGCCGGACTACGACGAGATTTCATTGCTTGATCCCCCCAGCTTTGCAGCGCTCTGCCGAGTTCGTGTACAGCGGCTGGTTTACGGTCGGAAGCCCGGTCGGCAAGTTCAGGTTCGGCGAATACCCCGGTCCGGCAACGATGTCGATGCCGCAGAGGTAGAACGTGAACCAGGATCCCTGCTGGGCCGTGCGGATGAGCTTGTCCAGCTTGTTCGGCAGAATTCCGAGGACCTTGTCGACGTCGTCGCTGCGGCGGTTGACCGTCTCCGACAGCGTGTTCAGTGCCGTCACCGATCCCTGGATCGACGGCCTCGTCGGCTCGAGCAGGTCGGCCGTTGCGTTGGTCAGACCGGCCAACGACGTGACCGCCGAACCCACGACATCACGATCGGCCGACAGTCCGGAGACGAGCTTCTGGGTGTTGACGATGAGACTGTCGAGCTGGCCGTCGTTCTGATTGACCGTCGCCAGCACGTTGTTGAGATTGGTGATGACCTGGCCGATGACCTGATCCTTGTCTGCGACCGTGTTCGTCAGACTCGCAGTGTTGGTCACCAGCTCGTTGATGGTGCCCGACTCCCCCTGGAACACCTGAATGATCTGGTAGGACAGCTTGTTGACGTCGTCTGCACTGAGCGTGGTGAACAGCGGCCGGAAGCCGTCGAACAGCGTGGTCAGGTTCACGGCAGGCTTGGTCCGCTCCAGCGGGATCGTCGCACCCCCGTTGATCTTCTGACCTTGGTCCCCCGAGCCCTGCTCGATGGCGATGTAGCGCTGACCCACCAGGTTTCGGAAACGGATGGTCGCCGTCGAACTCGCGGGCAGCCAGTCGCGGCTGCTGAGCGTGAAGTCCACCTTCGCTTCGCGCTCGTTGGCGATCTCGATGTTGTCCACCTGGCCGACGCGAACGCCTGCGATCCGAACTTCGTCGCCCTTGTTGAGGGAGGTGACGTCGGTGAACATTGCCGAGAACGTGGTGCCGCCGCCGCCACTCGAATTGGCGATGGTGAAGGCAAGGGTGGCCGTGGCGAGGATCGTGACCACAGCGAACACGACCAACTTGATGATCGGCGCGAGAAGGCCTCTCATTTGACGCTCACCTCCGCTCCTCTCAATGCCGGGGCGCCGATAGCGGCCGCCCACGACGGAATGCTTTCGGGTGCAACACCACTCGCCTGTCCGTAGATCACGGCGAGAGTGTCACGCTCGAAGTCCGAGCCCTCGTAGCTCGCCGGCTCCGCGGATTCCGCGATGGCCGGAACGATGGAACTCTGAGCCGACTTGGGTGGGCCCTGTCCGGGGATCTCCTGCGGACCCGGGTTGCGGGTCGGGACCTGGTACGAACCGTCGTTGATCGAGCCTCCCGGGTACTGCGGGAAGAACTCGCCGGGTGCTGCAGGCTCGAAGCACGTAGCTCCGCGATCGTCGAACAAGCGCGGCTCGTCCTGGTTCGGCAAGTAACGGCCCTTCGGGTTCACGAACGATGCGGAGACGTTGATGCCGGGGTACTCGTCGCCCTCGCCGAGCACCACCGCGCCGCGCCTGGCACCTTCGGCGAACTGAGTGAAGGTGCAGCCGAACGTCGGTGAGAACTCGGCGAGCAGTTCGAGAGCCTCACGGGAATTCGACGCCAAGCTGATCAGATTCTCGGAGTTCGCCTGCAGGAAGTCCGCGGTGACGTTCGACGCCGACGTGAGCGAGCCGTACAGCGTCTCGAGACCGGACTGACGCTCGACGACGGTGTTGCCCGTCGTACGCAGATTGTCCAGAGCCGAGATCAGCTCCGGTGCCGCGTCCGCGTAGGTCTGGGAGAAATCTGCGAGACCGACGAGGGTCTGCTGAATGTTCGGCAGCTCCGTGTTCAGACCTGACACGATGTTCGTCAGATTGTCGATGGTCTGCCCCAGTTGCTCGCCGCGCCCGCTGAGACCCTGAGCCAGTGACCCGAGGGTATTGGCCAGATCCTGCGGCGGAATCGCCTGCAGCAGCGGGAGCAAGCCGTCGAGCAGCTGCCCGACCTCGATCGCGTTTCCGCTCGTGTCCTGACGCAGAACCGTGCCGTCGGTGATCGGCGACGCCGAATCGTTCTCGGGCACGATCAGCGAGACGTAACGCTCACCGAACAGAGTCTTCGGAAGCAGCCGAGCCGTCGCGTTCGACGGAATCAGCGGTGCCTTGTCCGGATCGATCGCCAGCTGCGAGGTGACGACACCGTCGACGCTCGACGCCGATCGCACCTCGCCCACGATCATTCCGCGCACCTTGACGTCCGCGTTCATCGGCAGAGAGTTTCCGACCGAGTCGGTTTCCAGGCTCACGTTCACCACGGACTTGAACGTCTTGTTGTAGGAGGTGATGCTCCATCCGAGAAACAGGATGAGCACCAGGAAGAATGCAAGTCCGAGCAGTACTCGCTGCAGTCGCGACGGCGAGTCGATCATCCGGCAACCCTCACTGTGGTGGTCGTGCCCCAGATGGCGAGGCTCAGGAAGAAGTCCAATACGGCGATCGTGACGATTGCCGTACGCACGGCGCGGCCCACTGCGACGCCGACGCCAGCCGGTCCGCCCGAGGCGTGATAGCCGTAGTAGCAGTGGATCATGATCAGCACGAAAGCGAAGATGAGCACCTTGAGGAAGGAATACAGCACGTCTTCCGGGGGCAGGAACAGATTGAAGTAGTGGTCGTAGGACCCCGACGACTGGCCGTTGAAGATCGTGCTGATCCCCCTGGACGCCACATAGGACGCAAGCAGGCCGACGATGTAGAGCGGGATGACCGCGACGAAGCCGGCGATCATGCGGGTGGTGACGAGGAACGGCACGCTCGGCACGGCCATGACCTCGAGCGCATCGATCTCCTCGGAGATCCGCATGGCACCGAGCTGAGCGGTGAAGCCACAGCCGACGGTTGCCGAGAGCGCCAGGCCCGCGACGATCGGTGCGATTTCACGGGTGTTGACGTACGCGGACAGGAACCCGGTGAGCACGGAGCTACCGAGCTGTTCGAGCGCTGCGTAGCCCTGCAGGCCGACGACGATGCCGGTGAAGCCCGACATCATCACGATCACGCCGATGGTGCCACCGATAACGGCCAGCGCGCCGCTGCCGAAGGTGACCTCCGCCAGCAGGCGGAGCACCTCCTTCTTGTAATGCACGGCAGTCTTGGGAATCCACCCGATCGCCCGCAGATAGAAGGACATCTGCTCGCCTGCGCGATCGAGCACGTTGAGCGGAGCATTGCCGACGCGCTTGACGCGCATCAGTGTGCGGTCACCGCGACCTCTTGCGATAGTCATCGCGGTTACGCTCCCTTCGCTGGAACGACCTGGAGGTACACCAGGGTCAGAATGAGGTTGGCGAAGAAGAGCAACAGGAACGTGATGACCACGGTCTGATTCACTGCCTCGCCGACGCCCTTGGGTCCGGGATTGGGGTTGAGCCCCTTGTACGAGGCGATGATGCCCGCTATGAGACCGAAGATCGCCGCTTTCGCTTCTGCGACATAGAGATCCGGGAGCTGTGCCAGCGCCGAGAACGATGCCAGGTACGCACCGGGGGTACCGCCCTGCAGGATCACGTTGAAGAAGTAGCCACCCGCGATGCCGACCACCGAAACCAAGCCGTTGAGCAACAGGGCGATGAGGATCATGGCCAGCACACGCGGAACGATCAAGCGGTGCACCGGGTCGATACCCAGGACACGCATCGCGTCGATCTCCTCACGAATGGTCCGTGAACCCAGGTCGGCGGTGACGGCCGAGCCCGCGGCACCGGCAACGAGAAGGGCCGTCACAAGGGGTGAACCCTGCTGGATGACCGCGAGCACGCTGGCTGCACCCGTGAACGATTCGGCACCGAGCTGCTTGATGAGCGATCCGGTCTGCAGCGAGACCACAGCGCCGAAAGGAATGGCGACGAGCGCAGTCGGCAAAATCGTCACGCTGGCGATGAACCAAGCCTGCTCGATGAACTCGCGGAACTGGAACGGCCTACGAAAGGTGTTCCGAACGACCTCGACCAGCAGTTCGACGATATTGCCGGCTTGTGTCAGAGCGGCGTTCGCCGGAGCGAACGCGGACTTCTTCGATCCCGCCATGTCTGCTATTGACCCCGACCTTGCGTAGGAGCTTGGTAGCCCTGTTGATCATGACCTTGACCGCCGTATCCCTGCTGGTCGTACCCCTGCTGGTCGTACCCCTGCTGGTTGTAACCCTGCTGGTCGTAGCCCTGCTGGTCGTAGCCCTGCTGGTCGTACCCCTGCTGGCCGGCGTAGGCGGGGTACTGCTGCCCGGGGTCGGTGGTATCGAGGCTCTCCTGGATGGCGACCTGCGCGTTGTGCGGCAACGTGTGCATGATCTGACGGACCCGCTCCTGCCTGCGTCCGACAGCCTGCCGGACCGGGGTGCCGGGGGTGGCCTTCATCTGCGGCACGATGCCTTCGACGTCGTCGACGCCACCGGCGTGGTGCCCGGCGTCGACGAGGGCCTGCTCGTGCGCCATCTGCGCCTCGTCCTTCTCCTCCGACATGCCGATCGGACCGATCATGGTGCCGTTGAGGAACTGCTTGACCACCGGCTCGTCACTGGTGAGGAGCACCTCGCGTGGGCCGAACATGACCAGCTGACGACGGAAGAGCATGCCGATGTTGTCGGGCACCGTTCGAGCGAGGTTGATGTTGTGCGAGACGATCAGGATCGTGGCATCGATGTTGGCGTTGATGTCGATCAGAGTCTGCGAGATGTACGTGGTGCGAACGGGATCGAGGCCGGAGTCGGGCTCGTCGACCAGAATGATCTCCGGGTCCAGCACCAACGCGCGGGCAAGGCCGGCGCGCTTGCGCATACCACCGGAAATCTCGCCGGGCAGCTTGTCCTCGGCACCGAGCAGACCCGTCAGCTCGAGCTTCTCCATGACGATCTTGCGGATGTCGGACTCGGACTTCTTCGTGTGCTCGCGAAGGGGGAAGGCGACGTTGTCGTAGAGGTTCATCGAGCCGAACAGCGCGCCGTCCTGGAACAGCACCCCGAACAGCTTCCTGATCTCGTAGAGCTCACGGGAGGAGCACTGCAGGATGTCGGTTCCGTCGATGAAAATCTTGCCCTGTTCGGGACGCAGCAGGCCGATCAAGGACTTCAGGAAGACCGATTTGCCGGTACCGGAAGGACCGAGGAGCGCACTGACTTCACCCTTCGGCAGGGTCAACGTCACGTCCTGCCAAATCTTCTGTACCCCGAAAGACTTGGTCAATCCTTCGACCGAAACCTCGACTCCCACGCTGACCTCCACAATTCGTACACATCGACCCGGATGTGGGTTGCGTCACTGTATCCCATGCAGGTGTCCGCACCGACACAGGAGCTTACCGCCCAGTAAGAACTTCCCCGAGTCAGGCTGTAGAGCTTGCATCAGTGTGGCTCATCTCACGCGACGCGGTCGGCGACTCGCCAGAACTGTGACAAGTACCAGTGGCGAAATGCTGTGACACACCACAAGTGAACCCAACCGAAACCCTTCGACGTGCTTCAGACTTCGGCGAGATCGAGTAAACAGGGGCCGAATCGGGGTGTCACGCGATCCGGCAGAGTCAGTGATCGATCACAACGATGCACCCGATACAACGCCTGGAACACAAGAGAGGGCAGGGCCCGAAACACAGAAAAGGGGCCGCTCCCACCTAGGTGAGAACGGCCCCTTCTGCGCTCGTGCGATCAGAGCACGAAGTACGACTGCAACGAAGCGGTCTTACTTGACGGAGATCTTTGCGCCGGCAGCTTCCAGCTTCTCCTTGGCAGCCTCGGCTGCGTCCTTGGCGACCTTCTCCAGGATTGCCTTCGGAGCGCTCTCGACGAGGTCCTTGGCTTCCTTCAGGCCGAGGCCGGAGACGACCTCACGGACGACCTTGATGACCTGGATCTTCTTGTCGCCGGCCGACTCGAGGACGACGTCGAACTCGTCCTGCTCTTCGGCAGCCTCAGCCGGAGCACCGGCTGCGCCTGCTGCTGCGACGGCGACGGGAGCGGCTGCGGTGACCTCGAAGGTCTCCTCGAATGCCTTCACGAACTCGCTGAGCTCGAGAAGGGTGAGCTCCTTGAACTGGTCGAGCAATTCTTCGGTGCTGAGCTTCGCCATGGTGGCGGGTCCTTCCTGTAAGTACCTGGTCGCTGATCCGCGACTTGGTGTTGGTGGTGTGGAGCTGAGCTGTTCGCCAATACCAGCGGATCAGCTTTCGGCGGGAGCTTCCGCCGGTGCTTCTGCTTCTGCAGGTGCCTCGGCTGCGGCGGGTGCGCCGGCAGCCTTCTTCTCCTGCAACGCGAACGCCAGACGCGCGAACTGCGATGCGGGAGCGTTGAACAGGCCTGCAGCCTTCGACAAGTTGCCCTTCATGGCGCCGGCGAGCTTGGCCAACAGGATTTCGCGCGACTCGAGGTCTGCGATCTTGTTGATCTCGTCCACGGACAGCGTTGCGCCGTCCATGTAGCCGCCCTTGACGATCAAGGCCTTGTTGTCCTTCGCGAAGGCCTTGATGGCCTTCGCAGCGTCGACCGGCTCGCCCTTGATGAATGCAATGGCGGTCGGTCCGACGAACAAATCGTCGAGGCCGGTGATACCGGCTTCGGCAGCTGCGCGCTTGACCAGGGTGTTCTTGGCGACGGAGTACGTGGCACCTTCGCCGAGCGCACGCCGGAGCTGAGTCAGACCGGACACCGACAGGCCACGGTATTCCGTGACGACGGCAGCCGTCGAACCCTTGAACTGTTCGGTGATCTCCGATACTGCTGAGACCTTTTCGGGCTTTGCCATACTTCGCCTCCTCTCGTGGGAAGTTGTGTCGATCGCGAGAGGGCCGGAAAACGACGAACGCCCCGGCGCAAGAAGCACACGGGGCGTGAACGAGCGGGCAACCGCGAGAGCTGCATACAGGTTCCCTACCTCGTTCTCCTGCGTGGGCCGTCCGACGCGATCTCGGACCTTCAACCGCGCAACTCCCGGAAGCGAATCCTTCGAGAAGGCGGTGACCAACGGTCTTGGGTAGAACTTGATTGGGCGATCTGGATCGGAGTGCGAGCACTCGTGATCCGAACCGTCGACCAGACTACAACACCCTCGACGACAACTCCAAAACGCCGAGCTACTGCTGTTCCCTACTGCCGAATCCCGTAGACGACCAGGTTGCGCTCGTAGCTACCCACGGACGTATCGAAATCACCCGAGCACGTGATCAGCCGGATCTCGTCGGCAGGCACCGCCCCGAAGACCAGCGCCGTCGGAAACTCCGCTTTGCCGTAGTCGCCGATCCGATCGACGCGGTAGTCGGCTCGGCCACCCGTCCCGTTCGCCACCGTGACGACATCTCCCGGCCGCAGCTCGGACAGCCGATCGAACACCGCGGGACCGGTCGTGGAATCGACGTGCCCGGCAAGCACAGTCGGACTGCCGATCGCGCCCGGTCGGCCGCCGCCGGTGAACCATCCGACGTCGTCGTAGTCGCTCGGCACCTGCATCTGCCCGTCTTCGGTGAGACCGAGGCCGATCAATGGCTCGTCGAGATCGATGGTCGGAGCGCTGAGCCGCATCGGCACCTGCCCCACGGAGTCCGTCGTGGGGCCAGATTCCGATGCGTTGCTCGAACTCGGCGGCGCGTCCAGCGCGGGCCCAGCCGGTACCGACGACTCGGCGGGTGGTGATGGTGCGGCAGGTGGTGGTGCGGCAGGTGGTAATGGTGCGGCGGTACAGCCCGTCACCACCACCACTGCCGTCACGGCAACCAGAAGCCGGTATCTCAGCTGCGTGCCGTTCCGTTGCGGCGAGCAACCAACGTCACTCCCGCGATCGCCGTTGCACCCAGGGCTATTGCGCCGAGGGCTACCGCGCCGACAACGGGAACTGCCGAACTGGACGCCGAATCGGATGCCGCGGCGAGTGCCGCGCCGCCACCTCCGGTTGCCACTGATCCGACCGGAATCTGGGTCAGCTGCCCACGCACCGCACCGGCCGAGAAGTCGACGGTGTGGGTGTCGGCCGCGAAGCCGGCCGGGTTGGCTTCGATCTGATCCAAGGTGAATCCGGTACCGCTGTCGGCGCTGGCCCCGGCCGGCGTCAGGCCGGTGGTGAACGGTCCCTGCATGCAGCCACTACTGGTACGCGGGCCGTCACCGATAGGAGTCGGGTTCGGGAACGCCAACCGCGGCGGCCCTGCCGCACCCGCCGCCGCCTGGTGGAGGTGCGTGGCGGTCTTGGCCGGGCTCATGTAGTCGCCGGTGACGCCGTCGAGCGCGATGTCGTAACACACGATGTCGAGGTCGGAATTGATACGCAGCGTGAAGGTTCCCATTGCGCCCGGCTGACCTGGAGTGGCCACGCCCTCGCCGTTGAGCACCTGGTCGGGGGTTGCCATTGCGGTGAAGGCGCTGGTGAGCGAATCCGGTTCGGCAACAGGGGTATCGGCCCCGGCCGGGGCGGCGGTGAACAGCATCAGAGCAGCGGCCGTGCCACCGACGACTGCTGCGGCGGTGCCGCGGACGGACATCGCCGGGCGGGTGATCGAGCGTGTGGTCATCTCGTGTGCCTTCCGTGGGGGTATCGGGCAGGCGAGCCCGTGCAAAGGTGTACGACCGTTGATGCCACGATGTTCAAAGCTCAGTAAAGAAATATCCCAGTCCCGGATATGAACGCCCGGGCGTCCGTCGACGTAGTCACTGTCATGAGCATCGGGAGCGTGATCGAACTGGACTTCGACGTCGCTGCCGCGTACGACGAGCACGCGTCGGCCATGCTCGGTTTCGCCGTCAATGCGCTACGCGACCGAACGCTCGCCGAGGATTGCGTCCAGGAGACGTTTCTTCGCGCATGGCGAGCTCGATCCCGCTTCGAGCCAGGTCGAGGATCGCTGCGCACATGGTTGTTCGCCATCGAACGCAACGTCATCGTCGACGTCCAACGGTCGCTGAGCAGAATGCCGATATCTGCGTCGGAACGGATCGAGGACGTCGACCGGCAATCGGTTGCGATCTCGCGGGACACCAGCCCCGACGTCGACGAGCGGCTGCGCATCGTCGCCGCGCTGGCGCTGCTCTCTCCCGACCACCGACAGGTCGTCGTCGCCGTGCACCTGGCCGGAACGACCTACGCGGAGCTCTCCGAGTCGACGGGAGTGGCCGTGCGAACACTGCGCACCCGCGCCTTCTACGCATTGAGGGCGCTGCGAGACCATCTCGAGGGACAGGAGGAAGCATGAACGCCCGAGACGATCGCCGAGCCGAGCTGATCGCCGCTGCCGTCGCCGACGACCTCGACGCCACCGAGACCGCAGAACTGCGCGAGCTCGCAGCGTCGGATCCCACCGTCGACACCGACATCGCCGAACTACGCGCGCTGACCGAGACTCTCGGTTCTCGCGGTCCGACCGGACCGTGGCTCGAATCGCCGACGTCGCCCGAATTGCGCGAGCGAGTTATGGGTACGACGGGCGACTCGGTGTGGCGGTCACCTCGTGAACAGGACGCGCCGCGATTCGGTGGGCGACGTAGGTCTGCCGCTCTGGTGGCTGCAGCCGCATTGGTGGGACTGGTGGTCGGCAGCGGCGTCGTACTCGGCGTCGACGCCTTTCGACCGAAACCCGCGGAGCCTTCTGCGGCGATCACCGGCCCACCGGGCACCCTCGGTGCCTACGAGCAGGTCGCCTTCACCACGAGCGTGCCGAACGTGGACATCGAGGGCGGCCTCGTCGCCCACACGTGGGGCACCGAGACCGTCCTCGACATGGACGGCATCTCCGATCGGGGCCCGTACGAGGTCGTTCTCGTCGATCGGTCGGGCACCGAACTGACGTCCGGCACGTTTCTCGGTAGCGACGTCACCATCGAGTGCCGCATGAACGCAGCCGTTCTTCGCGGCGACGTCACCGAGATCGAGATCCGCAGTTCCGACGGCTCCGTGTTGGCGTCGTCTCAGTTGCCGACCACCTGACGATCCCGCGAACCGGGCCACCAGTTTCGCGCGCCGAACAGCTTCATCATCGCGGGCACCATCATCATCCGAACCAACACGGCATCGAAGAGCACAGCCACGGCGAGCGCGAAGCCGAACTGTTGCAGCTCGAGTACGTCGGCCGTGAGAAAGCTAGCGAACACGGCGATCATGATCGCGGCTGCCGCGGTGATCGGCCTGGCAGTGTGTTCCAGCCCGTCGACGATCGCAGTGTCGTTGGCCCTGTCGGTGTCGGTGCCGGTTACGTCGTTGCGCACGAACACTTCTCGCATGCGTCCGATGAGGAACACCTCGTAGTCCATCGAGAGCCCGAAGACGACTGCGAAGACGGTGACCGGCAGGTACACCTGAATGTAGCCCGGGCTCTCGAATCCGAGGAGCGACGAACCCCACCCCCACTGGAACACCGCCACGGTGGCCCCCAACGCGGCACCGGTCACCAGCACGTTCATGGCCACTGCCTTCACCGGAATCACCACGCTTCGGAAGACGATGCCCAGATACACCAGAGAGAAGGCCAGGACTGCGGCGACGACCCAGAGAAATTTGCTCGATATCTCCGCAGAGGCGTCGACCACCAACGCGGTGGTCCCACCGACGGACACGTTCGTCCCGTCACGTTCCGCCGCCAGCAGCGCCTGCGATCTGATCGACGTGACCAGGTCGGAAGCGTCGGTCGAATCGATCGGCACCGACGGAACCACGATCAGCAGCGTCCGACCACCGTCCTGCTGGGCGAGTGCGTATTCGACGCGACCATCGGAGCGAACGTCGTCGGCGAACGACGCGACCGTTGCCGTCTGGACCGGATCGAGTGCGCGGTCGTCCTCGCCGGTGAACACGATGGTGATCGGCGAGATGGTGCCGGGAGCGAACTTGTCGGTCAGGACCGCGTTGGCTTTGCCACTCGGTTCGGCGCTCAGCGCGTCGGCTCCGAGGTCGACGCCGTACTGAATGGAACCGATCGGTGCGAGGCAGGCGAACAGGACGGCCGCGGTGACGGCGGTGTAGCGCCAGGGCCGTTCGATGACGTGCCGAGCCCATCTCGACCACCACGTGGGGACGGCTGCAGCGTGTTCGCCGACCGACGGTGGTTGAAACCGCTGTGGGAGCGACAATCCGGAGATTCTCGAACCCAGGACCGCCAGGATGGCGGGCAGCAGAGTCCACGCCACGACGACGACACACGCCACCGTGAGGGCGACCACGAACGAAATACTCTGCACCGCAGGAACATCGACGATAGCCAACGCGCCGAGAGCAATGAGTACCACCAAGCCCGAGATGACGATCGTGTGCCCGGCCGTTCCCATCGCGGCACCGACGGCCGCGTCCGTGCGGGCACGGCCATCGGGCTCACCCGGAACTGCTCGGTCCATCTCCTCGCGGAATCGGCTGACGATGAACAGCGCGTAGTCGATGCCGAGGCCGAGCCCGAACATCGACGCCACCGTCGTCACCAGCACGTCGAATGTCATGACGTTGGACAGGAGTGCAAAAACTCCGAAGGCGGCCAGCACTCCGATTCCGGTGGTGACGAGCGGAACGATGCCGGCGACCACCGAACCCAGAGCCAGGACCAGCAACACGAATGCGAGGGGCAGTCCGATGCTCTCGGCGCGCACGGCGTCGTCGGATTCGACCTTCGTCAGGTCCACCGTCATCGGGGAATAGCCGGTGACCGCCACCTCGATGTCGTCGCGGGATGCGCCGCCGATCAGCTCCTGGATTCGTTCGGCCACGGCGATGCGATCACGCGGATCGCCGCCGACGCCGACGAACGCCAGCGCCGACGTCCCGTCCGCGGAGATCGTCGGGACGAATCCGGCGCTCTCGTAAGGATCGACGACACGCAGTACATCCGGTGACTGCCGCAGCGAGGAGACGACCTCCCCCACCCGTTCGCGAAAGGCCGGGTTCCGGCTGTCGACCGTATCGGAGGTGAACGTGACGACGAGCTGTTCGGACCCGAAGGACGCGAAGTGCTGTTCGACGAGTCGGTCGGCGCGGCTGGATTCGGTTCCGGGTACGGAGAAGTTGGCGCCCACCAACGAGTTCTGCAGCGCGGGATACAGAATTGCGGACCCCACTGCGAGCAGCAGCCAGACGGCCAGCACCGCCCACCGATGACGCGCGACCGTTCGGCCCCAACGGTCGCCGATACTGCGCCGGCGTCGGCTGGATTCCAGCACTGCCGACCCGGTCATGTCTGCGGGAGCTCGCGGCTGAAGATTCGGTAGGTCCGGTGCGGTGATTGCTCCATCCGAGTGAGCACCGAACCTTTCATCCAGGGACTGTCGTCGAGTACCGGCGCGGCCTCGACCCTGGTGAATCCGAGATCGCGCATCCGCACCGACATCTCCATGATGAGCAGCGACGACACGGCTCGGTCGGGGCAATCGGGATCGACGAACAGCATGTCCACACGGACCCCGTCGATCACGTCGGTTCGACCGGGCCGTTTGACGTGCCAGAGCGTCACGAGGTCTCGCAGCCACCTGGACTTCAGGTGCGCCGCCTTGGCCGCGGCCTGATTCACGTCCGGAATGCCCATCAGGAATCCGACGGGCTTGCCGTTCAACTCCGCCAGGAGAGTGAGGCGGCGATCGAGGACGGGCAACATCATCTTCAACAGCTCGAACAGTTCGACGAACGACAGCGGCGAGTAGCCCCAGAAGTTCACGAACGTCTTGTTGTAGAGGTCCCGCACGATGCGTGCGTCGCGGCGCAGCGTCCGATACTTCATCGACCGGAACGTGACCTCGGACCGTGCCTTGATCTTCTCGAAAATCTGCATGTGCCTGGCGTATTCGGGACGGTTGTAGATGACGCACGGGTCGTCGAACAGGTAGCTGTAGAAGTCCTTGATGCCCACCAGACCCCACTTCTCGAAGTGAGCGGCGTAGTACAGCGGGTTGTGCGGCATTCCCACCAGCGGCAGGACGGGTACTTCGTCGACGACGATGCCCGCGCTGTAGAACATCGACGGCCCGAACGGCCCGGATACGGTGGCCAACCCGCGCGCGGACAACCATGCCGCTGCGGCATCGAGCAGACCTGCCGCGATCTCGTGGTCGTCGATCGCCTCGTAGAACCCGAAGAATCCGATCGACTCACCCGTGTACTCGGTGAAGCTCTTGTCGTGAATGGCCACCACCCGTCCGACAGCGACGCCGTCCTCACGGGCGACGAAGGCACACGTGTCTCGCGTTTGTGCGATGGCGGCGGGCGGCGAGATCAGGATGCGATCGAGATCCATCGGCTCGTCGGGCAGTCGGTGCGGGTCGCCCCGGTACACCAGATCGGCGACGGCCTCGAATTCTTTCCAGTCTTTTCCTGATACGACCTGTTCGACGGTGATCATCGTTCCTTCTCACGAGATGGTGTGCCGGACACGGAAATCGGCGAGCGAGCAACGACTGACTCCCCCGCGAACACGTACTGCCCCGGCCTGGCGGAGATGCTCTCGACGAGTGCGTCCGGCACGAACACGTCGCACTGAGAACCGAATTTGATCATCCCGTACTGCTCGCCGCGTTCGACGGTGTCGCCTACCGCGATGTGCGCGACGATGCGGTTCACCCACAGATCGGCAATCTGCGTCACCGTCACCACGGCTCCGGACGCGTGCTCGACCGACACGGTGAGACGCTCGTTGGTGAGCAGATAGTCGCAGCCCTCGTCGTACGGAGTTCGCCGCGTCAACAGATTGGCTCCGACCCTGGCCATCGACTTGTTGAACGGTGCCGCCGACCGGTGGCGGCGCATCCCGACGGTGCCCGAGATGGGAATTCGATTGCGGTGCACCGAGTATTCGGACATGTAGATGCCGATGAGATAGCCGCTGTCGGCTGCAGCGACACCGGCGATCTCGTCGAGGGCGATGGTTCGCCCCTTCTTGACTGCGAACGCGGTACTGCCTGCCTCCACCCGTTTCACGTACGTGACGAAGCCGTCTGCAGGAGCGACGACCGCCCGCGGATCGGCGGGCGGTACGCGATGCGGATCGCGAAAGAAGAACCGCGTGCGCCAGTAGACGAACACCGCGAACGGAAGAGCCGTCACCGTAGCGACACCGCCGACCCATCGAGCGACCGACATCAGGTGTGCCGCTGTTCGTCGATGCTTTCCGACCAGCCCACGAACGCGTCGGCCGCCCTCGTTCTCGCTGCGCCGGGCAAGAGTCCGATGAGACCGCAGACGACGTAGAAGCCGAGCGAGAGAACACCATTGGTCACCTCGCGGTGCATCGACACGTCTCGCAGACGTACCGAAGTCGGCTCGAATCCGTCCGCCACGTCAGTGAGCGACAGCGGGCGTGAGCGTCTTGAGCTGCGCCTTCTCGAAGTACAGCTCGAACAGTCGGCGGTGATCGCACCACGAGATGTCGTGATCGACAGGCAGAATGGCCTCGGGCTTGTGCACCAGGCGCATCAGCTGATCTATGTTGTCGGCCAGCATCGTCTCGGCGAATCGAGGCGAAATTCGAGAACTGACGCGCTCTTTGAACTCGTCCCAGCTCACCAGGTCGAGTCCGAGCAGCTCGGCGTAGAGGTCGTGTCCGTAACCGGTGGGGTTGCTCGGCAGTAGCCGCGTCAGAGGGTGACTGCGCAGCGCATTGCCGGCCATGACATCGCACATCACGTCCACCGGAACGTAGTTCATTCCCGGGCCGTCCCAGATGGCACCGGCGGCGATGGCCAGTTCGATGATGCGCCAGAAGCTGTACACCCGTCCGGGATCACGGCCGAGTTCGGTACTGCCGAGAATGTAGGGGGCCTCGCACAGGGTGACGGAGTAGGTGTCCGACATCGAGAGCCACCCGAGAAGCGTTGCGTTGACCCACTTCATCTGCGCATAGCCGGAGTACCACCACGAATCCGGTCGGCGGAAATCCTCGGGCTTCTGGTAGAGGTGAGCACCGATGCTGCCCACGTAGGTGAGGTGCTTGCGCGTGGAGGTGATGCTGAATTCGAGGATGCGTAGCACGCTGACGAACCAGTCGTCGCGCAGATCGGCATAACTCTCGGTGTAGTCGGTCGAGCTGGCGCAGTTGAAGATCTGCCCCACTCCCGCTGCCAGATCGAAGTAGGCAGCCTTGTCGAGACCGAAACGGAATGCCGTCGGGGTGCCTTCGACGATGCGAATCTTGTCGGTATCCACCGCGATCTCGTACTGGTCGAACGTGCGCTGAAGACGCTCGAGAGCAGACTCCTCCTCGGTGGGGCGCACCATCGCGTAGACGACCTCCACCGCCGCATCACGCGTCAGTCGACCGATCAGGTGGGCACCGAGAAAGCCGTTGGCACCGAACACCAGCGCGGTCTCGGTGACCGGAGGTGCCATCGCCGCTACCCGGCGGCGGGTTTCCTCGTCGATGTAGGGCCGAAGCGCAGTAGGGTCGCCGTTGCTCAGGGCGACGACGTCCGCGTACTTACCGCCGAAGCGAAGCCCCGGGCATTCATTGGTGATCAGTGCATCTGCGTGCGGCCAGATCGGACGCAAAGATCCGTCTCCGAACAGTGCTTCTACGTGCATTCGCGCTCCCCTGCAACGATCGGTGTCCCATGTCACTTCGGACGGGCTGACGTTAGCAATCGCGCGGGTCACTGACTCGATGACCAGAAAAGTCTGGTACGCCCCATAACGGCGCTCAACTTATGTTGAGAGGGTTCCCAACAAAACACAGGACCGCGCTCGTTTTGTTGGAGCTGATGACGACCGATCGGTGTTCCTCAGGACAAATGGGGTCGTTCGAGGGTCTAATCGACTTTCATGACTGCCGTGCAGCCCCACCCCCTCCTGCAACCCGTACGCGATCCCAGCGGCGGCGACGCAGCAGCGGCGTGGGCGGAAATAGTGCGCGAGCAACCGCGCTTTCCGAAGGTCTCCATCTCGGCGAACGTTCGTATCCCGATGAGCGACGGCACTGCGCTGCGTGCGTACGTCATCCGCCCCGCGGACGCCGCGGGGCAGGCGGTGGAGGGCAGTTTTCCCACCGTCCTGAACCTCACGCCCTACAACAAACTGCTGATCAAGGGAATCGACACGATCCTCGAGACACCTGTTCTCGGCCGTACCATCAGAGCCTTCTCGGCCGCATTCGATCTCACCGGAACGAGATTCGACGGCATCACCGAAATCACCCGAGTGGTCGCCGGCGGGGCGGCCGATCTGCTCTCGGTCAACCGCCACCTGGTGCGCAGCGGGTACGTGCAGATGATCGTCGACGTCCGCGGCACCGGTAGTTCCTCGGGCACCTGGGACGTGCTGGGCACCAGGGAACAACTCGACTCGCTCGAGGTGATCGAGTGGGCCCGACGCCAGCATTGGTGCAACGGCAGGGTGGGAATGGCCGGGATCTCGTACTCCGCGATCAATGCGCTGCAGGCCGCGGCCAAGCAACCCGCCGGGCTCGACGCGATCTTCGCCGTCGAGGGCTCGGTGGATATCGTGCGTGAAATCTTCGCCACCGGAGGGGCCACCTCGGCGTTCATCCCGCTGTGGCTCGCCGCCGTCAGCGGATTGAAATGGGCACCGGCCATCGGCGGAGTCGATACGTTCACCTGGCTCCGCGATCGCGCTCGATCCCCCGCCACCAACATGTTCGATCTGGCCAAAGGCTTTGTCACAGGCCAGGATCCGCGAATCTACGACAACGATTACTACGACACCATCGACGCCGTCATCGAGGACATCTCGGTACCGACCTTCCTGTACGGCTGCTGGCACGACATCTTCGGCGGATCCGCTCCCGACATCTACAACCGGCTCCCACTCGAACGTGGATCGAAGCAATTGCTCGTCGGCGACGGATACCACGGCAACCCCGGCATCGGGTTCGGCGAGCCCGGATTTCCACCACGCCTCGACGTGCTCGAGCGAGCCTGGTTCGACAAGTGGCTGCGCGACGTCGACAACGGGATCGAGAACTACGGTCCCGTGACACTGCGTCAACAGGGCGGCAATTGGACTGCGCACGGGCGCTTTCCGGCTCCGCAGGCGCAGCCCCGGAGGCTGTACCTGTCGGCTGAGCCCTCGGGCACCGCAGCCCATGCCGTCGCCGACGGCAGCCTCACCGCCGCACCCGCCACCACCCGCAACGTCCTGACGGTGCGGCCCTCGCTGCGGGCCGTCGTCTCGCGAGACACCACCCAGGTACTCGCCGGCGTGACGGCCGTGTTGGGTGGTGGATTCACCTACGACAACCGATTCGCCGAAGGCGCCGCCGTCACCTTCACCACTGGTCCGGCCGAGTCGGACGCCGTCGTGTCCGGTCCGATGAACCTGCATCTACGCGTGGTCTGCCACGCGCGGGAAGCGTTGTGGGCCATCATGATCTGCGACGTCGCTCCGGACGGGACTTCGACGGTGCTCAGCAACGGCGCACTTCTCGCCTCGCGCCGGGCCGTGGACGACGAGCGTTCGCTGTTCGCCCCGAACGGCGACTACACCCGGCCGTACCACCCGCTCACCGAGGCGGCGCTACTTCCGGTGCCCGTCGGCAAACCCATAGTTCTCGACATCGACATCCTCACCACCGAGGCCGTCATCGCCGCGCGGCACCGACTGCGGGTCGACGTATTCGCCACCGACACACCACGGTTCATCCCGATCTTGCCGGACCTACTGCGTACGCGGCTGCGCAAACAGGACATCGCCATCGACCCGGAGAGTCCGAGCTACCTGGTGGTGCCGATACTCGGTGAGCCGGGCTGGTAGGAACGACATCATGAGAATCGAACAAGGCATCGCGCCGGCGAACTCCGTCGAGATCGCGTACGAGGACATGGGTTCCGTCGAGGATCCCGCGGTCCTGCTCATCATGGGCCTGTCCGCTCAATTGACGTTGTGGCCCATGGACTTCTGTACCCGCCTCGTCGATGCGGGATACCGAGTGATCCGGATCGACAACCGCGACATCGGACTGTCCACGAAGATGACCGGGCAGAAGGTGCGGGGATCCCAGATCCTTCGGATGATCCGACACGAGCTCGGGATGTCCTCGGACGTGCCGTACACGATCGTCGACATGGCCTCCGACGCCGTCGGAGTACTCGATCACCTCGGCATCGACACCGTGCACGTCGTCGGTGCGTCGATGGGCGGGATGATCACTCAGGTCTTCGCCGGTAGCTACCCCGAACGAACGGAGTCGGTGGGCATTCTCTTCTCGAGTACCAACGAGCCATTCCTGCCTCCGCCGGACCCACGCGCCCTGCTGCCCCTGCTCGGTGGCGTCGGGAAGGACGCCACCAAGGAGCAGATCATCGCGCATTCGGCAAAGACGCTGTCCACCATCGGCTCTCCCGGATTTCGCACTCCACTCGAAGAGCAACTGGAGATCGCGCAGGTGATGTACGAGCGCAACTACAACCCGTCGGGCGTCGTACGTCAGATGGCTGCGATCACCGGCACCGGAAGCTTGCGGCCCTACGCGAAGAAGATCACCGCACCGACCACCGTCATCCACGGCACCGCCGACAGACTGGTCCGACCGTCCTGCGGCAAGGCCATCGCCCGCGCCGTCCCCGGTGCCGAACTGACGCTGATCGACGGCATGGCCCACGATCTACCGGCCGCGTTGCTCGACCGCATCAGCGGCATCATCCTGGCCAACTTCGCTCGCGCGAACGCGGCCTAGATCTTCGGCGAGACATACGACGAAGGCCGGCCTCCCACAGGGAGACCGGCCTTCGTTCGGAGCTGAAAGAATTACGCGTTAGCGTCGTCCTCGAGGAGGTTGCGCGTACGGTTCGGATCGACCTGGACGCCAGGTCCGGTGGTGGTCGAGACGGTGACCTTCTTGACGTAACGACCCTTGGCCGACGACGGCTTCGCACGCAGGATCTCGTCCAGCGCTGCGCCGTAGTTCTCCACCAGCTTGGTCTCGTCGAACGAGGCCTTGCCGATGACGAAGTGCAGGTTGGCCTGCTTGTCGACGCGGAAGTTGATCTTGCCGCCCTTGATGTCGTTGACAGCCTTGGTCACGTCGTTGGTGACCGTGCCCGTCTTCGGGTTCGGCATCAGGCCACGCGGTCCGAGGACACGGGCGATGCGGCCGACCTTGGCCATCTGATCGGGGGTGGCGATCGCAGCGTCGAAGTCCAGGAATCCGCCCTGGATGCGCTCGATCAGATCTTCTGCTCCGACGACGTCGGCTCCTGCTGCCTCGGCCTCTGCGGCCTTCTCACCAGCGGCGAAAACAATAACCCGAGCGGTCTTGCCGGTGCCGTGGGGAAGGTTGACGGTGCCGCGCACCATCTGATCCGCCTTGCGGGGATCGACGCCGAGTCGCACTGCAACCTCGACGGTGGGGTCGAACTTGCTCGACGCGGTCTCCTTGGCCAGCTTTGCGGCTTCGAGAGGCGAGTAGAGGTTGTCCTGGTCGATCTTTGCGGCCTGCTCGAGGTAGGCCTTGCTGCGCTTTGCCATGTCTTGCTGTCCTTCGTTCGAGTTCAGTGTGGTTGACGAGCCTGGCCGGCTCTCCCACGTGTATTGCTTGAGGGCTGAGAATCAGCCTTCGACGGTGATGCCCATCGAGCGAGCAGTGCCGGCGATGATCTTCGCGGCCTGATCGATGTCGTTGGCGTTGAGGTCTTCCTGCTTGGTCTTGGCGATCTCGCGCACCTGATCCATGGTCACCTTGGCGACCTTGGTCTTGTGCGGCTCGCCGGAGCCCTTTGCCACGCCTGCGGCCTTGAGCAGCAGCTTGGCAGCGGGAGGAGTCTTGAGCTTGAAGTCGAACGTGCGGTCTTCGTAGACCGAGATCTCGACCGGCACGACGTTGCCGCGCTGCGACTCCGTCGCGGCGTTGTACGCCTTGCAGAACTCCATGATGTTGACGCCGTGCTGGCCCAACGCGGGGCCGACGGGCGGTGCCGGGTTGGCGGCACCGGCCTGGATCTGAAGCTTGATGATCCCGGCTAGCTTCTTCTTCTTCGGGGGCATTTCTTTTTCCTTGTATTCGCTCGGGTTTCTTGCGGTTGCTACTGCAAGTCTGTGCGCGCGGCTTCTAGATCTTGGAGACCTGGGTGAAGCCGAGCTCGACCGGGGTTTCACGGCCGAAGATCGATACCAACACCTTGAGCTTCTGCTGCTCTGCGTTGACCTCGCTGATGCTGGCGGGGAGAGTCGCGAACGGGCCGTCCATGACGGTGACCGACTCGCCGACCTCGAAGTCGACCTCGATGGTCGGCTTCGACGTGGTGTCGCCGCTCTGGTCGCTTGCGCCCGCGGTCGCTTTCGCGTCCTTCTTGGCGCCTTCCTGCGGCATGAGGAACTTGACGACCTCGTTGATGGTCAACGGTGACGGACGCGACGTCGCGCCGACGAATCCGGTGACGCCGGGGGTGTTGCGCACCGCGCCCCAGGACTCGTCGTTGAGTTCCATGCGGACCAGGATGTAGCCGGGCAGAACCTTGCGGTTCACCTGCTTGCGCTGACCGTTCTTGATCTCGGTGACCTCTTCGGTGGGAACTTCCACCTGGAAGATGTAGTCGCCGACGTCGAGGTTCTGCACACGGGTCTCGAGGTTGGCCTTGACCTTGTTCTCGTATCCGGCGTACGAGTGGATGACGTACCAGTCGCCGGGAGCGCGGCGCAGAGCCGCCTTCATCTCGGCGACGGGATCCTCGGGCTCTGCCGTGACGTCGGCGTCAGCTGCGGCATCGGCCGCCTCGTCACCTTCGGCGGGAACGTCGTCCCCGGCGGCAGCGGCCACATCGGCCTTGATTGCTTCGTCGGTCTCGCGGTCCTGAGCGGCCTGCTCCGCTTCGAGGCCCTGCTTGGTCGCCTCGACATCGGCGTCGAATGCGGCCACTTCGGTGGCGTCGTTGTGCGGCGTGCTCACGTCAGCACCCTTTCTCTAGTTTCCTGCTCGGTTCGATCGTCGAAAAGTCAGCCGTGTCGGTCAGCCGAACAGCCAGCCGATGCCCTTGAGGAACAACACGTCGAGACCGCTGATGTACGCGACCATGAACGCCAGGAAGACGAGCACGACGGTGGTGTACGTGACCATCTGCTTCTTGTTCGGCCAGATGACCTTGCGCAGCTCGGCGACGACCTCGCGGAAGAACTGCAGCAGCCGCAGAAAAACGTTGGGACGCTTGTCTGCCTTGGTCTTGCCCGAACGTCCCTTGCCGGACTTGGCTTTTGCCGGCGTGGTGGGAGCCTTCGTGACAGACACACCCGCGGCACTGCCGCGTGACCTGCTCGACGATCGCTTACCGGTGGGCACCACTGCATCTGCAGCGGTTTCACCGGCGGACGTGTCAGCATCGGAGAGACGGCCCTCGGAGCCAGGTACGACGTCGTCTGGGGTCGAAGAGTCCTCGAACTCCCCCGATCGACCGTCGCGCTTACCGCGCTCCTCGCTCACGTCGTTCCTCTCAGTTGCTGACACCTTGGGCAGGGGCGACAGGACTTGAACCTGCAACCTACGGTTTTGGAGACCGTTGCTCTACCAATTGAGCTACGCCCCTTCGGCCGAAACTTCTCGGCCGCTCTGGTGTCCATCCGACTCACGCTCAGGCCCACGCACCCTCAGGAAGAGGACGCAGGCAGCGCAGAGCGCCGGATTACCCCAGAAATCTCAGTGTACTGCACACCCTTCGGAACAGATAAATCCCGTCGTCCCGGCCACGAACTGGCTCAGCCGGATCGACATGCTCAGGCCAAACGTACCGTTGCGGTCGCTCGCCCGAAAATCTTCTTGCCCGCGGACTTCGCGACGATGGCAACGGTCGCAGTTCGCGCGTCGGCGTCCATCGATTTGATCTTGCCGGTGAACTCGACCTTCGCTGCGGAATCTGCCGAGACGTATACCGGGGTGGAGAAGCGCACGTTGTACTCGGTGACCGCACCCGGGTCGCCGAGCCACGATGTGACGAAGCCTGCGCCGAGACCCATCGTGAGCATGCCGTGCGCGATCACGTTGTCCAGTCCGGCCATCTCGACTACTTCGTCGCTCCAGTGGATCGGGTTGGGATCGCCGGACACACCGGCATAGTTCACCAGGTCGCCGCGGGTCAGCGACACGATCCGCTCGGGCAGGTCGTCGCCCACCGAGACGTCGTCGAAGCTACGAAGCGCCATGCCTGATCACTTCCTTGACCGCGTGAGCGATGTTCTCGTCGATCTCTCCACCGGTACGAGCCACAATGGTCGTCCACGTGGTCTGCACGAGGTCGCCATTCTGGTCGGTGATGATGTTCTTGGTGGTCATGATGTCGCTGCCGCTCATCTGCCGGAACGACTCGAGATACACGTCGCAGAAGATCCGGTCGCCGACCTGGAGCGGGCGATGGAATTCCAGCCGCTGATCGGTCTGCAGAATCTGGCTGGGGTCGTAACCGGTGATGACCTCTTGCAACATCCGGGTCTGCGACATGATGCCGAGCAGCGAAACGAAGGTCAAGGGCGCGAGGAGACCGTCGTAACCGAGGCCCTTCGCTGCGTCCTCGTCGTGGTGCGCGGGATGAGAATCTTGGACGGCACGCGCATACTCACGAATCTTCTCGCGGCCGACCTCGTAGAAGTCGTCGACGCGGAAATGAGAACCGACCATGGACGCCGCGTGTGCGGACGCATCCATGGTCGGGACGACATGTGGAGCTTGTGACACGGTGGAGACCTTTTCTACCCTGGACGCAAGAGCCGTTAGGGTAAGAAAATGCGACCTAACGCCGGGCGCCGATTAGAGATCGGAACTGCGAACCAGCGAGCCGTGCAATCTAGCGAGATTCGCGGTGAGCCCGGTGTGTTCCGCAGTTGGAGCAGAACTTCTTCAGCTCGATACGGTCGGGATCGTTCCGACGGTTCTTCTTGGTGATGTAGTTGCGGTGCTTGCAAACCTCGCAGGCCAAGGTGATCTTGGGCCGCACATCGGTGGAGGAGGCCACTGGACGCCTACTTTCGGGTAAATCTGATCTGGGTCAATCAGGACTGTTCATGGGTGCTACTGGTCGTGCTTGCCTACTGTGTAGCGGTGACCGGACTTGAACCGGCGACGCAACGATTATGAGTCGTTTGCTCTACCAACTGAGCTACACCGCCTCAGGTGCTCATCGTCTACCATCCCACGTGAGGAACGCGACGTCGAGCAATCCAATCCAGCGAGCCCCCTAACGGAATCGAACCGTTGACCTTTTCCTTACCATGGAAACGCTCTACCGACTGAGCTAAGGGGGCAGGATCAGTTCACGTTGCCGTGCGCTGAAGCCTTCAAGAGGTTACACATTCCGAGCGCCCAGTACCAAATTGCGTGGTCAGCGACCCATCCATGTCCTCTTCACATGGAAACCCCAGCGAGAGAAACACTCGCCGGGGTTCCAGGTGTGGCAGATGTAGGATTCGAACCTACGTAGGCATAAGCCGACGGATTTACAGTCCGCTCCCATTGGCCGCTCGGGCAATCTGCCGTGCTGCGATCGAAGCTCGTACTGCTCTTCGGCGCGGTGAGAAGAATACAACGAACGTCCCCCCGGAACGCAAACCGGGTGGATACGGTCGGTAGCGGGCCGATAAAGTCCCTGCAGGATGTGGGCCGACACCATCGCCACATCAAATATTTCGATTCGACTGGAGAGTGTGAGAAGTGGCTGATTCGTCCTTCGACGTAGTGAGCAAAGTCGACCGCCAGGAAGTGGACAACGCTCTGGGACAGGCCGCGAAGGAGCTGGCGACCCGCTTCGACTTCCGCGGCTCCGACACCAGCATCGAATGGTCCGGCAGCGGCGAGTCCGAGACCATCGTCATCACGTCCGAATCCGAGGAGAAGGTCAAAGCTGCCCTGGACGTGTTCAAGGAGAAGCTGATTCGACGTGACGTCTCGCTCAAGGCCTTCGAGACCAACGATCCTGCCGCGTCGGGCAAGGTCTACAAGGTCACCGGCAAGCTCGTACAGGGCATCAGCACCGAGAACGCCAAGAAGATCTCGAAGAAGATCCGTGATGACGGCCCCAAGGGCGTCAAAGCGCAGATCCAGGGCGACGAGCTGCGCGTGAGCAGCAAGAAGCGCGACGACCTGCAGGCCATCCAACAGTTGCTCAAGAACGAGGACTTCGGCATCGCTCTGCAGTTCGTCAACTACCGCTAGAGCGGCTTTCCACCTGGGTCGTTCCGCAGGCTCCACTCCTGCGCCGCATGTGAGTGCTGAGCCTGCGGTCGTTCCGCAGGCTCCACTCCGGCCTTCGTAGCAGGGGTCGAAGTTTCGCTCACGTGCGCCGCTCAATACGGCCGGTGGCCGGCCATCCGCTCGAGCCGCTCGATGCGGTCGGCCATCGGCGGGTGGGTGGCGAAGAGCGCACCCGCCTTGTCACCGAT
Source organism: Rhodococcoides fascians A25f (assembly GCF_000760935.2). NCBI lineage: Bacteria > Bacillati > Actinomycetota > Actinomycetes > Mycobacteriales > Nocardiaceae > Rhodococcoides > Rhodococcoides fascians. The sequence continues at coordinate 1,479,750 of NZ_CP049744.1, read as the reverse complement.
CCGGAACGGATTGGCGATCATCAGATGTGACTCCGCCGCCAGCCGCGGCTCGGGCGGCAGCGGTGCCAGCTGCACACCCTGCTCGAGCTTGCGCAGCGCCGACGCCAGCGCCAGCGGATCTCCGGTCAGCTCGGCACCGGACTGGTCGGCCTGATACTCACGCGAGCGAGAGACCGCCAGGCGAACCAGGCTGGCCGCAATGGGCCCCAGCATCGACACCAGCAGCAGCGCGAACGGGTTCGCTCCCCCGTTGCCGCGTCCGCCGAAGACGTTGGCGAACAAGGCCAGGTTCGCCAGACCCGAGATGACCGACGCCATCGCACCGGCAACCGACGAGATCAGGATGTCGCGGTTGTAGACGTGCGACAGCTCGTGGCCGAGCACCGCACGTAGTTCCCGCTCGTCGAGGATCCGCAGAATGCCCTCGGTGCAGCACACGGCCGCGTTGCGCGGGTTTCGCCCGGTGGCGAAAGCGTTGGGATTGTTGGTCGGGCTCACGTACAACGCGGGCATCGGCTGATGAGCGGCCGTCGCCAACTCGCGCACGATGCGATACATCGCCGGCTGCTCGAGCTCGGTCACCGGCACCGCATGCATCGACCGCAAGGCCATCTTCGCGCTGTTGAAATACGCATAGCCGTTGACCCCGACGGCCAGGACGATCGAGCCGATCAGAATGGTCGCGTTACCGAACAGCGATCCGATGAAGACGATGAGTGCAGACATTCCGACCAGCAGGCCGAAAGTCTTCGCGCCGTTCGCATAACCGTTCATGTCTGAAGTGCCTCCTCGTACCGGGTGTTACTACCCGATTCAACGAAAAGACCCCGAGCTGCGGTTCCCGGGCCTTGCCCAGGTCGTCAGCCCACGCGTTCGACGGTGTAGTTCACCAACCGGCCGAGTGCATCGTTGGCCGGCCCCTGCGGCAGCTGCGCGAGCTCTGCGTGGGCCCGAGCTGCGTATTCACCCAGCGTCTTCTTGGCCGAGACCATTCCCGGCGAGCGCTGCAACAGCTCGAGGGCCTCGGTGACCAGCGCGTCCTCGGTGACCGGGCCGGCCAGGATTTCGCGCAGCCGGTCGCCGTCCGCACCCTCCTCGCGCAGCGCGAAGAGCACCGGGAGAGTGTGTACGCCCTCCCTCAGATCGGTGCCGGGGGTCTTGCCGGACTGCTCGGTGGCCGAGGAGATGTCGATGATGTCGTCGGAGATCTGGAAGGCGGTGCCGACTGCGTCACCGAGGCGCTCGAGGCGTCCCACGTGCTCGGCGTCGCCGCCGCTGAACGTTCCGCCGAAGCGTCCGCACGACGCGATCAGCGATCCGGTCTTCTCCCACACGACCTTCAGGTAGTGCGCGACGGGATCCTCGGTGCCCTTGGCTCCGATCGTCTCGCGCATCTGACCGGTGACGAGCTCGGCGAACGTCTCGGCGATGATGCGAACGGCGTCGGGACCGAGGGTGGACACCAGCCGCGACGCATGCGCGAACAGGTAGTCGCCCGCGAGAATCGCCACACTGTTGCCCCAGCGTGAGTTCGCGCTCTCCGCACCTCGGCGCATCGACGCCTCGTCCATGACGTCGTCGTGATAGAGCGTCGCGAGATGAACCAGTTCGACAACCGTGGCGGCGGTGACGATCGCGGGGTCTGTCGGTGACGGTCCCAGCTGGCCGGTGAGCACCGTGAACAGGGGCCGGAACCGCTTTCCGCCGGCCTTGGCCAGGTGCAGCGCGGCCTCGGTCAGGAACTCTTCTCCATCGGAGAGTTCGCTGATCATCAGCTCTTCGACGCGTGCGAGGCCGTCGGCGACGGATCGCGCGAGCTCCGGGTCACCCAGGTCGACTCCGGCAACGACCGTTGCTACGGCAGCGTCGTCTGTACTCACGATGTTGGTCCCTGTCCTGTCGTCGACATGCCGGCGGCAGCGGCTTCAGCGCCGCTGCTCGCCTTCTACCGTAGTGAACCTAGCGTGCACACCGGTGCGACGGTGTCACCGACCACAGGTGACGCTTCACTCACCGAGATTGCCGGAAATGACTTCGAGCGTGGCGGCCATCGCTGCGGACGCCTTGTCTCCCAACGCGTCGGTCAGCGCGGCCATCAGCCCCTCGAGCAGGATCACGTGCGGAATCCGGCTGGTGACAGCAAGTTCGCGCTGAAAACTGAGATCTCGCATGCCCACCACCAAGGCGATGTCCGACGCGGCCGCGAGGGTCGAGCGAGCGAACGACGTCACCGACACCACGGTGGCTCCCCGCTCCCGGGCGGCCTGAGCGGCTTTGGTCGATGCACTCGTCGCGCCGGACCCGCTGATGATCAGGGCGACATCACGGTCGGTGAGAAGCCGGACGGCAACCTGCTGGGCGATGGAGTCGGTGGGAGCGTGCGAGCGCAGACCCAGCGAGCGCATCCGGGCGTCGGTATCGGCGGCCAGCGCAGCCGAGAGTCCGTTCCCGATGACCACGATGGACTCGGCACCGGCGAGGGTGGACACGGCCCGCGTGACGTCCTCGGTGGTGAGTAGGGCCGTCATCGCCGCGATGGACTCACCGACGTGGGCGAATGTCTCCGTGACGATCGCGAAGGGGCCGTCGGCCGAACGCTCCTGGGTGGGCAGCGCGCGCGCCGCGTCACGCGCGAGCAGCACCCGCAACTGCTGATACCCGCCGAAGCCGAGACTCTGGCAGGTACGCACCACCGAGGCCCGCGAAGCGCCCGCCGCGTCGGCGACCTGCTGCGAGGACATCTCGACGATGTCGGCGGGACGTTCGAGAAAGACCTCGGCGACTGCCCGCTCGGCCGGCAGCAACGACGGAATGATCGATCGGATGTGCGGGACGACTCCACCCGGCGCGAGATCCATGCTCATATCTTGCTCATACTTTTCCCTGCCGGCCCCAGTGTCCGTCGATGATGCGGCGACGCACCCGTCCGGAGATCTGATCGATGATCACGGTGATGACCACAACGACGATCAGCAGCATGCCCACAGCACCCCACTGCCGGTACTGCACGTTGTCGACCAGCATGCTGCCGATACCACCTGCACCGATCAAACCCAGGATGGCCGACGCACGAACATTGATCTCGAAGCGATAGAGCCAGAACGCGAACACCTCGGGGGCGACATCGGTCCACAGTCCCCACCGCACGATCTGCGCCGTCGAACCACCCGCAGCCCGGGCTGCTTCGATCGGCCCCTTCTCGGCACCTTCGATGGCCTCGTATCCCCATTTGCCGAGCGTGCCCACCGAACCGATGGCAATGGCGAGCGCTCCGGTAAACGCGGTGAGCCCGGTGACCGACAGGATGAGAATCGCGATGACCACCTCGGGCACCGCCCTGATGACGGCGAACACCACGCGCAGCGGCCACCGCAGCCAGAGCGGCCCGATGTTCGCGGCCGCGAGGAAGCTGAGCGGAAACGACACGACTATGCCGAGCACCGTTCCGAACCACGCCATCTGCACCGACTCGATGGTGGCCGAGACGGCCTTGCCCAGCGCGGAGACGTCCGGCGGGACGAACATCAGCCCCGCGTAACGCACCAGGTTCTGCGGTAGCTCCAGCAGCCTGTCCCAGCGAATCTCTATGCCGTACAACGACAGTGCGAACAGTGCGACGATGCCGACCCACACCGCGGTGCGTAGGGGGTTGCGTGGTTTCCGCGGCCGAGCCGGGGTGACGCGGGCGGTGCGGTCGATGACGCTCATCCGACCAACTTTCGACGGGCCCAGGAAGAGATCAGTTCCAGCGCCAGGACGATGACGAGAATCTCGAGGATGATGAGGCTGAGCTGGTGATACTTGTAGAAGGTGCGGACGTTGTCGATGAGCATGCCGAGGCCACCTGCGCCGACGAGTCCGATGACCGCCGAGGCTCGGACGTTCAGCTCCAACGTGTAGAGACTCTGCGAGACGAACGCCGGAAAGATCTGCGGCGCAACAGCACTGCGATCGGCCGCGATCCAGGTTCCTCCGGCAGCGAGGGCGGCTTCCTGCGGACCGCGATCGACGGAGTCGAGTGCCTCGGAGACGAGCTTGACGATGATGCCGACGTTGAACACGATCAGCGCCAGAATTCCCGACAGCGCGCCGGTGCCGACCACCGCGACCAACACCGCCGCGTACAGCAAATCTGGCACTGCGCGAACGACATTCATGATTCCGCGCACGACCGTCAACAACGGTCGATTCGGATTGGTGACATGTGAGGCCGCAAAACTGAGTGGAAAGGAGATCGCGGCTCCGATCGCCGTCGCGATGACGGCCATCTGCAGCGTCTCGAGGATCGCGTCGACGGTGTCGGGGAAGAACCAGTAGTCGGGCTGCATCAGCTGCACGAGTTTGCCGGTCGCGTTGCCCCAGTTGTCGATGATGTCGCCCACGTCGGCACCGACACCGATCCCGGCCCAGACCGTGATGCCGGCGATAATGGCGAATGCCACAACGGTTTTCCAGGCCGACCGCGGCTTGACCGGGCGAGTTGCCAGCGGCGCACTCACAGTTCGGCCTTGGCTTCCAGCACGTCCTCGGCGGTCAGCGACCGGCCGTAGATACTCTCGAACACCGCCTCGTCGGCGTCGCGGCCATGGCCGTCGAACACGACCTTCCCGTCGCGCAGTCCGATCAACCGGTCGCCGTAGCGCCTGGCCAGATCGAGGAAGTGCAGGTTGACGACGACGGTGATGCCGAGCTCTGCGTTGATGCGCTGCAGATCCCGCATGACGACGTGCGAGGTCGGCGGATCGAGCGAGGCCACCGGTTCATCCGCGAGGATCACCCGCGGTTGCTGTGCCAGTGCTCGCGCGATGGCGACCCGTTGCTGCTGACCACCGGAGAGGGACGACGCCTTCTGGTACGCCTTGCCGACGATCTCGACTCGTTCGAGCGCCTGCATTCCCAATTCGGTGTCTTCGGCGGACCACGCACCGAGCAGTGTTCGCCACATCGGCGAGCTGTGCAGCCGGCCCATCATCACGTTGTTCAACACGCTGGTGCGCTTGGCGAGGTTGAAGCCCTGGAAGATCATGCCGATGTCGCCGCGCAGATCCCGTAAACCTTTGCTGCTCAAGCTGTTCACAGCGCGATCACCGACGGTCACGGCGCCGGAGGTGACCGGAACGAGGCCGTTGATGGTGCGGATCAGCGTGGACTTTCCTGCGCCCGACAACCCGACGACGGCAACCATCTGTCCCGCCGGAATCTCCAGCGTCACGCCGTCGAGCGCGGTATGGCCGCCCGCATAGGTGACCGAGACGTCGTCGAATGCGATGCTGTCGCCGCTCATCCGAATCAGTTCCCCAGGCCGATGGAGTCCGCCTCGGTCTGCGCCTGCTGGAGCGCAGCGGGATCGGCCTTGTCGAGTCCGGTGATCTGGTAGATCGCCGTCAGAGCCTCGACGCCTTCGGGGGTGGACGCGTAATCCTCCATCGCGTCCGAGATGCGCTGCTGCAGATCAGGGCTGAGCGAACTGCTGATCGAGACACCGTCGTTGGGGATCTCGTTGGTCAGCGCGAAGACCACCAGATTCTTCGCCACATCAGGGGTGTCCTTGACGACGGTTTCGCGGGCGTCCCAGAACGACACACCCACCTCGTCGTCGCCGTTGTTCACCGACAGCACCGCCGCCGGGTGCGAGGTGACCTGCGTCAGGTCGAGGTCGGTGGTGGAGTCGATGCCCACCGCCTTCAGCGCGGCGGAGGGGAAGACGAATCCGGCCGAGGACGCGGACTGCAGCATGACGGTCTTGGCATCCTTCATCTTGCTCAGCGAGTCGAGTCCTGCTGGGCCCGTGCCACCTTCGGTTCCGTTGCAGTACAGCAGGCCGTTGGCTCCCGTAACGGGTGCGTCGTCGCAGTACTTGTCGGGGTTGTTGGTGTAGAACTGCGCCGCGTACGTGGTCTTGCCCTTACGCACCGTCTGCAGAGCCGGCTCGGCACCGTACTTGTTGCAGGCCTGCACCATCTGCAGCGGTGGCAGCATGCCGATCTGCGCCTGGTTCGCGCCGATGGCCTCCACCGCCGCCTGGTAGTCCTGGGTGATGACGCCGCGGACGGGGATGCCGAGGCGCTCGGTCAGTGCGTCCTGCAGGGGCTTGACGGTTTCGACGAGCTTGTTGGCATCCCCCGAGGGGACGAGTGCGAGCGTCAGCTCGGACGGGTCGGCAGCGTCTGCAGCGCTGGACCCGGTGCAGGGCGACGCAGCCGAGGACTCGGTGGTGGACTCGTCGCGGGCACCGCACCCGGCGAGCGAGGCAGTGAGCAGTCCGGTGGCAACCACCGCGAGCAAGGGCGTACGAATTCTCATGACTGTCCTTCATGGGTGAGTGCGAATGCTGCTGGATCGGTGGACCATTCGAGGAGTTCGTCGTACATCGCCTGAAACGTCGTGGCGCAGAACGTCGCCTCCGGCCGGGGATGACCGTGGCGGTCGATGTAGGCGGTGACGGCGCCGCGACGATGCGGCGCGTCGAGATCGTTGCGCCAGATGTCGCCGACACTGGCCAGCAGGTGCGGTGGCCGCGTGTCCAGTAGCGACTCCACCAGCTCGGGCATTTTCTCGGGCTTACCTGCATCGGTGAACACACGGTCCATGAGCCCGGTCAGACCGAGACGCTCGAGGGTTTCCAGCACGCCGCGCTGTGGGGCATTGGTAGCCAGCACGACCTCGGCGGACACTCGGCCGAGGAATGCCGCGAGCCCGGCGGGAGCCCACACCTCGAGCTCGCCCGCCGCCAGGCGTTCGCGGGAGTGCGCGTACGCCGCGGCAAGGGTGGCAGCATCGACGCCCATCGACAGGTGCTGGACGGCGGAGTAGCCGTCGAGGTACTCCCCCGCACCGGTCTCGAGGAAGGCCGTCAACCCGGCGCGCAGTGTTTCGGCAGAGGCCCTGTCGAGGCCGTCGGCGACAGCGTCGGCGTACGCCCGCACGGGGTCGTCGCCGAGGCAGACGGTGCCGTCGAAGTCGAGTAGGAGGATCGGTCGTTGCACGTGAGAGACGCTAGACCCGTCATGAACGATCCGTCCATAGATTCTGAATCTATGAAACAAGCGTTCACACGGCGTTAACCGGAGGCCCTCGACACACCCGGTCGTGTAAATCCGGATACTGGAGCACGTGAGCACTCCCCAGCCGGCCCCTCCCACCTCGACCGATGTTCTGGTCGTGGGCGCGGGCCCTGCAGGATCGTCCGCGGCGGCATGGGCAGCACGATCGGGCCGCGATGTCGTCCTCGTCGACGCAGCCGTCTTTCCTCGCGACAAGACCTGCGGCGACGGCCTGACGCCTCGCGCCGTCGCCGAACTCGATCAGCTCGGCCTGGGTGATTGGGTGCGCGGCAAAGCACGCAATCGCGGTCTGCGGTTGAGCGGATTCGGCCAGGAACTGCAGCTCGAGTGGCCGAGCAAATCCCTGCCCACTGTCGGAAGTGCCGTTCCCCGAACCGAATTGGACGACCGGATTCGCGCGGTTGCCGTCGAATCCGGGGCGGTCATGGCCGAGGGAGCCAAGGCTGTCGCCGTCACCCGCGAGGGCAACTCGGTGCGCTCGGTGACCCTGCAGACCGCGGCAGGGACCCACGAGATCTCCTGCCGCACACTGATCGTCGCCGACGGTGTGCGCTCCACCCTGGGCAAGCAACTCGGGCGGCAGTGGCATCGGGACACCGCATTCGGCGTCGCGGCTCGCGCGTACATCACCTCGGGACGCAGCGACGACGAGTGGATCAGCTCGCACCTCGAATTACGTGATGCCGCAGGCACTCTGCAGCCCGGCTACGGCTGGGTCTTCCCGCTGAACGACGGGAACATCAACATCGGCGTCGGCACCCTGGCCACCGCCAAGAAACCGGCACCCGGAGCCTTGCGTCCATTACTCGACCTCTACACCCAGCAGCGGCGTCCGGAATGGGCGCTGACGGGCGAACTGCGTGCGGTGGCGTCGGCGCTGCTGCCGATGGGCGGCGCAGTCTCCGGAGTCGCCGGCACCAACTGGGCCATCATCGGCGACGCCGCAGCATGCGTGAACCCACTCAACGGCGAGGGCATCGACTACGGACTCGAGGGCGGCCGCATGGTGATCGACCTGCTCGATCACCCCGACCTCACCGACGCCTGGCCGACCCTGCTGCGCGAGCACTACGGACAGGCGTTCTCCATCGCGCGACGCCTCGCCGGACTGTTGACCGTGCCGAGATTCCTGCCCGCAGCGGGACCGGTGGGCATGCGCTCGCGGGCACTGATGAAAGTCGCCGTCCGCTGCATGGGCAACCTGATCACCGAAGCCGACAGCGACCTCATCGCCCGCACCTGGCGGGCATCGGGAACCGGGTCACTCAAAATCGATTCTCGGCCGCCGTTCACATGAGTCCAGTCAGGGGCGAATCGCCTTGTGCAGCGCGACGATTCCACCGGTGAGGTTGCGCCACTGCACGTCGGTCCAGCCGGCGTCGGCGATGCGCTGTGCCAATTGTTCCTGCGTGGGCCAGGCACGGATGGACTCGGCGAGGTAAACGTACGCGTCGGGGTTACTGCTCACGGCGCGAGCGACTTTCGGCAACGCCTTCATCAGGTACTCCATGTACACGGTGCGGAACGGGCCGAACACCGGGGTGGAGAACTCCGACACCACAAGGCGTCCACCAGGTTTGGTGACGCGGGCGATCTCGCGCAGTCCGGCATCGAAATCCGAGACGTTCCGGAGGCCGAAAGAGATGGTGGCGGCATCGAAGCTGGCGTCGGCGTAGGGCAGGGCCATCGCGTCACCTGCGACCATCGGAACGCCCCGTTGCAGTCCCGCCTGCAACATGCCCTTGGAGAAGTCGGTGGCCACGCACCACGCTCCGCTGCGTCCGAGCTCGACGGTCGAGACGCCGGTGCCCGCGGCGAGGTCGAGCACCCGCTCGCCGGGTTCGAGAGCCAACGCTCGACGAGTGAGCTTGCGCCAACTGCGGTCCTGCCCGAACGACAGAACCGTATTGGTGATGTCGTAGCGGCGGGCGACGCCGTCGAACATCGACGCCACCTCGTGGGGCTCTTTTTCCAGGGTTGCGCGTGATGTCTGGGCCACGAGGTCCAGACTACTCAAGCAACGTTCGCTGCCTGCGGCGCTGTGATGCCTTGCACGTCGTAGTAATGGGAGATCAGCTCGTCGCAGATGGCCGGCCAGGTGCGGTGCAGTACCGACTTGCGGGCGGCGTCGCCGAAGCGGGCGCGAGTGGTGGGTTCGGCGAGAGCTCCGACGGCGCTGGGCAGCAATTCGGTGAACTTGTCCACCGGCAGCAGGTAGCCGTTGCGGCAGTGCGAGACCAGATCGCGCGGGCCGCCGGCATCGGGCCCGATGACGGGGACGCCGCTGGCGAGTGCTTCCTGTACTGCCTGGCAGAAGGTTTCGTGTTCGCCGGGATGGACGAAGATGTCGAAGCTGGCGTAGGTCTGCGCGAGTTCGGCTCCGCCGAGTTGGCCGGTGAAGATGGCGTTCGGCATCAGCGCCTGCAAAGCTGCCGTGTCGGGTCCGCCGCCGACGATCACCAGCTGGATCGACGGATCCGTGGCCAGGACTGCAAGCCGCTCGACGTGCTTCTCGGGGGCGAGCCTGCCGACGAAGCCGACGATCAGCTTCTCGTCTGCTCCCCACTGGCTTCTGAGCGTCTGCGACTTGGCAGAGGGTGCGAAGCGGACGGCGTCCACTCCCCTGGCCCACCGGTGCACACGCGGAATTCCGTGCAGCTCCAGTGCGTCGACGGCCGACGTCGACGGCGCCAGAGTGCGGGCCGCGCCGCGGTGCAGTCTCCTGGTCCAGCGCCACGCAGCCTTGGACGTCAGGCCCAGGCCGTAACTCGCGGCGAAACCGGCGACATCGGTCTGATAGACGGCAACAGCAGGCACGTCCAATCGGTTGGCGGCGGCCAGGCCGCCTGCCCCGAGCAGGAACGGCGAGGCCAGATGGACGACGTCGGGGGCGAACGCGCGCAACGCCGACACCATCCCGAGCCCCGGCACACCGACGGGCAACGAGCTCACCTTCGGAACCATCACGGACGGCACCCGGTGCACCGGAACGTCGTCGTGCCACGTCGCGGCCTTCGGGCCGGACGGATTGTCCGGGGCGATGACGATGGCCTCGTGCCCGGTCTTGTCGAGGTGTTCGAGGACACGGATCACCGAGTGGGTGACGCCGTTCATGTTGGGTAAGAACGATTCCGCAACGATGGCTACTCGCACGATCCTCAGTGTGGGTGGCCTCGCCGTCGATCAGATGTGGACAGCGTTACGTGTGGGCCAACGTCACACGAATGGTCGGCGGTAGTCGACCAACTCGATCATCTCCGACGTTTCCTGGGTGTTGCCCAGAATGTGGCTGGCTCCAGGGAGGTACGGCAGAACGCGGAGGAGGCTGTTTCTGAGGCCGATTCCTGCCCGCGTTGCGGGCAGGAATCCCGCCATCGCCGCGAACGGCCGGACACTGTTGCGATCGACATACGCCTGCAGGGTTTGTCGATAGCTGCGAAATGCTTTCTCGTGCGGGTCTCGCGAGAGCTCACCGGCCAACACATAGGCCTGCACCAGCGCCATGGAAGTGCCCATACCGAGCGAGCCGCCGGAGAGTGCGTCGCCCACCAGCGCGACGCGGCCGATCGACCAGTCGTCCACACGTACGCCTGCTACTCGCGCGAAGAACAGCCGGTCGGTTTGTTCGAGTTGATCCATCAACTCGTCGACCTGCCAACCTGCGCCATCGAACACCTCTGAGAGCAGTGCCTTCTGAGCACGAACATCGTGCCGGTGTATGCCGACGTCGGGGCCGGCGAAGTTCAGCATGACCCGCACCTCACCGGTGCCGCGAATCGGATACACCATCACGGACCTGCCACGCATTCCGTTCCCCGCCGGCAGGTTGTAGGCGACCTCCCACCCGTCCATCCCGATATCCGATCGGGCGGTGAAATAAGCCGAGTAGTAGCCGAGATCCCGCACGCTCGAGCTCGTATCACCCACGGTGGCAGCTCGTACGGTCGACCGGACCCCATCGGCACCGACCACCAGGTCGAAATCGCGGTCCGGTCCGTGCTCGAACGTCACCCGCACCGAGTCGGGACCGTTGTCGAGCTCGGTGATGGTGTTGCCCCACACGAACTCGACGTTCGACCCGGCGGCCTCGACGAGAATGTCGACGAGGTCGTCCCGCAGGATCTCCAGGTCCGCAACGACACCGCCAGAATGCCCGAACATGTTGCTGCTCAATCGAGCTCGCACTCTGCCACGATCATCGACGTAGGCGATTCCGTGTACACCGGTGTGTGCTGCGCGCACGCGCTCCAGCACCCCCATTCGATCGAGCACCTCGCGTGCGGCACCGCGTACATCGACAGCTTGGCCTCCGGTGCGCAGGTCGCTCGCCCGTTCGACGACGGTCACCCTGAACCCGTATCGAGTCAACCAGTACGCGAGCGCCGGTCCCGCGACACCCGCCCCCGAAACCAGTATTCGTTGTCCGGACATCTGACCTCCCGCGTCGACTACAGTGCGTACACGGTAAGCAAACTGGACCCGAGTGCGCCAGATGCACTAGCGCAGTCCTGATCGAAGGACGACACCAATGGACGTAGCGGGTAGAGCGCACTACCTCCGAATCGCATCGGACATTCGCGACCGAATCTCCGGCGGTGACCTAGGTCCGGGTGACCGAGTCCCCTCGACTCGCGCGATCATGCGCGACTGGGGCGTTGCGATGGCCACTGCGACGAAGGTGATAGCGATCCTCAACAGCGAGGGCCTCATCAGTACGCGCCCCGGCTACGGCAGTGTCGTCCTGCCGACCTCGGCAACGCGGCCGCTCGGGCTGGATCTCGACCGAATAGTCACCACCGCGATCCATCTCGCCGACAACGAGGGACTGCCGTCTCTGACCATGCGCCGCGTGGCAGTCGAACTGGACGTCGCGACGATGTCTCTCTACCGGCATGTCAGCGGCAAGGATGCACTGGTCGAGGCAATGGTCGACCGCGTGCTGCGCGAGCATTCCCTGCCGAGAACCACAGGCCACTCGTGGAGAGCCGATCTGGAAGCAATTGCTCGAAGTATGTGGTCGACGTGCCGTCGCCACCCATGGGTCGCGTCGAGCATCTCCCTCACGCGTCCTCAGCTCGTACCGAGCCTCCTGCTGTACGCAGACCGAACGCTGGCCGTCCTCCGTCCGCTCACAGGCGACGTCGATGCGGCGATGAATGCGCACCTCACGCTGTTCGCGTATATCCGATCTGCCGCTAGCGGATTGGAGGCCGAGGCTGCGGCATTTCGCGATACAGGAATGACCAACGAGGAATGGCTGAACAGTCGGGACCGCGCCGTGAACGCGGTGGTGGCTACGGGCCGTTATCCCGCCTTCGCCTGGGTAGTCCGCGAAGGCTACGACTACGACGCCGCCGCATTGTTCACTTTCGGCCTACGGAGCCTGCTGGACGGCTTTGCCGTCGGACTCGCTACGCGCGCGGCCGATCACGCTGCTCTATCGGGGGAACTGCCCGATCACCCATGACGGATTCGGGTTGGTGCGGTGCTCGGACGCGGCGAACACCGTCGGAACCGTTTCGTTGCCGTCGTTGACCGACCGAACCCGCGCTGCCGCAGCCGGATCCTCGCGGATGCTCGTCCACACCGCCTTCTTCCCACGCAGCAGCAGCGCCACTCGCAGCCGAAGGCAGAAGATGCATCCCGGACGCCAGTAGACCAACGGCACCGAATTCTGGGCCGCGAGCACTCGCGAGGCGTCGTCGGACAGAGAACGCGGATACAGCACCGGAGTCGTCAGAACGAGAAGGAACACCACGGCAAGCACGATCACGACAATCGACGACGCGATGTTGCCGAAATTCACCAACGCGAACCCGGCCACCGCGGCGAGAGCGGCGATGCCCCACTGCTTGGCGTTACGCATACTTCGCCTCCTTGCGACGGAGCCAGAACAACACAGGCCCGGCTATCAACCACGTGACGACGATGACCGATCCGGCCGGAACGACGGCGACGGTGGCGTCACGGCCTGCGACCCGCACCAGCAATTCGACGTCGTCGGGGTCGGCCTTGTAGTACTCGACCTCGATGCGTTGGCCCGCGACGAGGTTGGTGGGATACAGGACGCCGAGCGCCGGGTTGTGCGTAACGCCGTCCGGCGTGATGAAACTGACGGCCGACCGCAGCTTGCCTGCCGACAGTACTTCGGCGGTGGCGGTGCCCTTGTCGGAATCGATGGTGACGTCGTTTCGCCAGGCTCCGACCACCAGCAACACCGCCAGCACCGAAATCGACGTGGCGACCACGAGCACGACGAGCCGGGTCCTGCGCAGGGTTCGGCTGCCTCGGGCTGTGTCGGTCACTTCGACAGATTACTTCGCAGCCGATCGGGCTCGGCTCGGGTAGCGTCTGCTCTCATGTCTCGCAGCTTCGAATTCACCGTCGAATCGCCCAATCCTCCCGCTGAAGTGCACGCCGCACTCACCAGCGAGGACCAGTGGGCAGCCCGCTTCGCCAAGGCGAAGAAGACGGACGGGTACGAGATGACCAAGCACGCCGACGGCGGTCTGACGGTCGACATCACCGAAGAGGTCGGCACCTCCGAACTCCCCGGATTCGTCACGAAGGTCATCAAGGGCAAGCTGATCGTCTCCCGCACCGATCACTGGGGTCCGCTCGAGGGCGACCACGCCGAGGGAACGCTGATCGGCGGCACCACCGGTCTACCGGCGAAGGTGAACGGCACGCTGTCTCTTCGACCCGACGGAACCGGTGCGAAGTTGATCGTCAAGGGCGAATCGACGGTGAAGATTCCACTCGTCGGCGGCAAGATCGAGGACCTGATCAACAAGATGATCAAGGACATGATCGATCAGGAAACCGGCGAAACTCTCGAATGGGTTGCGGCGCAGAAGGGTTAGCAAGTCCGGCGGCCTCGGCCTGCAATTCACGCTCCACTTCAGGACCCGAAACCGAGGAACCCCCGGGCCGCAATCTGGAGTGGAGCATGCGCTGCGACAGGACGTCGGCGCATTCGGACCGCCGTATACTTGGATGACCTCGGCTGTCGCGGCCAAAACCGATCCCGGCGTCATCTATCGATCCAGGTCCACCGAAACCCTCAGGACTGAGGTGGCTCAGGCTGCTCTGCGACTCGTTTCCACTCCGCAGCCGTGATCTCGTAGAGCGCCTCGCCACGGTCCGCGCCGGGCAGCGGGTCAGTCCATTCGCGGACTTCCGTACGGACGTGACGCATCCCGATCCTGCGCATCACCCCTCGTGACGCGAGGTTGACCGCCATCGTCTCCGCCCAAATATGCTGCAGCCCAATTGTATTGAATCCGTGGTCCAGAAGTAGCAACGCACCTTCGGTCGCCAGAACCTGCCTCCAGCGTCGGCGCATCACCCGCCAGCCGATCTCGGCCTGATCATCGCCGGTGAGCGCACCAGCAGTCGACGGATCACGGCCGAGCATCCACCAGCCGAGAAATTCGTCGCCGTCGAAGCCGACCCACCAACCGAGGCCCGCCGCGTCTGCCGCAGTGTCTGCGCAACGGGGTCCCCAGAATTCATCGACCTCGGCGGACGTCCGGGCTCTACCGAGAAGAAACTCCATCACCACGGGGTCCGAGTCCAGGCCATGCATCAGGGGCAGGTGATGCGCTGCCATCGGGTGAAGCGCGATCCTGATAGATCTCAGCACGGAGCGCGATACCACCGTCACGACAAGGACTTTCGAAACACGATCGCGCCCCGGATATGTCCGGGCGGAGTCTCATCGACATCGACGATCCGGTAGCCGGCTCGCTGGTACAAATCGATGTTCCGGCTGCTTCGCGCGCCAGTGAACAACTCGAAGGTCGATGCTTCCGCGGGCGCGAGTCGCTCGCACTCGTCGAGGAGTCGCCGACCGAGGCCGCGCCCCGCGAGGTCCGGTGCCACCATGACTCGGCCGATCTCCCAGGTGTGGCCAACCAATCGGCCTCGAACAGCGCCGACCAACCGATGGCCGTCACGCACGATCGAGACGTTCCATTCGTCGATCCACAGCTTCACTTCGTCGAGGGTCTCGCGAAGCGGCGGGATGTCGAGGGTCTCGTTCGCAAACGCTTCCTGAACCCAACAACAACGCTGCAGAACAAGCAGTTCGGCCGCATCTCCCCCAGTGGCGACACTTACCGGCAGCGAACGAATCGGTGCATTCACAACGCTATTGGAACAGATCGACTCGACACCCGTCGACTGGACCGGTGACGCCGGCCAGTTACTCGGCGTAGGAAGGACAACGCTCAGCGAGAACCATCAGCCACTGCTGCCCACCGCCGGACATCTCGGATGTAATCGATACCGACTCCCACACAGTCGGATCGAGGCGTGCGCGAACGTCCGGTTCCCGCCAGTACTTGAAGTAGCGCGGAAGATCGAGCTTTTCGTTACTCCATTCCTCGCCGTCGCCTTCTTTGAGGGTGAAAGCAAGCATCCCGCCGGGACGCAATGCCGCGGCTGCCTTGGCGATAACGGCATCGAACTGAAGCGAATTCAAATGCAGGAGGACAGCGTTGGCGAAGATTCCGTCGTACATCCCACCGAAAACGTCCGTGACGATGTCGAGCTTGCGAGCCGAGTAACCGTCCCTCTCCATCATGTCGACGAAAGCCGCCGCCCCGTCGCTCCGCTCGACCCGAAGACCACTGCGCTCGAGCTCGGCTGCGTGCCAACCGGGTCCACTTCCGAGTTCGAGCACCAGGCCCTCATCGACCTGTGCAACGAACTCATCGATGAATGGCTGCCACGCCCGCGTCGAATCGCGTCTCGTTCGCTGAACGTACAAATCAGCAGCCGATTCGTAACTCGTAAGGGTTCTATTCACTCGTCAGCTCCTTCGTTCGGTCGACCGAGCTCTGTGATCAGGCCGCGAGAATCTGTTCGCGAAGGATGTCGGCGTGGCCGCAGTGGTGGGCCAATTCCCTCAGCACCTGAAGGTATACCCAGTGCACCGTACGAGGCCCGCCACGATGACTCGTCACGACGGCATGGAGTGGCACGTCGGCTACAACCGCTCGAGCAGTCGCGCACGCCCGCCTGTGCGCTGCGATGACGACGACGATGGTGTCGTCGTCGTCGTCGTCGATGGCGAAGGACTCTTCAGGACTGCGCACCAGACCGAGCGCAACCCTCGACCCACCCCCGATGCATTCCTCGAACCACACTCGCTGCATCCATGTCACATGCTTGAGCAACCCGAGAAGTGTTGTGGCCGAAGGAACCAACCGTTCCCGCGCCTGCTCCTCGGTGACACCATCGAGAGTTGCCTCGATCGCGATCCGGTAGTCCTCGATGAACGCCTCGAGCTGAGTACGGTCATCGTCCACCAGTACCTCGAATGCACCCGTCACAGGCTTCCCTTCACAGCGAATACTCGGTCGGGCACGTACACACGCCCCTACTACAACCGGGCGCGAATTGCCGCGTGCAGATCCCGCAATCCCGATCGCTCCGTGGTCACTTCCAACACCCTGATTCCCGCGGCATGCGCGGTGAGTTCGGTTGCCAGTTCCGACAACTCGACCAAGCGGTGCTCCACGCGGTAGGCCCCGCACAGCGCTCCGAGATCCATTCCGTGTGGCGTACCGAATACTCGCTCGAACACGCCCGCATACTGCGGATCCCCCTGCTCGAGCAGCTCGAAGATACCGCCGCCGTCGTCGTTGGCGACGACGATCGTCAGATCGTCGGGACGCGGCTCGCCGGTTCCGATCAGCATGCCCGCTGCGTCGTGCAGAAACGTCAGGTCCCCGAGAAGCGCTATGGTGCGCCGCTTTCCGGCCATCGCGGCACCGATGGCCGTCGAGACGGTGCCGTCGATGCCGGCAACGCCGCGATTGGAGAGGACCTTCACGCCCGGGATCGGAGTCGAGACGAGTGCTGCGTCGCGCACGGGGTTGGACGCTCCGAGCACCAGCTGATCGCCGGGCTGCAGCGCAGACATCACGACGTCGGCCACATGTAGCCCCGTCGGCTTGGGGTGCTCTCGAAGTTGTTCGTGCACAGCCAGTTCCGCCCTGTCGGACAGAACAGCGCAACGAGCGATCCAGGCGGGATCGGGCGCACCGGTGGTGACCGCACGGGTGCCGGTGGCCAACACGTTGCCCGAGACGTCGGGCCAACGCGGCCCGGTGGTGAGCGCGATGACGTCGACGGCGGGGTCGGCCAGCAGCGCCGAGACCTGACGGTGCAGTGTCGGACGACCGGTGATGACGGCCTGACGCGGCGTCAACTGCGCCAGAGCCAAGGGATGCAACGCAATTCCGTGCAGCGGCGCGGTCGGCTCGGCGACGGTCGGCAAGCCCGCGAGCTCGGGACGAACGGCACCGCCGTGCCCGGAGACGACCACGGTGTCGATTGTCAGGTCCAGCTCGACCGGCACGTCCAGCGTCGCCTGGGTGGTCGACGTCCACGGCATCCCGTCGGGACGCCCTTCGGGCCGCGCCCCCGGATCGCCGAGGGCGGGAACCAGAGGTTCACGCAATGGAATATCGAAGTGCACGGGCCCGGCGTTGCCCGAGCGAGCCCCGCGCGCCGCAGCGATGACGCGCGAGACCGCGCTGCGCCACTGACTGTTCTGTTTCGGCCCCTCTTCGGCGAGCCCGAGGCTGATGGTTGCGCGAACCTGGGATCCGAACAGGCCGAGCTGCTCGATGGTCTGGTTGGCACCGGTACCGAGCATCTCGTACGGCCGGTTGGCACTGATGACGATCAACGGGATGCGGGCGTAGTTCGCTTCGAGTACGGCCGGCCCGAGGTTGGCCACCGCCGTTCCCGACGTCATCACCACCGGGACGGGTTGGCCGCTGCCCAGGCTCAGTCCGATGGCCAGAAATCCGGCGGTTCGCTCGTCGATACGCATGTGCAACCGCAGACGTCCGGCCGCATCGGCTTCCTGCAGCGCGAACGCCAACGGGGCATTACGCGAGCCGGGACAGAGCACGACGTCTTCGATCCCGCTGCGCGCCAGTTCGTCGACGACAGCAGTGGCCTGGGCGGTGGACGGGTTCACGGTTTCCAGAGTGTCAGATGCTCCGGTCGGCCGCCGCAACCGGGCTTTGACAGTATTGAGGGGTGCGTACAGTCTTCCGACCCGATGAGGTCACCCCACGTCGCTTCTACCAGCTCCTGACTGCATCGGTGGTGCCCAGGCCCATCGCGTGGGTGTCCACCGTGTCCGCCGACGGTGTGGCGAACCTCGCGCCCTACAGCTTCTTCACGGTCTCCTCGGTGGAGCCGCCGGTCGTGCAGTTCACGTCGGTGAGCCGAAAGGACAGCCTGCGCAACATCGAGGCCACCGGTGAGTTCGTCGTCAATCTGGCGACGGCACCGTTGGTCGATCAGGTCAACGACAGCTCGGCGAGCTTCGATCACGGCGTCAGCGAGTTCGAGGCGGTCGGCATCGAGAGCGAGCCCAGTGCGATCGTGACACCGCCGCGAGTGGCGGCCGCACCGATCGCCATCGAGGCGACGCTGCATCGCGTCGTCGAGGTGGGCAACTGCTTCGTCGTCATGGGCACCGTCGTCGCGCTGTCGGTACGACCCGAATTCCTCGCCGAGGACGGACTCCCCGAGTTCGAGTCCATTGCCCCGCTCAGTCGCCTCGGCCGTACCGAGTGGGGATTGCCACCCGCGGTTCGTGAGATCGAGCGACCTTCTTGATTCGCTGGCTGCTGCTGATAGCCGTCACGGTCGGACTGACCGTCGGAGCCGATGCGCTCGGTGTGCCGTCGGCGGCATTGTTCGTTGCGTTGTTGGTGGCCGTGGTGTTCGCACTCGCCGGTTGGGCTCCGACAACGGGCACCGAACGGGCCCCGCTGCCGCGCCGACTCGGGATGGCGGCGCAGGCGATACTCGGCGTCGAAATCGGAACACTGGTGCAGCGTGAGACCCTGAGCTCGCTGGGCGATACGTGGCTGCCGGTACTGCTGGCGTGCATCGGCACCCTGCTGCTGTCGATCGCGGCAGGAGCACTGCTCGGACTTCGCAAAGATATCGATTCGCTGACCGGTTCTCTGGCCCTGGTCGCGGGCGGAGCGTCGGGACTGGTGGCGATCACGCAGGAGCTCGGCGGCGACGAACGAGTCGTGGCGGTGGTGCAGTACCTCCGCGTCGTGCTGGTGACCACTACGTTGCCACTGGTCGCGACCCTGGTGTTTCGCGCCCAGCCCGGACAATCGACGGTCACCGCCGACGTGCACGAGGCGCTCTGGATCGATCTCACATTCGTCGTGATCTGCGGCATCATCGGCGTGGTGCTGGCTCGCGCGATCCGGCTGCCCGCCCCCGCCCTGCTCGGCCCCCTGATCATGGCGACGCTCGCCGATGTACTCGGCGTCTCGTTCGACGCATCCGTCCCGACGCTGTTGCTGTGGGCGGCGTACATCGTGATCGGCTGGCAGGCCGGACTGCGCTTCACCGTCGCCAGCCTCAAGTCGATCTCACGGGTGCTGCCCGCATCGCTGATGTTGATCATCGCCGTCACGGTCGGCTGCGCGATGCTCGGATTGTGGTTGGCGTCGGCAACCGGAACGAGCGGGTACGAGGGGTACCTCGCGACCACTCCGGGCGGGGTCTACGCGGTACTTGCCATCGCGGCCTCGACCGGCGCGAACGTGACGTTCGTCGTGGCTGCCCAGGTCATCCGGGTGTTCATGATGTTGTTCGCAGTGCCCGTCGGAGCCAAGGTGGTCCAGCGCTATCGCCGCGGCCGGCCCGACTGAGACATCGACGCAACCCCATCGGTGATTAGGGTCGGCTAACCTCTGCGACATGAGCAAGTACCTCAAGCCGGACAAGCCCGCTTTCTACCGCCTCACCGTGCTCGAGAGCGACCGAATCAGCCCCAGCTTCATCCGGGTCACCCTCGGCGGCGATTCGTTGTCGAACTTCCGATACATGGGCTACGACCACTGGTTTCGCCTGTTTCTGCCGCAGCCGGGCCAGGACGAGCCGCGCATCCCCAGCACCACCTCGATGCTCTGGTACGCGCAGTATCTGGCGTTCTCCAAGGACACCAAGCCGGTGGTTCGCAACTACACCATCAGCCGGTACCGGGCTGCGGGACAGGGCAAGCACGGCGACGGCCCGGAGCTGGACGTGGACTTCGTGGTGCACGGGAGTGGAGCCGGCGGAACGACCCAGAAAGACGGGAGTGGAGCCGGCCACAGTGGCCCGGCGTCGGTGTGGGCGCAGAAGGCCGCGCCAGGCGACCGTGTCGCGATCCTCGACGAAGGGCGCATCTACACCGACGACGGACGGTCGAGCTGGCAGTTGCTCGTCGGCGACGAGAGTGCGGCCCCGGCCGTTCTCGGCATTCTGCGGTCGTCATCGGAGGACGTTCGAGTCAAGGCCTTCATCGAAGTTCCTACCGAGGCCGATATCCAGAAACAGAACGTGCAGGCAGGCGTCGAGATCCAATGGATCGTGCGCCCCAACGACCTTGCCAAGCCGGGCGAGGCCGCGTTGGCCGCGGTGCAGAAGGCCGAGCTGCCGGACGGCGATCCCCACGTCTACGTGGCAGGGGAACAGGGACTGGCGACGGGCCTGCGCCGATACCTGGTGAACGAGCGTTCCGTGCCCAAGTCGCAGATCTGCTTCACCGGATACTGGAAGTTCGGTAAAGCCGCCCCGTAGCGCTCGATTAGTGTGATCTCACATGTCCGGCTCCGTAAAAGGTCACACCGTCGTCACCGACTCGGTAGGGGTCGACGGCGCACCGTACGCATCACTGCGCGCTCGGCCACTCCCCCGGGCCGAGCGGTACGAATTGGGCCGACGCCTGCGCGAGAAGGTGCCGATCGCCTCGCTCGGGGAGTGGACAGCGCCGCCGGATCGCCCCGACCCGGTCAAGCAGATCGAGTACTCGCACCAGGGCCGAATCGAATGGTTGATTCCCACGCGCCTCGAGCGGATGGTCGAATCCCCGTACGGATTTCTGCGCGGAACGGCCATCGTCATGGCCCGGGACGTCGCGATGCTGCCCTCGACCGGGATCAACCCGGTGATCAGCGGCGACGCCCACCTCGGCAATTTCGGCTTCTACGCCTCGCCGGAACGTGACCTCGTCATCGACCTCAACGATTTCGACGAGGCGCATCCGGGAGCCTGGGAGTGGGATCTACGACGCCTCGCTGCCAGCATCTGGGTGGCCGGGCGGCAGAACGGACGCAGCGAGGATCAGTGCCGCGACGCCGTCACCGCCTGTGTGTCCTCGTATCGGATCGAGGTGGCCAGGCTTGCGGACGAGCCGCTGATGTCGCGTTCGTTCCAGCGTCTGACGGCGGAGAAACTGCAGCGGGACGCCACCGCCGGATCGTTGCGCAAGGAGATCAAGCGCGCCACCAAGAAAGCGCGTCGGCGCACCAGTGACCGCGTGTTACCTCGATTCACCGAGGAGCACGAGGGGACGCGCAGGATCGTCGAGGAGCCGCCGATCACCACACGCATCTCGGCGAAGGACGAAGAGCTCCTCGCCGTCGGGCTGGACGAATACCTGCTCACCCTCACCCCGCATTGGCGTCGGGTGCTGGGGGGATACACGTTGATCGACGTCGCGCACCGAGTCGTCGGAGTCGGCAGTGTCGGGCTTCGGGCGTACGTCGCGCTACTCGAGGGCACCAGCGAGGACGATGTGGTGTTTCTGCAGCTCAAGCAGGCCAGACGGTCGGTGCTCGCACCGTACGTGCACGGTGAATCGGCGTGGCACGACCATCAGGGACAGCGCGTCGTGGAGTACCAACAGGATCTGCAGACGGTGAGCGATCCGCTGCTGGGCTGGACCACCATCGCCGGACGGCAGTACTACGTGCGGCAGTTCCGCAACATGAAGGGGACGATCGATCTCTCGTCGATCGATGCACCGGCCCTGGTGGACTACGCGCGGGTGGTGGGGCGCCTCCTGGCCAAGGGACATGCCCGCACCAGCGGCGCGTCGATGATCTCGGGATACACGGGCGATTCCGATGAGCTCGACGTCGCTCTCGGCCGATTCGCGCGGCTGTACGCAGATCAGACCGAGGCCGATTGGGAGCGGTTGAGCGCTACGCGCATGTGAGCGGAAACTCGTAGCAGGGTACGAGTTTCCGGTCACATGCGGCGAAGCCGCTCAGGCGTGCTTGGTGACGAGGTCACCCACCCGAGGCAGTGCCTCGGTGACGTTCTTCTTGGCCGAGCCACGCAGGCTGCCGTAGAACTTCTTGACGACGGACTTGTCGGTTTCCTCGATGCGCGCATCGGTGACCGAGAGCAGTGCGTCGGACGCGGCGTCGCCGTTCGCGGCGAGGTACTCACCGAACGTGCCCTGCGGGGCAGCGTTGTACGACTGCCAGAACGGGTCGAGCTTGTCCACGAAATCGGGCCACAGAGCCGAGACCGCACTGTCGATGTACGACGGCCCGACCTTCTTCACTGCGCCGTATCCCCCCTTGACCGCGAGCCCGCTCGCGCCCTTCTTGTCCGCAACCTCGGCGTCGATCAGCGCCAGGACATCGACGCGCAGCGCGTCGGCCTTCGACTCGTCGAGCAGCGAATCCTTCAGTGCAGCAACCACTTCGAAGTTCCTCCCAGATGTGTAGCGGCCCAACGCGGACCGGGCGCAAGACTACCGCAGAAGGGCGTGGCAGCGCCGAACTCGATCGATCCACCACTGCGTGCGCTCGGCGTCGGCACCGAGTTCGATCAAGGCCTGCGCATCCGGTTCGGCGCGCGCGGCCGGATACGTTCCGTCGACCACGTCCGGTGCCGGGGCGACGTCACGGACGAACAGGCTGCCCGTCCCCAATCCGCACGCGAATTCGAGATGCGGCAGCGCAGCGGCTGCGGCCAACCCGGCCGAGATACCGACCGCGGAATCGAGTGCACTCGACACCACCACCGGCACGCCGTACTCCCCCAGTTCACCGGCCAGTTCGAGCACCGCCCGCATCCCGCCCAGCGGAGCGACCTTCAGTACCGCGATGTCGGCTCCGCCTGCCCGCACGACCTTCATCGGGTCCTCGGCTCGGCGGATGCTCTCGTCGGCGGCCACCCGTATCCCCGGTGTTCGACGCCGCAGTTCGACGAGCTCGGCAACGGTGGCGCACGGTTGCTCGGCGTACTCGAGCGGACCGTCGGCTGTCAGGGCTGCCAGCGCCGTCACCGCTTCGTCGACGGTCCAGCCGCCGTTGGCGTCGATTCGGACCCGCGGCACCAGCTCGCGCACTGCGCGGACGCGAGCGACGTCGTCGGCGAGGGTCTGCCCTTTCTCGGCCACCTTCACCTTCGCCGTCTCGGCCCCGGGAGACCGACTCAGCACCGACGCCACCTCGGAGGCAGGCACCGCAGGAACCGTCGCGTTCACCGGGATGCGTCGACGCAGTGGGCTCGGCGGGCCCTCCCACGCAGCCTCGATCGCCGACGCCAACCACGGAGCCGATTCGCCGTCGTCGTACTCGGTGAACGGCGAGAACTCACCCCATCCGGCGGGCCCCTGAATCAACATCACCTCGCGGGTGGTGATGCCACGGAATTTCGTCCGCATCGGCATCGAGAGCACGTGTGCGCCGTCGAGCAGATCGTCGGCCGCCGGGATCATTGCTGCCCCGGAAGCAACTGCACCATCAACGCCTCGCAGTCGGCCAACAGGTTGCCGTCCAGATCGGTGAGCCGAGCGTTGATGAACGTCTTACGTCCTTCCACCCTGTCCACTGCACCCTCGACGACCAGCTCGGTGTTGAGCGGCGTCACCTTGCGGTAGTTGATGTGCAGGTACGCCGTGCGGCTGATGGGCCTTCCGTAGGCGTGCTGGATCAGGCCGAAGAGGTCGTCGAACAGCAGTGGCAGCGTGCCGCCGTGCGCGGCGGAGTTACCACCGAGATGGAAACGCCGGAACATGCCCCGGCTGCGGACGCCGTCGGCGTCGATCTTTTCGATGATCCAGGGCATCAGCAACAGCGAGCCGCGCCCCGGCAGACGCGGAACTCGCCCGGCCGTCTGACGGCCCTCGGCCACCACGTGCGGCGTCAACAGCTCGACCAATTCTCGGGCCTTGCCTGCGGCTGTCTCGGCGACCTCGGCAGGCAGCGAGGTGGACACCGCGAGGTCCTGCACCGTGCGCAAGGCCTCGAGCAGCTGCCCGTATTCCGGGCCCACCTTCGCCGGCACGAAACGCGGGAAGCCCCCTCGGGTCGTTCCGCGGGCTCCACTCCTGTCTCCGTGATGGCCGTAATCGCGGTCGAGCTGCTTCGGATCGGTCATGACTGCACGCTAGCTGCACCGACCGGTCGGCACGGATGCAACCCCGACCACCGTTAAGCTGACGCCCGTGACCTTCACTCCCGAGCTGTGGCTCCCCGTTCCCGGTTTCGAAGATCTGACCGACATCACGTATCACCGGCACGTGTCCGACGCGACCGTGCGAGTTGCGTTCGATCGTCCCGAGATTCGCAACGCGTTTCGGCCGCACACCGTCGACGAGCTCTACCGCGCGCTCGAGCACGCACGGGTGAGCTCCGACGTGGGAACGGTGCTGCTCACCGGAAACGGGCCGAGCAGCAAGGACGGCGGCTGGGCCTTCTGCTCCGGCGGCGATCAGCGCATTCGTGGACGAAGTGGCTACCAGTATGCGGACGGTGAAACGGCCGAGACGGTCGACAAGGCTCGCGCCGGCCGCCTGCACATCCTGGAAGTGCAGCGGTTGATCAGATTCATGCCCAAGGTCGTCATCTGCCTGGTCAACGGCTGGGCAGCGGGCGGAGGCCACAGCCTGCACGTGGTGTGCGATCTGACGCTGGCGAGCCGCGAACACGCTCGGTTCAAGCAGACCGACGCCGATGTCGGCAGCTTCGACGGTGGCTACGGCAGCGCGTACCTGGCCAAGATGGTCGGTCAGAAGTTCGCCCGAGAGATCTTCTTCCTCGGCGAGACGTACTCGGCCGAGGAGATGCACCGCATGGGCGCGGTGAACAAGGTGGTCGATCACGCCGAGCTCGAGAACACGGCCATCGAGTGGGCCGCGAAGATCAACGCGAAGTCCCCTCAGGCGCAACGGATGCTCAAGTATGCGTTCAACCTGCAGGACGACGGCCTGGTGGGCCAGCAGCTGTTCGCCGGTGAAGCGACTCGCCTGGCGTACATGACGGACGAGGCCGTGGAGGGGCGCGACGCCTTCCTGGACAAGCGCGAGCCCGACTGGTCGCCGTTCCCTCGATATTTCTGACCCGCTCGTGAACTCCCCAGGCGGTGCTGTGAAGGCGGTCCGAGCCTGGTTCACCCAGCCCTTCGACTACCGCTGGATGGCGGACTTTCAGAACTCGCGTCCCACCGGACGACTCATCCGCTGGGTGATGGCCGTCCTGACGCTCAACTACGGCGCTCTAGCGGTGGTGTCCCTCTTTTCCGTCGACACCTCGCGGAGCATCGTCGCGATCGGCTGGAAAGCCGTCTTGCTCGTCATGGTCGTGGTGGTCGCGGCCGCGTGGATCACCAGGCCGTTCCCCGGCCGATTGGGGGTGGTGGCATTCGCCGTGTTCGCCGACCTGGGCACAGCATCCACACTTCTGATCAACCCGATTGTGGACGCGATTCTCACCTGCGCCCTGTTCGCCGTGATCGGCACCTTCTGCACGTTCTTCCTCAGCCCGCGCTGGCTGGTGGCCCATTTGTTCTT
Source organism: Rhodococcoides fascians A25f (assembly GCF_000760935.2). Classification (NCBI taxonomy): domain Bacteria; kingdom Bacillati; phylum Actinomycetota; class Actinomycetes; order Mycobacteriales; family Nocardiaceae; genus Rhodococcoides; species Rhodococcoides fascians. The sequence continues at coordinate 1,454,052 of NZ_CP049744.1, read as the reverse complement.
CGCAGTGGCGTGCACTGTCGCGGCCGCAGTGGCGACCCACGCCGCTGACGACGTGGACATCGCATCGTTGATCTTCCGGACCAACGTGGTGCTGTTGGCGATTGCCGGGGTTCCGCTGACCTCGCACCTGCTGGTGGCCGTCCTGACCGAGGACGCTCGAAGTTCGTTTCTCGATCCGCTCACCGGGTTGCTGAATCGACGCGGACTCGACGCGGCCGTGGACGACGTGTGGCTGCTCGGGCGGGACCAGGATCGATGCGTGGGTGTACTGGTGGTGGACATCGACCGCTTCAAAGCCGTCAACGACCGCTACGGGCACGAGGAAGGAGACGCGGTCATCGTGCGCGTCGCCGAGCGGCTCGGATCCCACCTCGGCGAGTACGGGGTGCTCGCCCGCACCGGCGGTGAGGAGTACCTCGCCGTGGTGTCGACGTCGCGATTGCACATCGACGCGCTGATCCACGGAGTGCGCCGAGCCCTACGCGACCCGGCCGACTCCGTCTCGGTGACCGTCAGCATCGGGGCAGCCATCGTGTACTGGGATTCGGCGCTGTGGGACCAGGACGTCGACATCGTCACGCGCGCAACACGGGTGGCGGACTCGATGATGTACGAGGCCAAGGCTGCGGGCGGCGATCGGGTGATCAAGAGCGTCCTGTGAGTCGAACCCGCCGAGTGGAGCCCGCGGAACGACCATGATCCGGAACGACCACGCGTGAGCGTGGTATCCATGCGGGGTGGACATCCTCGCTTCTCGGACAATTCTGCGGCCGGCCGACTATCGGAAGACCCTCGAGTTCTATCGCGATGGCCTCTCTCTTGCCGTGTTTCGGGAGTATCCCGGCGGCACGGTGTTGTTCGTGGGCCAGGGTTTGCTCGAGATCGCGTCGCATCATCGCGGCGACGAGCCAGGAACGTTCTCCGGCGCGCTGTGGCTGCAGGTACGCGACATCGTTTCGGCAACCGAAGAATTGGAATCAGCGGGGATTCCGATCGTGCGCGAGGCGCGAACGGAGCCGTGGGGCCTGATCGAGATGTGGATCGAGGATCCGGACGGGATTCGGATCGTGCTGGTGCAGATCCCGCAGGATCACCCGCTCCGACGAGACAACCGCTAACCACTGCCCACGCTGTCGGCGATCGTACGCAGTACCGACTGCGCCGACTGCGGCCGCGACCACAGATACCCCTGTGCCAGGGTGCACCCGAGTTCGAGTGCGGCGTCGGCCTGTTCGCGGCTTTCGATGCCTTCGACGATCATCGTCAGATCGAGGTCCTTCGCCACTCCGGCCAGCGACCTGATCATCGCGCGCCCGGCGACGGTATCGACGAACCGCGTCAGGTGACCGTCGATCTTGATGCCGTCGGGCTGCAATGTCACCAACCGTTCGAGCGAGGACCAGCCCGAACCGAAATCGTCGAGCAGCACCCGGAAGCCCAGTCGGTGCACGTCGTCGATGTGCCTGCGCAGCAGCGGGCCAGGTGTCACGGCGGTGGTTTCGGTGAGTTCGAGCGAGATCGACGACGGGGACACTCCGGACGAGGCGATGGCGCGTTCGAGGTGGCTGACGCCGTCGGGGTGTGCGAGGTGGCGTCCGGAAATGTTGACTGTCAGCCGAAGGTCGGGACGGTGGACGTGCCACTTCTTCATCTCGGCGGCGGCCTGGGTGAGCACGCTGAGGTCGACGTCGATGATCAGTTCGCTGGCCTCGGCGAACGGGACGAAATCCGCCGGTACCACCATCCCGCGGGTGGGGTGGTGCCAGCGCGCCAACGCCTCGAAGCCGACGATCTCCTCGGTCCGCAGATCCACGATCGACTGGAACCAGGGCACGATGTGACCGTCGGCGATGGAGTCGGCGATGTCGTTGTCGCTGCCCAGGCGGATGACCCCGGATCCGACGCGGCGATGCAGATCGAGTTGCTCCTCCAGCACCGACGCGAACTGTTCGAGTTCCTGCATCTGCTCACCCGAGAGCGATCGCGGCGTGCGATCGAGCAGGCACAGGGTGCCGATGACCAGACCTTCTCGACCGCGCAAGGGAACGGAGGCGTAGGACGCGATGCCGTTGTCGTCGAGGATGGCGCGCTGCCGGGTGGTGGCGTGCACGCGCCCCAGCGCGACGACTGCGGGGTCCCCGGTTCGCACCACGTCGTCGCACAGCGTGTCGGCTCGGTCGACGGTGGACACCGGCGGCCCGCCGACGTTGACCAGCGTGTACTGAGTGTCTTCGTCGAGCACGTTGAGCTGGGCGATGGCGAATCCGACGCTGCGAGCGGCGAATTCGACCGTCGAACGCAGCGCTGGAGTGGTCGCCTCGAAATCGAGATATCGACGAGCGGAGTCGCTCTGTCGGCGGGACTGGGAGCGCGCGGTGTCCGCGACCTCACCGTCCACCGGCATCTCCTCACCCAAGACCGGGCCCGTTCTGGAACCGGATCCACGTGAGCTTAACCGGGCGAGTTCGGCAGATTCGACCGATAGCCCAACTCGGAGTGGTCACAACGACGGATAGCGCGTGTGGAGAAGCCGGTGCCGCAGCACTGCAGCTGCGAGCCGCTTGCCTTCTTCGGTCGCGACCGCTCCGGCAGTGTGCGACCCGGACGTACGATCGCCTTCCGAGAACTCGACTGCTCCGAGTGCACTCAGCTCGGCCACCAAGGTCCTGGCCAGGGGTTCGGCATGCTCGGGAGACGGAGCCTTGCCTGCGTGGGTCCATCCTTCGGCACGCAACAGTCGCGCCAGGTCGTCGGCGCTCGTCTCCACGTCGGCGACGTCCTGACCGACGATCATGCGAGCAAGAATCACCTCCGCGGCAATCGTGTCCGGGTGATATCCAGTGCCGACGATGCCGCCGGTGAGTACGCGCCACAGCCCGTCGGAGCTCAGCTGCCGGGTGCGGGCCGTGGGCACCAACCGCCCGGCGGATCGACGCAGCAGACGCACCCGCATGAGCAGGCGTCGGAGCACGAGAATCTTCTCCGTGTCGAGTTCACGACCGACATGGGAGGGACGCTCGTTCGGGGGGAAAACGGTGGACGCGATGGTTGCCACGAGCTCGTCGGGCAAGTAGCCGGCATCGGTCAAGGCGACACCGTCGCCGATGCATCGGATGAAGGTCTCCAGCCTGCGCACGCAGCCGTACATCGGCTCGACGGCATCGTGCAGCGCGTCGCGCAGCCCCAGATAGAGCTCGGCCCGCGGTGCGCTGTAACCACTCCAGAGTTCGATGCGGTGGTCGAGTAGTTGCTCCAGCAGAACGGCCTCGGAGTGGTCCCTCCCGCGATCGGAGGTCAGCACCGCGTCGGTGACGCCGCGTCGTCGCATGGCCCGCGCGTTGGCACCGAGAGGTCTACCACCCGGCCTCGACGGTTCGAACTCGCCGGCGATGGTCGCCACTTCCAGTGTCTCGCCGATCTTTTCGACGATGACCCGCTCGATGCCGGTGGGGGCGTCCTGCCAGGTCACCAGTTCGGTGTCGAGGGCACCGATGCCCGACTGATCGGTGGCCGCGCGGTACTTCTGCAACCAGGCCGCATCGTCGAGCGTTCGGACGAGCTCCTCGGTGACCGCGCTGCGCGCGATGTCCGCGTATCCGACGCGGCCGAGGCGGTCGAGCAACTCGCCGAGCGCGCGAGCGATGTCGACGCCGCGATCGGGACCCTCCGCGGCGTGCCGCAGATAGACCCAGAGAAAGGACTGCACAGAATGTTGCGTGGGGCCCGCAGGCGGAGACACGCCGATCAGACCGTCCCACCCCAGACGCGCATCGGCAGCGAGCGCGGGATCGACGGAATCGAAATACGACAGAGCGGCCGACACCGCGTCGTCCATGCTCGATCCCTTCACGGTTTCCACTGTTCCACAACGGCTCGGTTCGAGGCGACGACCGCCGTGTGCTGCGACACAGCAAAATTGGACATATAAGGCAAAAAGGTGAACGGAAGATGAACTGCGGGCGACTTCACAGCGCCCAAGAAGAACACTTCGCAAGAAATTTCCGCGAAACAACGTTCATGTCCCACACTTTCCACCGTGAGCGCTGAATTCCTCGTACTTCTCGTGGTGGTCGTGACGGCATTGGCCTTCGACTTCACCAACGGTTTCCACGACACCGCCAACGCCATGGCGACGTCGATCGCGACAGGGGCACTGAAGCCCAAGGTCGCGGTCACCCTGTCTGCCGTCCTCAACCTGGTCGGCGCCTTCCTGTCCGTAGAGGTGGCTGCCACCGTCGCGAAAGGCATCGTCAACCTCGGCGACACCGGCGGCCAAGCCCTGCTCACCATCATCTTCGCCGGCCTCGTAGGCGGCATCCTGTGGAACCTCGCCACCTGGCTGCTCGGCATCCCGTCGAGCAGCTCGCACGCTCTGTTCGGCGGCCTCATCGGTGCCACCATGGCGGGGCTGGGAACCAGCGGTGTCGTATGGGACGGGGTGTGGAGCAAGATCGTCTTGCCCGCCGTGCTCGCCCCCATCGTCGCCGGCCTCGTGGCCACCGTCGGAACCTGGATCATCTACCGCATCACCGACGCAGTTCCCGAGAAGTCGAAGGAGCGCGGATTCCGCTGGGGCCAGATCGGTTCGGCCTCGCTCGTCTCGCTCGCGCACGGCACCAACGACGCCCAGAAGACGATGGGCGTGATCTTCCTGGCGCTCGTTGCCTACGGCACCGTCTCACCCGATGCCGAGATGCCCCTGTGGGTCAAGGTCACCTGTGCACTCGCCATCGCGTTGGGCACCTACCTCGGTGGCTGGCGCGTCATCCGCACCCTGGGCAAGGGCCTGGTCGAGATCGCATCTCCGCAGGGCATGGCCGCCGAATCATCTTCTGCAGCAATCATTCTGACGTCGAGCCACCTCGGCCTCCCGCTCTCGACCACCCAGGTTGCCACCGGCTCCATCCTCGGATCGGGACTCGGCAAGCCCGGTGCCGCAGTGCGATGGAACGTCGCAGGCCGCATGGCCGTCGCCTGGGTCATCACCCTGCCGCTCGCCGGAGTGGTCGGTGCCGCGTGCTGGCTGCTCGCACACACGATCGGCGGTCTGCCCGGCATCCTCGTGGTCTTCGCCATCCTCGTCGGCCTGGCCACAGTCATGTACATCCGCTCGCGCCGCGAACCCGTCGATCCGGACAACGTGAACGCCGAGTGGGACGGCGGACTCGTTCCCGCCGCCACCGAAGCCGACTCCCCCGCGAAGGTCTGAAGACACCATGGAAACCCTCAAGCACACGCTCGATTCGCTCTGGCAGGTAGTTCTCGTCGGACTCCTGCTCGGTGCCGGACTGCCCGCGATCTTCGCTTTCGGACTCAAGGCACTCTCGGTCGGTGAACCCTCGGACGAGGCCACCGCCGCAGGCACCACCCGGGTGGCCCGGCCGGCCGTCGCCACTGCCGCGGCCGTCCTCTGTTTCGCAGTAGTCGTCGTCGCGATCGTGGCCGGAATCCTCTTCATCATGAAGAACTTCCTCGACAGCACATTCGGCATCTCCGTCTTCTGACACCCGAGAAGGGGTACAGCTCTCATGACAGACTCCACCAAGACCGCATTTCCGGCCTCGGTGCTCGAATGGCTCCGAGCCGGATATCCCGAGGGCGTTCCGCCCAAGGACCGCTTCCCGCTCGTCGCGCTCCTGCGCCGCGCCGCACTCACCGACGCTCAGGTGCAGGAGATAGTTCTCGAACTCGTCTCTCCCGCCAACGGCGCACTCGACGACGGTGCCATTTCGACCGACGAGATCGCGACGTACATCCGCGAACAGATCGACGCCGAGCCGACGGCCGAGGACATCTCTCGTGTCTCGGCGCGGCTGGCAGCCGGTGGTTGGCCGCTCGCGGATCCGGCGGCCCTGTAAGTCCATGTCGGTCCCGTCGTTCCTCCACTCGATAGTCGGGTGGCTTCGCGGTGGGTATCCCGACGGGGTACCCGAAGCGGATTACGTTCCCCTCCTTGCTCTTCTGAATCGGCGACTGTCCGACGACGAAGTGCAGTCGGTGATGGACGCCCTCATCGCCGACGGTCAGCTGCCCGCCGACAAAGCAGGTATTTCCGTCACCATCACCAAGGTCACCAACGAGATGCCCCGGGAAGAGGACGTCAACCGGGTACGCGCGAACCTCGCCGCCGGTGGCTGGCCACTGGCCGACCCGTTCACGCTGCGCCGCGAGGACTAACCTCGTACGTGTGCTCGAGAGCGTTCCCATTCCGACCGGACCGGCCGCGGCAGACATCCTGCCGCGGCTGAGCCGTGTGCTGGCCGGTGACGGACCGGCCCTACTTCCTGTTCCCGCCGACGACCCGCGCGAGATCCGACGCCTGCACGACGCCCTGGCACCCGGCACTCCTGTCGACGACGGCGTCGCACTGGTCGTCGCAACGTCCGGCACAACGGGAATACCCAAGGGTGCCATGCTGTCTGCGTCCGCTCTGGTCGCGTCGGCGACGGCCACCGAGGAGCGGCTCGGCGGGCCCGGCTCGTGGTTGCTGGCGCTGCCCGCACACCACATCGCCGGGATGCAGGTCTTGCTGCGCAGCGTGCTCGCCGGAACCTCGCCGGTGATCATGGATGTGTCCCACGGATTCGACCCGGTCGCCCTGATCGAGTCCGTGGGCCGAATGTCGGGTCCCCTGCGCTACACGTCACTGGTTCCCGGCCAGTTGGTGAAGGCATTCGAGAACCCCGAGGCCGTGGCTGCGTTGGCCTCGCTCGACGCGGTGCTACTGGGCGGGGCTGTCACGCCAATTCCGTTGCGGGAGAAGGCACATGCGGCAGGGATCCGCTTGGTTCGAACGTACGGCATGAGCGAAACCGCAGGCGGCTGCGTGTACGACGGAGTTCCGCTGCGCAACACGGTGGTACGCATCGACGCGGGCCGGGTCGTGTTGGGCGGAAGAACCCTGGCCTCGGGATATCGCGGATTACCCGAGCACCCGGCGTTCGCCGAGCCGGGATGGTTCCGCACGGACGACGCGGGAACGCTGGTCGACGGGGTATTGAGCATTACCGGCCGACTCGACGAGGCCATCTCGACGGGTGGCTTGACCGTCGTACCGCAGGTCGTCGAAGCGGCGCTGGCAACGCATCCCGCAGTCCAAGAGTGCGCGGTCGTCGGACTGCCGGACGAGCGCCTCGGCCAGAAAGTGGTGGTCGCGGTGGTCGCCTCTGCGCCGGTGACGTTGGCGGAGTTACGCTCTCACGTCGCATCGTCGTTGGACATCACGGCCGCGCCACGTGAATTGTTTCTGGTCGAATCACTGCCGACCCGAGGCCCGGGAAAACTGAATCGAGCAGAATTGCGGGCAATGCTGGGGAAGCGGTGAGCGGGCCGCTGCTCGGCTCGTTCGGGCGCAAACGCGAGCGCGTTTGTCAGGTGCGCGCGAGATAGTCGGCGAACCCGCGCGCGTTCGGCAAACGCGAGCGCGTTGCGGCGGTCAGTTCAGCGGCGTGCCTTGATGGTGCGCCAATTCCCAGCCGGATTCGGTGCGACGCCACAGCGAGGTTCGACGCGCTCGCATTTCGTAAGTCTTCGAAATCCAATGCACCAGAACCAAATCCGTACTGATTGCTCGCCCACTCAGTTCGAGCACCTCGATCTCCACAGAATCTTCGCCGCCTAGTAGGTCGAGGATCGACGCCTTGTCCCACACCGCGCCCGAGGCTCCCACTTCGGTGAAGTCCTCGGCGAGCAGACTGACCAGCCGCCCGCGGTTGCGTCGACATTCCGGGGTCTGCAACTCTCGCTCGAGCTCCAGAACAGTCGCCAGGTCGGTGCCTGAACAGGGCTCATCGTTGGGCGACATGAGTCACTGTCTCACGCACGAACGCGAGCGCATTCGCCAGGTGCGCGCGAAATAGATGGCGCAGAGGTAGCGAACTCGCGCACGTCCGGCAAACGCGCGCGCGTTTGCGCTCGATCAGGGGCCGGGGCAGGGGCAGGGCAGGGGCCGCGGCAGCGGCAGCGGCAGCGGCAGCGGACGATCAGCTCAACCCGCCATTTTCTCGTACAGTCGCTCCACGTCGGCGTCCGTCCAGCCGGGCGGATCGAGGATGTCGGCCCACATCCGCACCGCGTCGGCTCCGTAGCTGTGGCCGTGACCGTCGTCGACGTCGGTGGAGAAAACCTGATCGAAGGTCAACTGCCAGAACGTGACGAACGGGAACCATTGCACTCCCGGGTCGACGTCGGTGCCACGCGGTTCGTTCAGCCAGTCGGGTCGGCCCAGGATCAGATCGGGTGACCACCACACGATTGGGTCGGATGCGTGCTGCCAGTAAACGATTCGCGGCTCCTCCCACGGTCCGCCGATGTCGAGGTCACCGGAAGACCCGGCGAAACGGACGTGTTCGCCGCCGTCGATGACAGGCAGGATCTCGCGGGAACCGGCGTCGCGTCCACCGGTGATGCGGGCCCATTGAGGAGTGAAGTTCGGGTTGCCGACCCACAGGGCACCGTCGATGCGGGCGATCATGTCCTGGGCACCGCTGAATGCATCCTGCCCGCCGTAGGCACCGAGGCTCTCACCGAACAGCACCAACTTGGGTCGTGAATCTTCCGGAAGTTCGCTCCACACCGCGTAGATCGCCTCGAAGAGTGCTCGTCCGGCATCCTGCGGGGTCTGCCGGTCGGCCAGAAATGCCATCGGGCTCGGCAGGAACGAGTACTGCATCGACGCTATTGCCGAATCACCGTCGTACAGATACTCGAGGGGGCCGGCCACGGATTCGTTGACCCACCCACGTCCGGTGGTGGTCGCGACACCGAGCACGGCCCGCGAGAATGCGCCGGTACGTTCGAGTTCGGCCACCACCCGATCTGCGACGCCCTCGACGGTGTCGGCCGACTCGACTCCGGCGTACGAGCGGATCGGTTGCACTGCAGGTCTTCCGGTGAAGTCGCTGATCTCGTCGGGCGATGCTCCCGAGACGACGAACCGTCGACCCTCCTGCCCCAGCGAATCCCATTCCTCGTTCGAGGCATCCGAACCCGAAAGCTCCTCCGCCGTGGGCTTTTCCACTCCATCGTGGTTGCCGCGGTCGGCAGTCGATGCGGACTTCTCCGCGACGGCCACGATTCCCCGAATCAATGCGCCATTGACAGCGAACACCACCAGCAGCGCAACCACGATCACGCTGGCGATCCTCGCCACCGGCCTCGGTACGTACTGCTTGCCCCAGCGCGTCAGTGCCCGAGTCGCTCTGCGCAGAAGGCGTCCGAGAGCAAGCACGGCCACCGCTACCACCAACGAGAGCACCAGCACCGCGACATACAGCGGCCGGCCGGGGTCTTCCACACCGACCAGCTTGCGGACGATCTGCTGCCACCACGATCCGAGGATCAGGAACAGCGGAATCACCACCACCGCAGCCGCGGCCAGCGCCCACCACCCACGTCGACGCCACTGCTGCGACCAGTCCGGTGACACTCCGCAGAGCCGGACCACCCAGGCAATGAGGCATCCCACGCCGTAACCGATCGCGACACTGATACCGGTGGCCACCGCCTGCAGATACCACGCACGGGGCAACAGAGAAGGAGTCATCGACAGCGCGTAGAACACGAGAGCGAAGAAGATCCCGACGGGATGTAGTGCGCGGCAGTACCGATCCGCTCGTGAATCCCGCCAGTACGAACGTATCGAGGACGACCGCTGTGTGGTCACCCGACGATCGTATTGGCCCGCCGACTGGGCCGCACCCACTTCGACGTGCAAGCATTCAACGCATGAGTGTTCTGGTCTGCTTCCATGCACATCCCGACGACGAAGTGTTCGGCACCGGCGGGGTGATGCGTCTGGCTGCCGATGCCGGCCATCGCGTCGTACTCGTCACGGCAACCGACGGTGCCCTCGGAGAGTTTCCGGACGGAATCCTCACCGACGGCGAGACCCTGGCAGAGCGCCGACGCACCGAGCTGGATCGTTCGGCCGCCGTTCTGGGAGTGGACCGCATCGTTCGGTTGCACTACGCCGATTCCGGCCTGGCGGGCACTCCGGAAAATGCCAATCCGGAGGCCTTCTGCAACGTCGACGTCGACACCGCGGCGGGGCGATTGGCCGACGTGCTGCTCGAAGAGCAGGCCGACGTCGTCACCATCTACGACCCGAACGGTGGATACGGCCACCCCGACCACATTCAGGTGCACGTGGTCGGCAAGCGCGCCACCGAGATCGCCGAGACCAGGTACGTGTACGAAACCACGACCAACCGCGATCACATGCGCCGACTGATGGAGGCAAATCCGCACTGGGGCGAGGAGGCGTCACCGCCGGACATGGAGACGTTCGGACTGCCGGAAACCGAGATCACCACGGTGGTCGACGTGTCCAGCGTGATCGCGGCGAAGCGGGCCGCCATGGAAGCGCACGAGACCCAGGTCGGCGATTTCGGTCCGTTTCTGCAGATGCCCATCGAACAACTCACCACCGCCTTCGGCACCGAATGGTTCAGGAAGTTGCGCGGGACCGGTGGCGTCGGCCTGACGGAGACCTCGCTGCCACTGTGACACCACGCAAGAGGTGACACCACGCGGCACATGAAAGGTGACGCAAGCGCGACGTACGCGTCGTGCAAGCGGTCGGGGCGATCGTTGTCCCATGACCACACCAGCTATCGAGGCCGACGGCCTCGTCAAGACATTCGGTAAGCAACGCGCGGTCGACGGTGTCAGCCTGACCGTTCCCACCGGGGCGGTCTACGGAGTCCTCGGCCCCAACGGCGCGGGCAAGACCACAACGGTCCGCATGCTCGCCACCCTCCTTCGACCCGACGGCGGCTCGGCCCGAGTTTTCGGCCGAGACGTCGTCGCCGACGCCACCGCGGTCCGGTCGCTAGTCGGCGTCACCGGCCAGTACGCATCGGTGGACGAGGATCTCACCGCAACCGAGAATCTCGTCATCTTCTCCCGGCTTCTCGGCCTGAGTCGACGCGACAGCAAAGCCAAAGCCGTCGAGCTCCTCGAGGAATTCGGGTTGACGGACGCGGCGTCGCGACCGTTGAAGTTGTTCTCCGGTGGGATGCGGCGACGCCTCGATCTGGCCGCGAGCCTGATCTCGGCACCGCCGCTGCTGTTCCTCGACGAGCCGACCACCGGGCTCGACCCCCGCACCCGAGCCCAGATGTGGGACACCATCCGTCGGCTCGTCGCGGCGGGCTCGACCGTTCTACTGACCACTCAGTACCTCGACGAGGCCGACCAACTGTGCGATCACATCGCCGTCATCGATCACGGCCGCGTGATCGCCGACGACACCGCCGACGGGCTCAAGTCCTCGGTGGGCACCTCCGCACTGTCACTGACTCTCACGGACCGAAACCAGATCGACGACGCCCGAGCTTTGGTTGCGAAGCAACTGGGCACCGACGTGTCGGTCAGCCCCGAGTCCGCTCGTCTGACTGCACCCATGACCGACACATCGATGACCCCCGACATCTTGATTCGCTTGCGCGACTTCGGCATCGACGTCAGCGAAATCACCGTCACCAAACCCAGCCTGGACGAGGTATTCCTGACCCTCACCGGCAAGAGCGCAGACGAGGACGCAGCATGACCACCACTCTCACTCCGCAGACGTCGACGTACATCGACCCCGCCGACCGTCCGGTCGTCCGACACATCGGCCTGGCCCGCACCGCCGCCCAGTCCGCCACCATGGGATATCGCGGGCTGCTCAAGCTCCGACACAACCCCGAACAACTCACCGACGTGGTGCTGCTACCGGTGATCTTCACCCTGATGTTCAGCTACATCTTCGGCGGTGCGGTTGCCGGCGACGTCACGTCCTACCTGCCGATGATCGTGCCCGGAATCCTGGTGCAAACGGTGATCACCGGTTCCGTCGTCACCGGCACACAGCTGCGAGAAGACATGGACAAGGGTGTCTTCGACCGATTCCGATCTCTGCCGATCGCCCGAATCTCGCCACTTGCAGGAGCATTGATGGCCGACGTCATCCGCTACCTGATCGCCGCGGTCGTCTGTTTCCTCACCGGGTTCGCGATGGGCTACCACCCCGCAGGTGGAGCACTCGGCCTCGTCGGAGCCGTCCTGCTGGTGATGTTCTGCGCCTGGGCGATCAGCTGGATCTTTGCGCTCCTCGGCACCGTGATGAACAAAGCCTCTTCGGTGCAGGGCATCTCGATGCTGGTGCTGTTCCCGCTGACGTTCCTGTCCAACGCCTTCGTCGACACCTCCACGATGCCGAGCTGGCTGCGAGCGTTTGCCGACATCAACCCCGTCTCACACCTGGTGACGGCGGTCCGAGAGCTGGCGAACAACGGGCACTTCGGTATTCACGTCGTGTACTCACTCGTCGGAGCCGTGGTCATCGTCGCCATCTTCGCCCCACTGACCGTGAAGTCGTACATGCGCAAGGCCTAGGACACGGGAAGCGAACTCAAGATCTCTTGCAGTGCAGCATGTCTGGTGATACCAGCAGCCCGCGCGATACCGGCGTCGACCGTAGGGTCACCGACAATCACGCGGGCTGCGGCCACGTGCCGATCGATGCGCATCGACGGAAAATCCTGGCGACCTATCGCCCGGTCCGACGCGGCGAGCAACCGAACTCCACGTTCGCGGTCCCCGCACTGCACCTCGAACGAACCCACTGCGCACGCAACAGCACCGAGCATCGGAATATCGTAGAAACCGCCAGGCACCAACGCATTCCACGGCGTGCGCACCAGCTCCCCCACCGCTTCGCGCATCTCCGCCGCACGACCGTGCAATACATGCGCTCCGACAGCCGCGCACACCAGAATCGTCATGAACGGATCGCTCGCGTCCTGTGACGGCCAGCCCCCGATGGCCAGTGCTTCCCGAAATTGCGCCAAACCTCGTTCGACGTGACCGTCTTCCACATCCGCCGCTGCCCGTGCCGCAGTCAGCGACGCAGACGTCGACTGCTGCTGCGCACGATCCCACCGAGCGCCGGAATCGTGGGCAGGCCCCCGATCAGCGGTGTCACCGGAATTGCCCGGACTCCAGTCCTGAGCCATACCTCCCGACGCCAATTCCTCCACCAGCGCCCGCCCCTCGTCCACCCGACCCGCGCCGATCAGGGCCAGTGCCAGGAAGGTTCGGGTTTGCATGCTCTCCTCGTAGGCATGCATCGTCCACATCACATCGGCGGAGGTTCGGTAGTACTCGGCGGCCGTGGCTTGATCGCCTGCCAGACCGTAGGAGCTGGCAAGTGTTTGCGAGGTGGACCCCACTGCCCACAGATCACCACGACTACGCGCGATGCCGAGAGCGCGCTCACCGTCTCGAATCGACTCGTGCAATCGCCCCGAATTCTGAGCGAGCATCGCGCGAACCACGTACGCGTTGCAGCGAACGTCGCCGTATTCGGAGCGAGTGGCGAGAGCCAGTTTTCTGGCCAACCCCCGCCCTCCGATGTGGTGCACGAGCACCTCGGCATTGAACCGCAACCCCGGTGCGATGTCGGTTCTGTAACGCAACAGATTTCGTAGATCGACTCGAACTCGGGCTACCCGGCGCAGTTGTCGTCCGTAGGCGAAATGCGCCGCAAGAACCAGCATGCACATGACGGCGTTGTCGTCGGGTGTTTCTGCGATCCCGCGGCGGATACTGCTCTGCACCCTGTCGGCCCAGTTCAGCACCTCGGAATGCGCGCCGCGCATGGCCCAGAAGTAGCCCAGTACCGAGAAGAGCGTGCAGACGTGCTCCGAAACGTCATGTGCGAAAGAATGTCTCATCATGGAGAGCAGGTTGTCGTGCTCCGCCTCGAGCAGCAGAACCATCTCGGCCGGACGCCCACCGGCATAGCCTGCGGAAATCCTCGTCGACACTGCAGTCGACCAGGCTCGCAGGCGTAGTGCGACCTGCTCTTCCTCCCCGCTCGCGTCCAATTGCTCCTCGCCGTACTCGCGGACGGTCTCGAGCATGTGGTACCGCACGCCCGTAGACGTCTCGGCAACTGTGAGCATGGACTGGTTCACCAGACCGTCGAGCGCAAACGACACATCCTCGACCTCGGACCATTCCGCCACCGTTCGCGCCGCGTCGAGATCGAAGCCCGCGGGAAAGCGACAGAGCCGGCGAAGAGTTGCCTGCTCTGTGCCGTCGAGCAGATTCCAACTCCAGTCGATGACCGCGTGCAAGGTTCGATGTCGTTCCGGACGGGTTCGGTCCGTCGATCGCAGCAGCGCGAATCGTTTGTGCAACCGAGTGCCGATGTCCTCCACACTCATCGATTTCACTCGCGCTGCTGCCAACTCGATGGCAAGGGGCAGGCCGTCCAAGGTGTGGCACAGGGCCGCGACTGCGTCGGGATCGAGTCGCACGGACGGGCGAACTGCGCGGGCTCTGACGCAAAAAAGTTCTGTCGCAGGCGAATTCGGTCCGAGCATGCCGAGAGAGGGCAGCGGAAACACCGATTCGGCCGTCGACCCTATCGGCGAACGGGAGGTCGCCAATACCGTCACCAGATCCGTCGCAGCCACGAGCTCGTCCACGACTGCAGCCACCTCGTCGATCACGTGCTCGCAGTTGTCGAGGATCAACAAACCTCGGCGAGTCGAGAAGACGTCGACCAGACGCTCGTGAATCGAGTGCACCCGGGCGACCTGAAGACTGCCGACAGTGAAATCCGCCTCGGTCAATCCGAGGGTGGCACCGATCGCCGAGGCGACGTCCTCACCACTGCGCAGCGATGCCAGTTCGACGAACGCCACCGGCATCGAATCGGCAGCTCGATGACCCAGGGCGTGTGCGATGCGTGTCTTGCCCGCGCCGCCAGGACCGAGGACGGTGGTGACGCGAGAGGTGTGCAGCAGCTCCTCGATAGCCTCGATGTCGTCGCCTCGACCGATCAAGGCATTCGGCGCGGCACGAAGCCCGATGGTCTGCAGCACCTTCGGCGCGTCGTGACCGAGAATCTCGGCATTCAGTGCAGTAGTCGCGGGCGAGGGATCCGTTCCCAACCGCTGGGCCAGATCGCTGCGCAAGTCCGCGAACACCGTGAGCGCGTCGTTGGGTCGGCCCACACCGTGCAGCGCGCGCATGAGGTCGGCGGCAGCACGCTCGTCGGCTGGATCCTCGGCCGCGCGGGCCTGCGCATACGGCAGAGCGTCGCCGTATCTCCTCAGACCGAGGAGGGCCGCGACCTGCAGCGACTTCAGAGCCGTCCCAACCGCGTCGGCCTCGGCCCGAACGGAGTCGATGGGCTCACCGCGCCACAGACCGAGGGCTTCGACGACCAGGTCGAGTGCATCCTGGAAGTGCCCCTGAGCGAGGCGACCCTCCGCGCCGCGGGTCAGAGCACGGGCCCGGCCGAGATCGATGTCCTCGGCATTCAGAACCAACCGATATCCCCCGGGCCCACTCTCGAGAGCGCCGCTGGGCAGCGCCGATCGCAGCCGAGAGATCTGTGTCTGCAGAGCATTCTTCGGTGATCGGGGAGGCTCGCCGGGCCACACCTCCTCGATGAGCCGTTGCGAGGACCGCGCCCGCCCCGGATCCAGCGCCAACGCCACGAGCAGGGCCTGCGCCCGCGTACCCGATACCGGCACGGGACTGCCGTCGACCACGGTCGTCACGACGCCGAGCATCCCCACCACCGGAAGTTCGGCCGTGAGGTGCGTCGTCTCGGGATCCGCGATGTCGTGGGGCACTGTCCTCAGATCGTAGGCCGCGGGGCCGAACGCTTCGAATTGACGTTTGGATTGTTTTGAGACCCTAACCAAACCGTGAGACGGTAGAGTGGCCTCGTCGCCTGACTCGAGGGCGCGCAATTTACACATGAATCCCGTCATCGAATCGGAGAGGCCGGAGAAGCGATGCGTTCGTCCGTGGGTGTGTCACTGGGCACGTGCGGCATCCGCACGGCCCGGACCACCGAAGACGGCACGTGGAGCGACGGCACCCCGTTCGACGACTGGCAGCTCTCCCCCTCCGCCGAGGACGTCGCGCGCGTGGTCCGCGGCATCGTCGATCGGCCCGACGCACCGCAGTCCTTGGGCGTCGCCCACCGCACCCCCGTGGAGCGGGCACAGATTGCCGCCGCCCTGGCCGAGGAGTACGTCTCCGACGTGCACCTCATCGACGAAACCGGCGCGGCACTGGAATACCTGCGGCCCGGACTGCCGTCACACCACCGAACGATCGCACTGTTCGACGCCGGAGACACGGGCGTCGGCGTCGACATCGTGGACGTCGAATCCGGCCGCTCCTACGGATCGACGCGCACCACCGCCATCAGCGGTCGCGCGTTCGACGCCGTCGTCCGCGAGCACATCCTCGGTCTCGGCATCGTGCGCCCGCCGCAGTCTCCCGACGAAGAGAGTGCACTGACGGCCTTCTGCCGAGGAATCAAGGAAGCGCTGTCCACGCACCAGACCACCAGCACACCCGACGGCGAGCACGTCCTCCTCGAGCGCCACATCTTCGAGTTGTCGATTGCGCGCTCCACCGAGCAGGCCGCCGCGACGGTTCGCCAACTCGGTCTCGAAGCCGAGTTCTATCCCGATGCCGTCGTCGCCATCGGTGGAACGTCCAATGTTCCGTTGGTCCGGGCCACGCTGGAACGCTTTCTGCAGCTGCCGGTCATCGTCCCGGATCGGCCGGAGCTGGTGGTCGCCGGCGGAGCGGCGGTGCACGCCACCCACGTGGACGCGGCCCGTGTGCCGCCCCTCGTCTCACACCGACCGGCACTGACACGGCTGGGAATGATCGCGCTGCCGATCGCAGGCGTCATCGCGGCCATCGGGCTGTTCACCGCTATCGGGTCCAGCGAGGGAGACCAACCGCTGAGCACCCCCGCCAGCGTGGGCGAGCGCGTTTCGCAGACCACAAAGCCTGTAGCCGGCACTACGACGACCTCGACGACGGCACCCACACCCGACGTCCCGCCGCCGGCCCCGACGACGACCTCCGCGCCGCCGCCTGCTGCCGACCCGGCACCCTATGTTCAGTACCAACCGCACTACAACCCACCGGCACCTGCGCCGGCACCGACGGTGCCGCTGCCACAGATTCCCGGCGTGCAGATGCCCGTCATCCCACTACCGGTGTTGCCGCGCCTGCCGTTCTGACCGGCCGCGTTCTCGTCCGTCGAGCGGATACGGAAGGATCGTCGCTCATGGCCACCACTGCGCAATGGATCGAAGGCGCGCGACCGCGCACACTCCCGAACGCGATTGCTCCCGTCCTCGTCGGTACCGGTGCAGCCGTGTCCCTGGACGCCGGGGTGTGGTGGAAGGCGCTGCTGGCCTTGATCGTCTCGCTGGCCCTGATCGTCGGCGTCAATTTCGCCAACGACTACTCGGACGGAATCCGCGGCACCGACGACGATCGTGTCGGGCCCTTGCGCTTGGTCGGTTCCAAGGCGGCCTCCGCAGGCGCGGTCAAGAGGGCCGCCATCGGCTGCTTCGCCGTCGGAGCCGTGGCCGGATTGGCGTTGGCTGCCACCAGTGCCTGGTGGTTGGTCATCGTAGGCCTGGTCTGCATAGCCGGTGCCTGGTATTACACCGGCGGCTCGAAGCCGTACGGCTACAGCGGATTCGGCGAGATCGCGGTATTCGTGTTCTTCGGACTCGTCGCGGTTCTCGGCACGCAGTTCGTGCAAGCAGAGCAGATAGATTGGGCCGGAGTGTTGGCCGCGGTGGCCGTCGGATCGTTCTCGAGTGCCGTGCTAGTCGCCAACAATCTGCGGGACATCCCCACCGATACCGAATCCGGAAAGCTCACGCTCGCAGTGCGATTGGGCGATGCCCGCACTCGCTACCTGCATCTAGCATTGCTGGTGGTGCCGTTCGCGATGACGGTGGTTCTGATTGCCCGAACTCCGTGGGCACTGGTGGGCCTGCTGGCACTCCCCTTCGCTGCTCGCGCGAACTCCCCGGTACGCAAGGGTGCGCACGGATTCGAATTGATTCCCGCACTGCGCGATTCGGGCTTGGCGATGCTCGTCTGGGGAGCGAGCACCGGCGTTGCGTTGGCCTTCGCCTAACGCTTGTCGGGCACGAACGCGCCGAGCAGGAAGTTCACGATCGAGATGATGATCGCGCCCCAGAACGCAGCGGCGAATCCCACGATCTCGAGGCCGTAGCCGGTCTGCGACGACAACCAGCCCGTCAACAGCAGCATCAGCGCATTGATCACGAGCGTGAACAGTCCGAGAGTCAGAATCAGCAACGGCAGCGAGAGCAGCTTGACCATCGGCTTGATGAACGCGTTGACAATGGTGAGAACGGCTGCGATACCGAGCAGCACAACGATGTCCCACCCGTCACCGCGGCCCGAACTGGTGACGGTGATCCCGTCGACGAATTCCTTGGCGACCCAAATGGCAACAGCGTTGATCACGAGCCGAATCAGAAAGTTCATGGCCGCCATCGTAGGGTTCGCAGCGTTCGGCGGCTACGGTGTCCGAACCAGCAGGACCGTCGACCGCAGTTCATCGAGCGAACAATGCCGCTGCACCAGTTCGGTGAACCATGGATCGGCACCTCGAACCAAACCGAGAAGAACATGTTCGACGCCTATCTCGCGGTCGTGTCGTTCGACGGCTTCCTTCAGCGACAGCTTCAATACTTCCTTGGCCGATGGCCCGAACGGTATGCGATTCAGGCCGCCCGGCTGCGCCCCGTCGACGGCGTGCGGACCCAGGGCTGCGTCGACGGTGGTCATGACGGCGTCCAGGTCGATCCCGAGAGAACGCAGCGCACGCGCGTCCTGGGACTGTGCATCCTCGAATACTCCGTCGACGGTGAATCCGGCCTCGGCGAGCGCGTTCTTCAGCGGCTCTTCGGCGACCGCGAGCGCACCGAGGAACAGATGCGTGGGCTCGATACGCGGTGAGTGCAGCGCCCGCGCTCGACCCTGGGCGCCCAGGACGACTGCTCTGGCGGACGTGGTGAATCGCTCGAACATGATTGTCTACCTTCCTTTTCCGCCGTGCTTCTTGTGGACCGCCTGCCTACTGACGCCCAGCGAGTCCGCTATCGCCTGCCACGACCATCCCTGATTGCGGGCGGTGCGAACCTGAACGGCTTCCAGCCGCTCGAGCAACCGTCGAAGAGCCGCTACCGCACGCAGCCCCTCACCCGGATCGGGACTGGCGGCTGCGGCTGCAAGTGCAGTGGCTTCGGTCATGGTTGTCAATGTAGGTTGACAGACCGACTGTTGTCAACCTTGATTGACAGAGCGGCGTGCAGCCACCGCAGGAGTGGCACCGTCGAGAGCACGACGACAACGCCGAAACCCAGCCCCGCCAGCACGTCGTGCGGATAGTGGACTCCGGCCGAAACCCGTGCGACGGCGATCAGAACAGCCGCCGGGCAGACCACCCACGCGCTCCGAGGCACGGCCAGGACACAGGCCGTGGCCACAGCAGCTGCGAGCACGGCGTGATTAGACGGCCATGACCAATCATCGACGTCGGGGCAGGCGATGACGGTAGGCGCATCGATAGTCCGGCATGGCCGGGGTTGGGCCACGAGAACCTTGACCACCTCGCTGGCGAGATAGGCGATCGCCACTCCGCAGCCGCCCGCGACCAGCACCCCGAACGACTTCCGATCCCGCAGCCAGGTCCGGACTGCGAGGACGATCGCAGACGCCACCGAGACGAGCAATCCGATCTCGGCCACTGCCGCGATCAGTGCGTGCGGCAACGCCGTGTCCGAGGCGCGGACCACCGAACGAAACAGCGGCTCGCGGATCGGAAATGTCAGCGCGGACAGAAGGAGAAGCACAGCCGCTGCAAGGGCAAATCCGCAGTAAGAGTTCATGGTCGGCGTTCGTGTCGAATTCATGCTCAGGACGCTACGAAGGGTCGAAGCCGAGCAGATCTGGCCGAAGTCGATACCTGACTATGACCCTGGTACTAGTCGCACAACGCGCCCATCGTCGAGGATGTGGAATATGAACACCGTCGATGCGTCCATACGTCGCCGCGCGGCGGCCGCACTGATGATCGTCGCTCTCGTCGCGCTCACGTCCGTGCCGAGTCCCGGCCCATGGAACGCTGCGGCCGTCGCCGTGTGCGCAGCGACCATCGGGCTGGGCCCGAACCCCGTCCGAAGCATCGCCGTGGCCTGGATTCTGGGAGTGTCTGTTCTGGTCGCAGTCCTGGTCGGCTGGGGCAGTGCGTGGACAGAGCTACCCCGGGACATTCTCTACGCCTCGCTACGCATGGGCGTTCCATGGTTGGCCGGCTTCGCCTGGCAGCTCCGCACGCAGGTGCGCAACCAGGCCGTCGAAGAATTGGCTGCCACGCGACAGCGCAGAACCGCTGCTGCGGAACGGGATCGAGCCAAGGAGCGACTCGAGCTTGCGGAGTCCCAGCACGACGACCTCGGGCATTCCCTGAGTCTGGTAGCCCTCGACCTCGGCCGCCTCGAGCTCGACTCCACACTGACGCCCTCGGCACAGGAATCGGTGGGTACCGCACGAAAGCAGCTCGCCCGTGCAGTGGAACGACTCGGCGACTCGGTGGAATCGCTGCGGGTCGGCGCAGCACCGGGCCTGCCTCGCCGCGACACTGTCGACGCGTTGATCCAGCGTGCTCGTGAATCCGGGGTCGACGTCGAGGTGACGAGCACGATCGACGTGTCGAACCTGCCGGAAGCGGCTCACGCCCCACTGTTTCGAGTGCTGCAGGAAGCTTTGACCAACGCGAGCAAGCACGCACCGGGCCTCCCGATCAACGTCGAGCTCGACGGAGACAGGACGTTTTCGATTGTGCGCGTACGCAACCCCGTCGAGCACACCGCTGTGTTCGGTCGAGGTACCGGACTCGAATCCGCGACAGATCTTCTGCGCAGTAGCGGAGGCGACCTGCGGGTCGAACTGAGCGAGAGCGAATTCGAGCTCCGTGCTCGGATTCCACACAGGCCGTCGCCGATGGACCCGATGGACATGCCGCCGGAGGAAGACATCGCCGGTCTCACGCGGGCCCAGCGACGCGGACGGCTACTGCTCGTCGGCGCTGCACTTGTGGCGGTGTCGATGCTGGCGGCCGTGGAGAGCTTCAACTGGTTCGAGACTCGACGAGCTGTACTGTCGGAAGACGACTTTCGCAATATCAGCGTGGGTGACAGTCGAGACGACACCGCCCGCTCATTGCCCGATCGCGAACTACCCGGCGAGGCCGGGGGAACAGGTGAGTGCCACATGTATGCCGTCACCGCCGATCGATTCGCCGACTCGTCCGGGAACCGATATCGCATCTGCTACGACGGTGACGCCGTGTCCGAATCAAGCCTGATCTCGGAGTGAACGGCACTCGATCGGGACAGATCAGAATCCTGATCGCCGACGACGAACCACTCGTCCGCGCCGGCATCATCGGGATCCTCGGTACCGAACCGGATCTGAACGTCGTCTGCGAGGCCGCCACCGGACGCGAGGCACTGGACATGGCGCGCTCACGCTTGCTCGACGCCGCGGTGCTCGACATCCGAATGCCCGAGCTGTCCGGTCTCGAGGTTCTCCGCGAGCTGCGGCGCGACAACTCGACCTTGCCGTGCCTCATCGTGACGACATTCGGTGAGGACGACTACGTGTCGGAGGCCATGAACTGTGGTGCCGACGGGTTCGTACTCAAGTCCGGTGACCCCCGCGAACTGATCCTTGCCGTCCGAGCCGTGTCGGAGGGAGGTGCGTTCTTCTCACCGGCCGTGGCGCGAAGACTTCTCACGGACTCGGTGGTGGTGCGACTCGATCGCAAGGTACAGGCGCAGAACGCCTTTCGGTCACTCACCACCCGCGAACAGAACGTCATACAGCTGATCGGCCGGGGCATGTCCAACTCCGACATCGCCGCCGAACTGCATCTGGCCGAGGGCACGGTCAAAGTACATATCACGTCGATCCTGCGGACGACCGGGGCTCGAAACCGAGTAGAGGCGGCGCTCATCGCAGTCCACGCCGGCGAGGCCTGATTCGCCGTTTCGCGGACTCAGTGATCCACGGCGATGTCGACGAACACTCGACCGCGATCGTCGCGGGTCGCCGTCGCGAGGCCTGTGTACTGAACACCGCCGAGATCGACGTCGACGCGACCGCCGTCGTTCGTGAAGTTTCGCCACCAGTTCTTCTTGTCCGGCATCGCCACCCTGACTTGCAGGTAGTCACCTTTCCGGTCGATAGCCAGCGGTAGTGAAATCTTCTTGCCGGACTTTCGGCCGGTGTAGGTCAGGATGCCCATCGACCGTCCGAGCACCCTGTCGAGCACGGGCGCCTTCATCGCGACCGTGAAAACCCTGTTGAACGCTGCCGCCGACTTCTGAAATGTGTTCATCGTGTGCTCCTTCCGAGCTCGCTCCCGCACCTGCTCGCGAGCGTAGCCCTCGAGCAGGTCGACGGAGCAGTCACAGCGATGAGACACCGTCCTCCATCGACTCGGCGAGGGTGGCCAGAGCGTCGAGAACATGCGACCGTTGCGCACCCAATGCGTCGAACAGCCGTCCGTGAGCGTCGAGCTCGCGAGGAAAAACCTCGTCGACAACGCGCTTTCCCCGATCGGTCAGGGTGATCGAAGCAGACCGTCGATCCTCGGCGCTGGGCACTCGATCCACGAATCCGCGGCGTTCGAGTTTGCCGAGTGCCTTGCTCACCCCGGCGCGAGTCATGCCGAGCAACTCCGCCAACCGCACCGCTGTCACCTGCTCGACTGCATAACGCAGGGGCACCATCAACTCCACCTCGGCGACGGAGACATCGGCGGCGGCGTATATCGGCTCGACGGCCAGATCGAGCAGTGCGACGATTCGTTTGATCTGGGCCACCACCTGCATCGGCGACGTATCCAGTTCCGGATTGAACTCGGTCCACCGTGCGCAGGTCAGCTCACGGAGCGAGTCATCGGTCATCGTCACCACCAATATTGTTAACCAGTTGACAGTTCTGCTACGTTCGGATCTTAGCCCATCGACTTCGAGGAGCCTCTTGACGTACGACACCGTGGTGATCGGCGGCGGACCCGCCGGGCTCAGTGCCGCAACCCTTTTGGCGCGGGCCCGCAGGCGCGTGATCGTCGTCGACGCCGGAGAGCCGCGCAACGCTCCTGCCGACCATGTTCACAACTTTCTCTCCCGCGACGGTTCCGCACCAGGGGACTTGCGTGAGACCGGACGCCAGGAGGTTCTCCGGTACGACGGAGAGATTCTGCAGGGCAACGTAACTCGAATCGAGAACGGCTTCGAGGTTCACCTCGGTGATGGCACGGTCCTGACTTCCCGATCGGCATTGGTGGCCACCGGGCTTCGCGACGAACTACCCGACATCCCCGGCGTCCGAGAACAGTGGGGTTCGGGGGTTCTGCATTGCCCGTACTGCCACGGCTACGAGGTACGGGATCAGCCCATTGCCGTTGTCGGCGGGCCCAACCGGCCGTTCACGGTCCATCAGGCGTCTTTGATTCGACAGTGGTCGGAGGATGTCGTCTTCTTCACCAACGGCATCGAACTGAGCGACGACGAACGCCTCCGACTCGACGCTCGCTCCGTCGATATCGTCGACGCGCCCGTTGCCCGAGTCGTCGTGCGGGATGGTCGCGTCGTCGGCATCGAGCTGTCCGACGGGACCGTCGTTCCTCGAACAGTCGTGTTCGTCGGCCCGACGTTCGTCCCGAACGACATGCTGCTGACTCCGATCGGATGTTCCCGCCTCGACGACGGGTGGGTTGCTACCGACCCGACCGGACTCACCAGCGTCGACGGCCTGTGGACTGCAGGGAACGTCTCGGATTCTCCCGCCCAGCTGATCAATTCGGCAGCAGCAGGATCGAAGGCAGCGATCGCCATCAATCACTACCTCCTCGAACTCGATGTGACTCGCGCCGTCAGCGCGCTCTGAGGGCCTTCCACCAGGGCCGGGGAATGTGTCGGTGCTCTGGTTTACCCTTGTGGCAACGAGGTCGAATACGTGTTCGATCTCCGGTCGCTGGGGGGTGACATGGGGCTACGAAAAGCGGCGTGGACGACGGACGATCATTCCGCGCTCGCCGATGTTCTGGGCGCGCGTCGGAGGATCAACGCTGCCGTCGCGTCGGAACTTGCCCTCATGGACCACTATGTCCGGAATCGAACGGCATGCGCATCACCGTGGGACACCGGGGTGACCGAGAAAGATCTGTACAGCTCGGCAATCTGCGAACTGGCGGCGGCTCTGTCGTCCACCTTCGCCGCTGTGAACAACAAGCTGCAGATGTGGCGTCAACTGCGCCCTCTCGTGCGTCAGGGCTTCATCGACGGTGCGCTCGACCTGGAACGCGTCAGGACGATCCACGATCATCTGCTTCATGCCCGGCCGGAGACGGTCGTCGCTCTCGAGCCCGAAATTCTCAAAGCCGCCCGGGAGATGGCTCCGAGCACCTTGGGTCGCGAGATCGACCGACTGCTCATCGAGGCCGACGCCGACTGGGACCGCGCGGTGCGCAAGCGTGCCGCTCGCACCGAGAAGCGAATCCGCCTTCGCCGCCGGGCACGGGGACTGTCGAGCCTGACCACACTGATGACCGACGGCGAAGCCGACGAACAGCTTTCGCGGATCGACGCCGAGGTCACGCGTCTGCACCCGGAGGATCCACGTTCGGACGACCAGCGTCGAGCCGACGCCCAGACTGCATTGATGCGCGGCGAGGCACTGCTGTGCGAGTGCCCCACGTGCGTGGTGTCTCGCGAGGATGTGACCGATCCGGAGGCCCCTGATACCCACGGGTCACCCGAGATCGGTGGTCCGAGTCCGGCGACAACCGAGCCCTCGGACACGAACTCCGAGGCAACTGGTGAAACATCCAGTGGCTGTTCGAGTTCCGGTCCGGACACGATGCCAACGGCCGCACCACCACCCCCGCCAGGCACACCGGTACCCGACACACCGCCGCCCGATACAGTGCCGCCCGATGCAGTGCCGCGATCGCGGCCGGGCGGAGGAACGCTGATCGAACGGTGGCGTGGCATCGTCGGGCACGACCCCATCGGCGTCCACGCCTTGTATCCCGACGGCCACGGGGGCATGAAACTCCCGCCTCCGGGTGCACTGAGCTACACGCCCAGTCGATCTCTCGCGGCGCGAGTTCGTGCCGAACAGCCGTACTGCCTCCATCCTGGCTGCAACGTGCCTTCGGAACGATGCGACCTCGACCACATCGTCGAATTCGACCGACGACAACCCGAGAAAGGCGGCTGGACAATTCTCACGAACATCGGTCCGCGCTGTCGGCTCCACCACAACCTCAAAACGCGGAAGCTGTGGCGCACCGAACTACTCCCGGAAGGAGTTCTACATATCGTCGATCCACTCGGAAATCACTACTTCACCCCACCCGCCCTGTGAAAACGAATCACCTAGGGTTGGTTCGGTGAGCACCGCAAATCTGACCCGGACCGAAACTCGCAGGCGATCGCGACACATCGACGGGGTGAAATATCTCGTCCATCTGGATCTCCTGCGAGCCGAGGACATGGATGTCGATACCTTCGAGACGGTCACGACCATCGAATTCGACGCCACCACCGCAGCTACATGGGTCGACTTCATCGGTGCCGCTGTCGACGAGGTCACCGTCAACGGCACCGACGCTCAGGTCGATTACGACGGCGCTCGCATCCAGCTGGTCGGACTCACCGAGCACAACATCGTTCGGATACGTGCACGCGGGCGATACAGCAGGTCGGGGGAGGGACTGCACCGATTCGTCGACCCGGTAGACGACAGCGTCTACCTCTACACCCAGTACGAGCCGGCCGATGCTCGCCGGGTGTTCGCAAACTTCGAGCAACCGGACCTCAAGGCCTCGTTCACGCTGACGGTCACGGCACCACCGGCGTGGACGGTCTTGTCCAACCGCGCGGGGGTCACCGACGACACGGTCACTACCTTTGCCCCGACCCTGCCCATATCGACCTACATCACCGCGGTTGCGGCCGGCCCCTATCACGGCGTCGAATCATCATGGACGCGAGGCGAACTGACCGTTCCTCTCGGCGCATATTGCCGAGCCTCACTCGCCGAGCATTTCGACGCCGAGGACATATTCGACATCACGAAGCGGGGCCTGGACTTCTTCCACGACAAGTTCGACTATCCGTACCCGTTCGGTAAATACGACCAGATCTTCGTCCCCGAGTACAACCTCGGTGCGATGGAGAACCCCGGGCTCGTCACGTTCACCGAATCGTACGTATTCCGTTCGGCGGCAACCGAAGCCCAGTACGAGGCTCGCGCCAACACGATCTTGCACGAGATGGCACACATGTGGTTCGGCGACCTCGTCACGATGCAGTGGTGGGACGATCTGTGGCTCAAGGAGTCGTTCGCGGACTACATGGGTGCGTACGCATCGGCCGAGGCCACCCGATTCACCGATGCCTGGGTCAGTTTCGCGAACCGCCGAAAAGCGTGGGCCTATCTGCAGGATCAACTCCCCACCACTCATCCGATCGTTGCCGACATCACCGATCTCGAGGCCGCCAAGCTCAACTTCGACGGCATCACCTACGCCAAGGGCGCGAGCGTGCTCAAGCAATTGGGGGCATTCGTCGGTGCCGACGCCTTCTTCGC
Organism: Rhodococcoides fascians A25f; assembly: GCF_000760935.2. Classification (NCBI taxonomy): domain Bacteria; kingdom Bacillati; phylum Actinomycetota; class Actinomycetes; order Mycobacteriales; family Nocardiaceae; genus Rhodococcoides; species Rhodococcoides fascians. Next base: position 1,427,517 of record NZ_CP049744.1, on the reverse strand, counting down.
TTCCTCCCGCAACTACTTTCGCACCCATGCCTTCGGTAACACGACTCTGACGGACCTGTTGAGCGAGATGTCCACCGCCAGCGGACGCGATCTCGACACCTGGGCGGCCGCGTGGCTGCAGACCACCGGCGTGTCCACACTGTCCTTTACGGGTGATGCCATCGAGCAGACGGATCCGCGTCCGCACCGCATCGCCGTCGGACTCTACGATCTGAACGAGGACGGGAATCTGACGAGAACCCACCGCCGGGAACTCGACATCACAGAAGCGCGAACACCGGTCGACTTCGAAGATGCCGCACTGGTTCTGCTCAACGACGACGATCTGACCTACGCCAAGATCCGATTCGACGAGCGCTCCACCGCCACCGTGCAGGCTTACCTCGATCGCATCGTCGACCCGCTCGCGCGAGGGCTCGTGTGGTCCGCGCTGTGGAACTCCACCCGGGACGCAGAGCTCTCTGCGCTCCAATACATCGATGTCGCAACAAGATTTGCGCCCAACGAGCCCAAGATCGGCCTTCTCTCCGCGGTGACGGCCAACGTGGCGTTCACGCTCGGGCACTATCTCGGTGACGATCGGCGGGACGAACCCACCCGGCAATGGCTGAATGCGTCGTGGACGCAACTGCAGTCGAGCGAACCCGGGAGCGACGCACAGTTGGTGTGGGCGCGTGCGGTCGCATCGACTGCGCAGCTGGACGACTTCCTGGCGGAGGATCTGCGCTCACTGCTCGATGGCACTCGCACCATCGTGGGGCTGCGGCTCGATCCTGATCTCCGCTGGGCATTCTGGCTGGCACTCGCCGCCACCGGCCACGCGACTTCCCACGACCTCGATGGCGAACTGGCCTCGGACGACACCCTGTCGGGGCGCACCGCTCATACTGCGGCGTCGACGGCGATCCCCGACGCCGCAGTCAAGGCGAGGGCGTGGGCCGCGGTCACCGAACGCGAGGACATCTCCAACGATGTGCTCGACGCCTTCATCACCGGCTTCGGGGCGGGTCACCGGCCGGACCTCACTGCGCCCTATGACGACCGATACTTCGAGTCCATCTCGTCGTTGTGGACCTCACGCAGTATCGAGATCGCACGGCGAATCGTCGTTCGCCTCTTTCCGCAGCAGTCGTCCACCGACACCGCAGACTCGTGGCTCGCCGACCACGAGTGGGCACCGGCAGCGCTACGACGCTTGGTGATCGAGCAGCGAGACCACCTGGCCCGGAGTCTGCGAGTCCAGGCCCGGCTAGGGTGACGAACATGGCTGACCACGATGCTCGACGCTCGATCACCACCTCCGCCCTGGCCGCCGGTGGCTTGCTCGGCGGCTTCGCTGTTGCCCAGCAATCGGGCAATCGGCAACTCGGCGGAGCAGTCCTAGCGGCAGTCGGCGTGGCGTGCACAGCGCAGTGGCAGAAATCCTCGGGCTCGGCTCGCGCCGGCGCACTGCTCGGGACCTACCTCGTCGCGTTCGGCGCTTCGCACCCGCTTGCGAAGAAGATCGGTGCGTGGCCGGCTGTCGGCACGGTAGCCGCTGCAACCGCGGTGGCGTCGCTGATTGTGAGCAGGTAGGTCTGCCAGAAGGGCCCAGTCAGAACGCCCCGGTACCAATGAACTTTTCGAGAGCGGCGGTCGGTTCTTCGAGATTCATGCCCTGGTCCGCGACCCAGGTGTCGTCGAAGTATGTCTGCGAGTACCGATCTCCGCCGTCACACAGCAACGTCACCACGCTGCCGCGTCGGCCTGCGGCGATCATCTCCGAGATCAATCCGAAGGCTCCCCAGATGTTGGTGCCCGTCGATCCGCCCACCCGCTTTCCGAGTGCCTCCGAGGTGAATCTCGCGGCGGCGACCGACGCGGCATCGGGAACAGCGATCATTCTGTCGATCACCTGGCCGACGAACGACGGTTCGACGCGCGGTCGTCCGATGCCCTCGATGCGGGAGGGCAGGCCGGTCTCGAATCCCGCGTCCCCGGTCTCGTAGCCACCGATGAACGCCGAATTCTCTGGGTCCACCACAGCCAATTGCGTTGCGTGCCTGCGATATCGGATGTATCGACCGATCGTGGCGCTGGTTCCACCGGTCCCCGCGCCCACCACCACCCAGTCGGGAATGGGGCATTCCTCCAGCCGGAGTTGGTCGAAGATCGACTCGGCGATGTTGTTGTTGCCGCGCCAGTCGGTAGCTCGCTCGGCATGGGTGAACTGGTCCATGTAGTGGCAGTCGGGTTCGGCTGCGAGCCTGTGCGCCTCGGTGTACATCTCACCCGGCCGATCGACGAAATGGCAACTCCCACCGTGGGACTCGATGAGCGCGACCTTGGCCGGGCTGGTGCTCCGCGGCATCACTGCGACGAACTTCAGGCCCAGCAGTCGAGCGAAATACGCCTCGCTGACGGCGGTGGAGCCCGACGATGCCTCGATCACCGTCGTACGCTCGGTGACCCACCCGTTGCAGATCGCGTAGAGGAACAGCGACCGAGCCAGCCGATGCTTCAGGCTGCCGGTGATGTGCGTGGACTCGTCTTTGAGGTAGAGCGAAATCCCCCAGGCTGCAGGAAGGGGGTAACGCAACAAGTGCGTGTCGGCGCTGCGCTGCGAATCGGCTTCGATCAGCCGGACGGCATTGTCGACCCAGGTCCGTGATCCCGAGTGATCGACCGATGCGGTCATTTCTTGCCGTCTTCACCGCGCAGTTTCGACTGCAGGTCCGCACGCGCGGTGCGCCGGTCCTCGTCGACTGCCGCGATGGATTCGTTGACGCGGATCCGCATCTTCTTGAACAGGAGCAGCGACAGTGGCAATGAGATGAGCACTGCGAAAATCGCGGCGACGAGAACCGGAACCTCTACGCCGAACAGTAAACCGACGCCCACGATGACGGCAGCGATCACGATGACGAGGGCCAGGCGCGCGAAGGTATAAACGCCGAGGTTCACGGCGAGGGACTTCTTGGCCGACCTACCCGGAACGGCATTTCCGCTGGTCGGTTCACTGCTGTCGGCATTCGTCGCTTCACTCACGGCCTCCAGGTTACCGGGCTCACCGGGCATTCCGACCCGCCCCCGCGGTGACCGATTTGTCCATTACCTCCCCTTTACCAACCTTGTATCAGTCGAGTACCTAGGGGTTCGAGTGCAACCATGGGTTCCGAACGCAGCAGACCGATATCTCCGGTTCGACGCAAATGCACCGAACCGCATCGTAGGAGGACACGACAGATGAGCGCACCCACATTCCAGAAGGCTCAGGACTCACTGCTCACGCCGGGTCAGGTAGCCGCGCTTTTTCACGTCGACCCCAAGACCGTGACTCGCTGGGCACACGCCGGACGCCTCGGATCGCTCCGCACTCCCGGTGGACACCGTCGGTTCCGTGAGACCGAGGTCATGCAGCTGCTGACCTCTCTGACGACCGAAGCCGGCGTACACCACTGAGTCGGACGCGATACTGAAGTACGCGCAGACTCCGCACCCGTACGAACTCATCGAACATTCTCAGGAATCTTCGACGCTCGACGGGTGCGGAGGTTGTTGCATCGCGGCTACCCTCGTAGTAGGAGGTGCGTCGTGATCTATCTATTGGCGTTGATCGGCTTGGTGGCAGTGGTGGTTCTGTTCTGGAAGGCCTTCGGACCCAGCGCAGGTGCTGCACCCACCCGCACAGTCGGACCAGATGACGATCCCGATTTTCTGTGGCGAATCAATCGTGAAGCTCGCCGCGGCGGGAAAGACGGAACCGAGGCCGGAACCGAACCGACGGAGTAGGGTTCGGCAGCTTCTCAATCGGGGCGAGAAGCGGTGGGCGAGTCGGGAAATCCGGCCGCTACCGCTGCCGCCACTTCCAGAAGCGCGGTGCGGGTCCGTCCACGAAGACGATCCAGCTCGATTTCCGCACCTTCCTCGAGATGCGGGTCGAACGGAATCGTCCGTACGTGGGCGCAACGCTGCTCGAAGTGCTCGATGACCTTCTGCAAATCGACTTTTCCCGCTCTGGGCCGAACCCCGTTGACCACGGCCACCGACGTGGCCACCAATGATCGATACCCGTGAGCATCGAGCCAGTCCAACGTCGCCGACGCGCTCCGCGCACCGTCTACCGACGCCGAGCTGACGACCACCAGAGTGTCGGTGCCTTCGAGAATGCTCTCCATGGCCGAATGCATCAAACCGGTTCCACAATCCGTGATCACGATGCTGTAGAACTTCTCCAACATGTCGACCGCGCGGTCGTAGTCTTCGCCGCTGAACGCCTCCGACGCTGCCGGATCCGAATCGGACGCCAACACCTCCAATCGGTTGGCATTCTGCGAGGTGTAGGCACGGACATCACTGTAGCGATCCAGAGAATCCATGTCACGCAACAAGTTTCGAACGGTTGCAGTTGTTTCGCAAGGAACCTTCTGGCCCAGAGTTCCGCGGTCGGGGTTCGCATCGATCGCGATCACTCGATCACCTCGGATGTCGGCGAACGTCGACCCGAGCGTGGCGGTGGTGGTCGTCTTGCCGACACCGCCCTTCAGTGAGAGCACCGCGACGCGATAACACCCCACGAGCGTCCGATCCACCTGTGCGGTCAGCTCGAGCCGACGCTGCTGGGCGGCGCTGTTACCGACATCGATGCGGCCGCCGGACATCACGTACAGCGCCCGACGCCACCCGGAAACCGGTGGCACATTCGCCGATCGAACGAGCAACGAGTTGCCGAGATCGTGCGAGGAGACCGGCTGCACGGTCAGCCGATCACCCGTCAGGCTCTGACCGACCGCCGCTGTCTGGGGACCCAGACCATGCACGTCGACTGCGCCGCGCAGCTGCGGCTGGTGCTGTGCGACGGATTGTGGATGCGGAAGTTGGGGCCACGGACCGGCCTGAACTGGCCACTGGTTCTGCGGATTCTTTTCACCCTGCGGCGCACCCTGACCCGGAGGCACCATCGGCCCCTGTTGCACAACCTGACCCTGGGGCTGCGCCCCGTTGTTCTGCGGAGCCCAGTTGTTCTGCGGAGCCCAGTTGTTCTGCGGCGCCCCGTTGTTCTGCGGCGCCCAGTTGTTCTGCGGCGCTCCATAGTTTTGCGGCATCCACTGCTGAGCTGGCGGTGGCCCCGATGGCACCGGCGGCGTAGGCGGACTCTCGATCGGCTTCGCCTCGGGAGATGGGGCCACGGTGCTCTGCCGCGCAGGAGTCGCCTGCTCAGCGGAGGCTGAGGGAGTCTTCGTAGTCGTCCCGTTCGCAGTGGCCCTGTCCACCTCATCGACAAGCACCGCCGCCGAATCGGCGAGCACCGCCACCCCACTGGAATCCGTAACCGCATCGGATCCATCAGCCGCGGCAACTGTCCCGCTCTCTGCTTCACCACCGTTGTCGGTCAGCTCGGGAGCGTCTTGCGCCACCCCCGCAGGGTCCACCGAAACCGGCGGCGGACCAGACGTGGGCGTGGCCTCGTGGGGCGCTACCGGTGGGTTGTCCGCGCTCTCGGGCGGCATGGTGATGGGGGTCGAGCGGAACGGTTCCCGTTGAACCGCAGGCTTCGCGTCGGACACCGGTGTGGTTTCGGCGGCAACCGCAGGCTCCGGCTCTCGGTCGTCCGGCGGGTCGTCGTCCAATGGTCGGACGGGTTGCCAATTGTTCTCGTGCCGATCGGCCATGACCGATTCCCCCCAGTTCGCGTCCTACATCCTTCGATCCGGCTCGGATGTCTCCCCCATCGAGCCGGATCGGACGCTACCAGCTGAGCGGCCTGCGCAGCGGCCGAGTGCTAGTTCAGACCCGCGTAGCTGTGCAGGCCCGAGACCACCATGTTGATGATGAAGAGGTTGAACAGCATGGCGGTGAATCCGGCCACGTTGATCCACGCGGCGCGGGTGTTGCGCCAGCCGGAGGTGGCGCGGGCATGCAGGTAGGCGGCGTAGATGATCCAGGTGATGAACGACATCGTTTCTTTGGGGTCCCAGCCCCAGAAGCGTCCCCATGCGGCCTCGGCCCAGATCGCGCCGAGGATGACGCCTGCTCCGAAGAGCGGGAAGGCGACGATGGTCGTCTTGTATGCGAGTCGATCGAGGGCTTGGGCGTCGGGCAGCTTGGAGGCGAATTTGCCCCAGAACCCAATGCTTTCCTCTCCCAGTGGCTGCTTGATGCGCAGTAGGAACAGCAGGGAAGCGACGCCGGAAACCAGCAGGATGCCGCTACCGACGCTGACGATGGTGACGTGAATGGGCAGCCAGTAGGACCGCAGTGCCGGGACGACCGGGGCGGCGTCGGCGTAGAGCTTGGTGGCGGCGAAGAACATCAGCACGATGATCGGTGCGAGAACGAACACCAGCATCGGGCGCATCGCCTTCTTGCGCAGGGCGATGACGGAGGTCAAGGCCGCGGCTGCGGTGGCCATGGTGACGAACTCGTACATGTTGCCGAGCGGGAAGCGGTGCGTGGCGAACCCACGCAGCACCACCGCGGCGATGTGCAGGATGAGGGCCGGCGCTAGCAACGCGAAGCCCATGCCTGCCAGGCGGTCGGAGAGCGGGCGCTTCGGCGCTTCGGCGATACGACCCGGCCGGGTCTCGACCACCGGGGCACCTGCACCGACCAGTTCCTTGGCCTGAGCAGCCGTGGCCTTGGCCGACGCGTACTGAGCGATGAGCAGAACGAATGCGAGCACGTAGATGGTGAACGCTGATTCGAACGACCAGTCGCTGTACTGCGAGAGGGTCTCGTTGATCGGCATCGGTCAGTTCTCCTGTTTCGAGGTGTCGCCGAGCAGGCGGGTGCACAGGCGGTCGAACTCTTCGCCCCACCCCGCCTGATCGGTGCGTGCAAGTCCGCCGAGGTCTACTACAGTACGTCGTGCCTGGGCGTCGGCGGTGAGCCGGACCCAGATTCTGCGACGCTTGATCACCAGTGAGACGAGCAGCCCGCCCATCATCGTGAGTGCGAAGACGAGCACCCAGGTCTGAGCCGGGTCGTGCGAGACCTGAAGGTTGACGAACTCCTTCGCCCCGTCGAACGTGACGACGGTGCCGTCGCTGAGCGTCGCGGATTCTCCCGGCATCAGGTTGACGCGATCCTGCTTGACCAACCGACCCTGGGCGATCATTTCCTGGTCGAGCGAGAAGATGGACTGCGGCAGTCCGGTGTCGAGGCCGGTGTCGCCCTTGTAGATGTCGATCGCGACGGCGGGGTCGTTCATCGCAGGGAAGCTCGACGACAGCAGGCTGCCGTGGAACGACGCCGTCGGCGCGAACAGTCCCTCGATGGCGATCTGGTTCTTCCGGCGGTCCAGTGCGTCGGGATACAAACCGCCGGGCGGGTCGACGCGCAGCACGCCACTGGACAGGAAGGTCGTGGCGTCCGTCGGTTGCCACTGAATGGTGTCGGTACGGGTCTCACCGTTCGGGAACGTCACGGTGAAGGTCGGTGCATAGCCGTGGCCCTGCAGGTAGACGCGGTCGCCTGCGACGCGCAACGGGTGGTTGACCTGAAGCTGATCGTCGCGCCACACGTTGTTCGTCAGGTCGTCGCCGGCCTGGTATTCGATGTTGGAGGTGAACATCTCGGCCTGGCCGTTGTCGAGGTAGTCGGCCTGAAAGTCCTTGACGCGCAAGCACAATGGCTCGAGGTCGGTGCCGTCGACGAGATTGCCTGCGCGGAACGAGTCGTAGTTCGCGGGGGTCGAGGTGCAGAATCCAGGGCCGTCGTCGGCGATGACGATGCGGTTGCCCTCGTAGCCGAGCAGTTTGCCCATGGCGATCGCGGCCAACAGCCCGACGAGAGAGAGGTGGAAGACGAGGTTGCCCAGTTCACGGACGTACCCCTTCTCCGCCGAGAGCGTCACTGCTCCGCCGTCCTCGGTTCGCTGAGCGACGCGCCAGCCGCGCAGCTGAGCACGCACCTGACCGGCAATGTCCTCGGGTGTGCCGTCGACGTCGTACCGGCTGTGGTGCGGCAGCCGCGAGAGATTACGGGGAGCGCGAACAGGCTTGGTACGCAACTGCTTTGCGTGCTCGATGCACCGCGGCAGGATGCAGCCGATCAACGAGACGAACAACAGTGCGTAGATCGCGGTGAACCAGAAGCTGCCGAAGACGTCGAACAGCTCGAACTTGTCCATGATCGGGCCGAGAGTCGGCCGGTCGGCGATGTATTGATCGACCTTGCCCGCGTTGAGGCTGCGCTGCGGCACCAGGGCACCGGGCACTGCGGCGAACGCCAGCAGGAACAGCAGCACCAGCGCGGTCCGCATGCTGGTCAGACCGCGCCAGGTGTTGCGAATCAGGGCCACTCCCCTGCCCAGCACCGACTGCTTGTGGGGCGGCGACGCCTCGGTGCGCTCTTCGACGTCGGTGGTCATATCGGCAACACCACATCGGAGACGAAGGCGTCGCGCACCCAACCGACGAACTGATCCCAGGCACCGGTGACCAGTGCAATTCCTACCGCTATCAACATGATTCCGCCGAACACCTGTATCTGTCGTGCGTGTGTACGTAGCCAGCCGACGCCTCGAAGCGCGCTGACCGAACCGAACGCGAGGATCACGAACGGCAATCCCAGACCGAGGCAGTACGCCACGATGAGGGTGACGCCGCGCGCTGCCGTCGCACCGTCGGTGCCTGCGGCGAGCGAGATGACGCCTGCGAGTGTGGGACCGAGGCACGGGGTCCACCCGAGTGCGAACACTCCGCCGAGCAGCGGAGCGCCGGCCAGCGAGCCGATCTGCTTCGGCTCGAAGCGCACATCACGCTGCAGTGCGGGGATCAGTCCGACGAACACCAGCCCCATGGCGATGGTGACGACACCGCCGATGCGCATGAGCAGCTCACGGTTGATCGACAGCACCGTGATCGCCCCGAAGACGGATGCCGTGGCGAGAACGAACACCACGGTGAATCCGAGCACGAACAGTCCCGCCGCACCGGCGACGCGCACCCGGCCGTTGCGCACCTTCGTCTTGACGGCGGCCTCGTCGGCACTCACGGCCGGCGCGTCGGCTCCGACGACTCCGGCGAGGTAAGACAGGTAACCCGGTACCAATGGAACGACGCACGGTGATGCGAAAGAGACGAGTCCGGCCAGGACGCAGGCACCGAGAGCCAGAATCAGTGGCCCGGAGGCCGCAGCTTCCTGAAAACTCGCGCCAATCCCGGCGAGATACATCGTCTCTGTCACGGCTGCACTGGCTCCTCGGCTGCTATCCGTTCCACGACGGGCTGCAGATCCTCGGCCAGCAGTTCTCGCAGAAACACCGCGGCGACGCGATGCTGCCGGTCGAGCACGACGGTGGTCGGGATGACGGAGGTGGGAACGCCGCCGAGTGCGTTGAGCGTTCGCATCGGCGGGTCGTAGATCGAGGAGTAGGTGACGTTGTTGCTGACGACGAAATCCTGTGCGGCGGTTTGTGATTCGTCGCGCACATTGATGCCGAGGAATTCGACACCGGAGGCCTTGGTGGCCTCGTAGACCTTCTCGAGATCGTCGGCTTCACCGCGGCACGGACCGCACCACTGTCCCCAGACGTTGAGCACGACGACGTCACCGTCGTAGTCCGACAGCGAGGTCGTCTTGCCCTCGGTCATCAGGTCGGGCCCGGACAGTTCGCCGAGGGCACCGCGCTCGGACGGCGGATCGTAGAAGATGTCGGTCTTCCCGCCCGGCGAGACGAATTGGAAGGTACCGCCCTGAGCAACCGCGTCGGTGCCGGTCGAACAGCCGGCGACGAGGGCCACCGCGGCAACCGCGAGCAGAAACCTACGCACCGGAGATCCTCGGGTCGGACGCTCCCGCTGGCTCGGAGTAGACGAGGTCGACGAGCTGATCGCCCTCGTAGACCAGCGACGTCAGCGACGCGAGTCCGCACTGGCGATTGCGCGGGTCGTGCCACAGCCGGTCGCCCTGCAGGAAGCGGCGAAGTGTCCACACCGGGAGTTGATGGCTGACGCAGACGGCCTCGTGCCCGACGGCCGCGACGCGGGCTGCGTTGACGGCGGCGAGCATGCGGTGCGCGATCTGCAGGTACGGCTCGCCCCAGGACGGCGTGAACGGATCGCGCAGTTTCCACCAGTGTCGTGGCCGACGCAGCGCGCCGTCACCGACGGCGACGCGCAGCCCCTCGAATTCGTTCCCGGCCTCGATGAGGTTCTCGTCCTCGGCGATGGTCAGGCCGTGAGCCGCCGCGATGGGTCCGGCGGTCTCCTGGGCGCGCAGGAGCGGCGATGCCACGACGTGGGTGATGTCGTGGCCGGCGAGAGCGTCCGCCACCGACTTGGCCTGTGCCTGACCGGTGACCGAGAGCTTGAAGCCGGGCAGCCGCCCGTAGAGGATGCCCTTGGGGTTGTGCACCTCGCCGTGCCGGAGGACGTGCACGATGGTGCGCGTCGTCGAGTGCGGATGTGTTGCGGGGGCCTCGGTCACGTCGGGGTCCTGTTTCTCGCTAGTCGGGTGGGGAGTCAGTTCTGTGTAGACGTCACAGTGGTGCGGTAGCGGCTGCTGCGGCTTTCGCGGCAGCCGGGGCCGCGTCGGCGATGATCGAGAACGCGTCGTCGTCGAGGGCTGCGGAGACGAACCAGGCCTCGAATGCGCTCGGCGGCGGGTAGACACCGCGCGAGAGGAAAGCGTGGAAGAACGCCGGGTATCGCCATGTCTGCGCGGCCTTGGCCTGCGCGTAATCGGTGACGGGTCCATCGGCGAAGAACACACTCACCATAGTGCCCGCGAACTGCACCTGATGGGTGACGCCTTCGGCGGTGAGGGCGTCGCCGAGCAGCGTTCCGAGCCGTTGCGAGTTCGCCTGCAGCCTCTCGTAGACGGCTGCGTCGGCCAGTTGCAGGCTCGTCAGGCCGGCTGCGACGGCAACGGGGTTACCGCTCAGCGTGCCCGCCTGGTACACCGGTCCGGCCGGCGCGAGGTAGGCCATGATGTCTGCTCGGCCACCGAATGCGGCAGCGGGCAGTCCACCGGACATGACCTTGCCGAAGGTGTACAGGTCGCCTGCGACACCGTCGATGCCGTACCAACCGGCGGCGCTGACGCGGAACCCGGTCATCACCTCGTCCATGATCAGCAGCGCGCCGTGTTCGGTCGCAAGACGACGCAATCCTTCGTTGAAGCCGGTGACCGGGGCAATCGCGCCCATGTTGCCTGCGGCGGCCTCGGTGATGATGCAGGCGATCTGGCCGGCGTTGGCCTCGAAAGCGGCGGAGACGGCGGCGAGGTCGTTGTAGGGAACAACGATGGTGTCCGACGCCTGTGCGCCGGTGACTCCCGGAGAAGTCGGGAGTCCGAAGGTGGCCAGACCCGAACCGGCGTCGGCGAGCAGCGCATCGACGTGGCCGTGGTAGCAGCCGGAGAACTTCAGGATCTTGGTGCGGCCGGTGAATCCGCGGGCCAGACGCACCGCGCTCATGGTGGCCTCTGTGCCCGAATTCACAAGGCGAACCTGGTCGACGGGGCCGACTCGACGGACGATTTCTTCGGCGAGCTCGATTTCGCGCTCGGTGGGTGCGCCGAACGACAGGCCGGTTGCTGCGGCCTTCTGGACGGCGTCGACGATGGCCGGGTGAGCGTGCCCGTGGATCATCGGACCCCAGGACGAGATGAGGTCGACGTAGGACTTCCCGTCGGCGTCGGTCATCGTGTATCCGCTGGCCTGCGTGATGAACCGTGGGGTTCCGCCGACCGATGCGAAGGCCCGCACCGGCGAGTTGACGCCACCGGGAATCACCGTGCTCGCGCGAGCGAAAAGTTGGGCCGATACGGGGGCGTCGTCGCCGAGAGGAGCAGTCACGACTTCCAGTGTCCCAGGTTCGGCGAAATCACCAACTACAGGGCGTAATAATGAGCTCGCCCGACAGCCTCAGTCGTCGGTTTTGTTGTCCTCGGGCATGAACACCATCGCAATCAGGATGATGCCCCAGATGCCGAGGGGCCACAGAGGCCAATAAGCGGTCGGCTCGCCGTCGGAGATCCACTGGACGGCCCAGATTCCGTTCATGACGACGGCACCACCGAACCACCATCGCCACTCGTCCAGATACTCACGCCACTTGCTCGTCGCGTGGGCGACGTCCCTTGCTTTCGATTCGTGTGCCGTCGATTGCTCTGCGTCCGGCAAGTCGCGAACGACCTCGGCCAAGTCGCCGCGAGTTCTCGACGCCCACACTGCGTCGAGGCGTTGTTCGTACTCGACCAAGGTCAAGCGGCCCTCGCCCATCGCCAGGCCGAGTGTGTTCACGACGACCTCACGTTCGTCGTTGCTCACGCGCAGGTCCAGCCGATCGTTCCTGTCGACATTCTTTCCCATACGCAGCCTCCCGACACTCGTGTCCGTTTTGTCACCTTAACGGTTGAGTGAGCTACGCACCGGGTAGTTGGTTTCGATGACGAACACCGACAGAACAAACACCGACAGCTCCGCGGACGGGGTCACCAAAGTCGCCGAACTGATGTCCGACGCCGGACTCTGCATGTTCACCACCGTCGGCGCAGACGGCCACCTCATCTCACGTCCGATGGCGCTGCAGGAAGCCGAGTTCGACGGCGACCTGTGGTTCTTCGCCGCACACGACTCGCGCAAGGTGGCCGACATCGCGGCGAATCCGACGGTCAACGTCTCGTTTCAGTCCGGCGAAGGCTGGGTGTCCCTGTCCGGCACCGCGGCCGTGGTCGAGAACCGAACGAAGGCCGAGGAACTGTGGAACACCCGGGCGGCCACGTGGTTCGAGAAGAATCCCGATTCACGGGAGGTGGCACTGATACACGTGGCCGCCGAGGGTGCGGAGTACTGGTCGACCCCCGGATCGAAGGTCTCGAATCTGATGGCTTACGCCAAGGCCAAGATCACCAACGAGCGGCCCGACCTCGGCGAGCACGAGGTCGTCGAACTCGAGCTACCCCACAATTCGACGAACTAGTTCCGCTCGTGCCGGGGTTCTGTCGGGGGCACGTCCGGATCGCCCACGAGGTTCTGGTGGCCTGTGACGTTGCGGTCGTCCGTCACATTGTGGTCGCCAGCGATGTCCCGGTCATCTCGCTCGTTGCGGTCGTTTGTCATGGTCCGGCCGCTCTTCACGTCCGGGTCGATACGATTCGCGCGCTCGAACTCCGAGTCGACCTCGTCGCGTGATGCCGCCGCAACTCCCTGGTGGGACTGGGCCTGCTGTGCAAGTTTCTCCGCCTCGGCTGCTTTGACGTCGGCCTCGGCCTGCGCTCGACGCGCCTTGGCCTCGCTTTCGCGAGCGAGCAGTTCACGCTCTTCTACGATGGCCGCTTGATCGGCTGCCTTTTCACGAATGTCGTTCGCTTCCAGCCTCTTTCGCTCCTTGCCTTTGCGCGCCACGACCAGGGCGACAGCAACGACCAACACTACGACGACTACTGCAACGATGATCCACACTGCGGTACTCATAATTGGAACTCCCGATCTGTTTCGAATGCCGAAGCGGCAGACGTTCCCCGTCGGTTACCCGAGTAACGAATCAGTAAACTCGCCGAACATCGTGCGGGCGAGCGCACCGAATTCCTTCTCGTCCAACAGGCCTGCCCCGTCGAGCACAGACGCGATCAGTTCCACACCCGTCACGAGCGGCAACTCCTCCAGGTTGACCCGCGCCGCCAGACTCGGTTCGGTCGGCCACGACCCGATGACCAGGCCGGAACATCTCACGTCCGCTGCACGCACGGCTGCGACGGTCAGCGCGCTGTGATTGAGCGTCCCCAGCTCCGCCCCTGCCACGATCAGCACCGATGCGCCGACGGCAGCGGCGATGTCGAGCGCGGTGAACCCTGCGGCACCCAGGCGCACCGCTACTCCGCCCGCACCCTCGACCAGGACGAGGTCGTGGGTCTCGTCGAGTGCGAGAACCGCGTCGACGACGGCGGCGAGTTCGAGCATCGGCCGACCGGACCGGCGGGCTGCGACATCAGGTGCCAGTGGCTCGGGGTACCGCGCCAGCTCGATTCCTCGCACTCCCGAAAGACGCTCCACCACATCGATATCCGACTCTTCCGGGCGGTCGTCACCCACTCCGGTCTGCGCCGGCTTGCATACCGCCACCGTCCGTCCGTGCGCCCGAGCCGCGGCCGCGAGCGCTGCGGTCACCACGGTTTTCCCGACGCCGGTCGACGTTCCGGTGACGAGCAGCACGGTCATCCCGGTACCGCCGAATGAAATACTGCAGCATTCAATACCGTCGCCAAAACCGCTGCGGCACGGTCGATGTCAGCATCGGTGAGGTCGGCGCGGGCGGTCAATCGCAGCCGAGATGCGTTCGGAGAAACCGACGGCGGCCGAAAGCACCCGACGCGCAAGCCGAGCTCGAGACAGTCCGCGGCCGCGCGGACGGCACGCTCGGCATCACCGAGTATCACCGGAACGACCGCCGATGCAGTCGGTTCCACTCCCGCTGCAGAGGCCAGTTGGGTTGCCCGAACACCGATCGCAGCCACTCGATCGGGTTCGGTGCGCAGAATCTCCAGAGCGGCCGATGCTGCACCCACCGATGCCGGGGCGAGCCCGGTGTCGAAGACGAAGGTGCGCGCGCCGTGCAGCACCTCGTTGCGGACGGCGGCCGGGCCGAGTACGACTCCACCCTGCGACCCGAGTGCCTTGGACAACGTCGCGGTGATCACCAGATCGGGCGCACCGGCCAGGCCTGCGTCGTGGACGGCCCCGCGTCCGCCGGCTCCACGAACGCCCAACCCGTGCGCTTCGTCGACGACGAGTACGGCATTGCGTCGTCTGCACACCGCGTACAACTCGGCCAGCGGTGCGAGGTCGCCGTCGGCGCTGAACACCGAGTCGGTCACCACCAGAGCCCGCGTCTCGGTGCGCTCCCGCAGCAGCCGGTCGACGTGCTCGGGATCGCAGTGATGCGCGACGGCAACCCGTGCCCGAGACAGACGACAGGCGTCGATCAGCGATGCGTGCGACGCGGCGTCGGAGATCACCAGCGCGTCACGTCCCGCCAGTGCAGTCACGACGCCGAGATTGGCGGTGTAGCCGGAGGAGAACACCAACCCGGCGTCGGCACCGACAAAATCGGCGAGTTCGTCCTCCAGTTGCTCGTGTGCCGTCGTCGTGCCGGTTACGAGCCGCGATCCGGTGGATCCGCCGCCCCATCGACGCACGGCAGCGCAGGCCCCGTCGACGACGGCCGGATGCCGAGCCAGACCGAGGTAGTCGTTCGACGCCAGATCGAGAACTGCGTCCTCGGCTGTGCGGGCAGTGACGACGCGCTCGAGTCCGGCCTCGCGTCGGTTGCGCGCGGCGGCGTCGAGCCACTCCAAAGCGGTCATGGCAGCACCATACTTGAACGCTGTTCAAGTATGGCTTCGGGCCACCGCCAGCATGGCCTCGGCGATGGCCGTTACGTCCTCGCCGGTGCAGATGTACGGCGGCATCGCGTAGACGAGGCGACCGAACGGCCGCAACCACACTCCCGCGTCGACGGCCGCAGCGGTCGCCCGTTCCATGTCCACCGGACTGTGCATCTCGATCACCCCGATCCCGCCCAGCACTCGGACGTCGGCGACGC
Source organism: Rhodococcoides fascians A25f (assembly GCF_000760935.2). Classification (NCBI taxonomy): domain Bacteria; kingdom Bacillati; phylum Actinomycetota; class Actinomycetes; order Mycobacteriales; family Nocardiaceae; genus Rhodococcoides; species Rhodococcoides fascians. Next base: position 1,411,987 of record NZ_CP049744.1, on the reverse strand, counting down.
CCGGCAGCGAACGAGCAGGTGCCAACCCCTCTGCCAGGCCCGATGTCACACCCGCGACCTCGGCGCGCCAATCGCGCGAGAGCAACAGTTCCACCGAGGCCACCGCGATCGCGCACGCGAGCGGATTGCCCATGAACGTCGGCCCGTGCATCAGGCCACCGGCCTCACCGCCCGACACCGTCGTGGCTACCTCGGTGGTGCACAGCGTCGCCGCCAGGGTCAGATAACCGCCGGTCAACGCCTTGCCCACGCACATGATGTCCGGCGCAACACCGGAATGATCGGCGGCGAACAACTCCCCGGTCCGGCCGAAACCGGTCGCGATCTCGTCGAAGATCAGCAGTACGCCGTACTCGTCGGCGAGGCGACGCAGCTCGACCAGGTATTGCGCGTCGTGGAATCGCATACCGCCTGCACCCTGCACGATCGGTTCGACGATGATCGCCGCCAACTCGCTCGCGTGCGCTGAGAGCACCTGCTCGAACTCGGCGACGTAGGACTCGTCGAAGTCCGTGGGTGGGGCCGGTGCGAACACCTGTTTCGCGAGCACGTCGGTCCACAGCGTGTGCATCCCACCGTCCGGATCGCACACGCTCATCGGAGCGAACGTGTCGCCGTGATAGCCGCCGCGCCAGGTCAACAACCGTGTGCGCCCGTCCTCTCCACGGGCCCGCCAGTACTGCAACGCCATCTTCACCGCGACCTCGACCGAGACCGATCCGGAATCCGCGAGGAACACCTTGTCGAGCCCTGCGGGGGTGATCTCGACCAGCAGCACGGCCAATCTCGCCGCCGGAGCGTGCGTCAGTCCACCGAACATCACGTGACTCATCCGGCCGAGCTGATCGTGCGCGGCGGCGTCGAGCACCGGGTGCCGGTAGCCGTGCACCGCAGCCCACCACGAACTCATCCCGTCGATCAGTTCCCGGCCGTCGGCCAGGCTGAGCCGCACCCCGGATGCACTCTCGACCACCAGCGGTGCAGCGGTCGCCGGAAACCGGCTGTAGGGGTGCCACAGGTGGTCGGAATCGATTCGACGAACGTCCTCGGAAGTCAACACGCCACAGCACCCTGCCACAGCGCCCTCGAGCGCCGGCCGCATCGCCCCCTGAGGCGAAATGTCCGAATCCGTTAGCATCGCAGCATGATGATGCCGCGCACCACGACGAGACTCGCAGTCGTTGCCCTCGCGTCGACTCTGACACTCTCCGCCTGCGGCGGCACGGCCGAAACGCCTGCGGCCACCTCCACCACGACGGAACCGGCCTTCGCCGTCGACACCTCGACTCCCATCGGTGCGCTCAACGACCGAATTCTGCAGTGGATCAACGGCGAGAACGCACCCGATCCCACCGAGGTGGAGGCCGTCGTCGGCCCCGAGTTGGCCGCTGCCGTGGCCCCGCTGGGCGGACTCGTCACCCCACTCGAACAATTGCGCGCCGGTGCACCGAACGTGGCCACGAACTTCGATGCCGGCCCCGATACCGGCGTCCTGGGCTTCACCACCGCCGACGTCCCGGCCACGATCTCCACCTCGATCGGTGCCGATGGCAAGCTCGACGGATTCCTGGCCAGACCCGACACCCCCGAGATCTCGTCGTTCGACGACCTGGATGCGGCGTTGTCGAAGGTGGCCCCGAAGTACTCCTACAGTGCGTCTCGGCTCAACGGCGGTGACTGCGAGGCCGTCTATTCCACCAATGCGGACGCAGTGCTGCCGCTGGGGTCGGTGTTCAAGTTGTACGTCCTCGGCGCGCTCACCGACGAGATCGAGGCGGGCACGGTCCGATGGGACGAGCAGCTCACCGTTCGCGATGCGACCAAGAGCGCGCCGTCCGGCGAGTTGCAGAATCTGCCCGACGGCACGGCGGTGTCGGTTCGGGAGGCCGCCGAGAAGATGATCTCGTTGTCCGACAACACCGCAACGGATCTGTTGATGGAACGACTCGGCCGCGACCGCGTCGAACGCCAGCTCGGTATCATGGGACATCACGATCCGTCGGTGATGACGCCGATGATGGACACCCGGCAGTTCTTCGTCATCGGATTCGGCGATCCGAACATGCGGGCCGAGTGGTCCGGTGCGGACCCGGACGGCCGGGTCGAGCTGCTCGCCCGAGCGGACTCGCGGCCGCTCGAGATCGACTTCGAGAACTTCCTCGACAATCCGGCGTCGGCCGACGGCGTCGAGTGGTTCGCCAATGCCCAGGACGTCTGTGCGGCGATGGGCTACCTGGCATCGGGTCCGGCAGCGGAGGAGAACCGCCGGATCCTGGCGATCACCCCGGGTGTACAGCTCGACGCCGCACTGTGGCCGTATCAGGGCTTCAAGGGTGGCAATGCACCCGGCGACCTCGCCGGCGCATTCCTGGCCACCGATGCGTCCGGTCAGGACTGGATCGTCACCGAGCAATTCCAGGCCGAAGGTGCGATCGATCTGATCCCGTCCAGCTACGCGTTCCTCGTTGCTCAGGAGGCGTTCGCGCTACTGAAGTAGGTGTGATTTGTAACATCGGTGTTACTGCTGCATTACACTCGCGGTCGTGGAGGCACAACACGAACCAGCCCAGCACGCGTGGCCGTCGGGCTTCAAAGAGTTCCTGGTCAGCGAATTCACCGACTTCAGTCCCCTGGTCACCCGGGCTCTGGAGGACAACTGTGCGTCGTTGTTCCACGACGGTCCGTACGCGAAAACGGGCTTCTGGCGCACCTGCAGAGCGGTGTTCAGAGAATTCGTCTGGCCGGTCTGACTTTCCGGCCCTCACGCGCGGCGGCAAAAGGTTACCGTCGAGTATGGCAACCACAACGGATCACCTTCGGAACACTCTGGACGGCCGCTGGCGAGATGTGAAGAACGAGGCGCGCACGCAGCTCGCGCGCGACGAGTTCCGACCGCACTACACGCCGAACACCGTCATCGCCCGCACCAAAGCACTCGAGCAACTCAAGCTCCTCGCCGCCGCCGGTGCAGCCGACAACGGCTTCAAGAAGGAACACGGCGGTACCGGGGATGTCGGCGCTGCAGTGACGATGATCGAGATGCTCGCGATGAGCGACCTGTCGCTGATGGTCAAGGCCGGCGTCCAGTGGGGACTGTTCGGTGGTGCCATCGAGAATCTCGGCACCGAACGCCACCACGAGGCGTACGTCCCGAAGATCATCAACCTCGAACTGCTCGGTTGTTTCGCCATGACCGAGACCGGACACGGCAGCGATGTGCAGTCGCTCGAGACCACGGCCACCTACGACCCGAAGACGGACGAATTCGTCGTCAACTCCCCTACGCCGTCCTCACGCAAGGACTACATCGGCGGTGCCGCCGAGACTGCAACCGTCGCCGCGGTGTTCGCCCAGCTCATCACCGCCGGACCGGGCCAGGAGCCCGAAAGCCATGGTGTGCACTGTTTCTTCGTGCCACTGCGTGACGAGAACGGCGACGACCTGCCCGGTGTCACCACCTCGGACTGCCAGTACAAGGGCGGCCTTCCCGGAGTGGACAACGGCCGCATCATGTTCGATCACGTCCGGATCCCACGAGACAACCTGCTCAACAAGTACGCCGATGTGTCCGACGACGGCACGTACACCTCCCCCATCGAGAACAAGTCCCGACGGTTCTTCACGATGCTCGGCACGTTGATCCGTGGCCGCGTCACGGTCGGCGGCAGTGCCGCCGCTGCGGCGCGGGTCGCTCTCGACATCGCGACACGATACGCATTGCAGCGCAGGCAGTTCGCTGCACCCGATTCCGATCAGGAAGTTCTGATCATGGACTACCTGGTGCATCAGCGTCGACTGTTCCCGCTCATCGCCAAGTCCTACGCCCTGCAATTCGCACAGAACGAACTCGTGTCGAAGATGCACGAGTTGCAGACCGCGGACAGCCCCGACGCCGAGGAGCAGCGTGAGCTCGAGTCACGGGCAGCCGGCCTCAAGGCGGCGAACACCTGGCATGCGACCGCCGCGATTCAGGAAGCCCGCGAAGCATGCGGCGGCGCAGGCTATCTCGCCGAGAACCGGCTGATCTCGCTCAAGGCCGACACGGACGTGTTCACCACGTTCGAGGGCGACAACCATGTGCTCACCCAGCTGGTGGCCAAGGAACTGCTCACCGCGTACGCCGACGACGTCAAGTCCATGAGCCCGGTCGAGTGGGTCAAGTTCGCCGCCGATATGGTCGGCGACCGAGTGGTCAAACGCACTGCAGCGCAAGCGATCATGCAGACCATCCTGGACCGCCGTCAGGACAACGAGGAAGAGGGCTCGCTGTTCAACCGCGGCACCCAGGTCAAGATGTTCGAGGATCGCGAGGAGTACCTGCTCTCCACCGTCGCTCGCCGGTTGCAGTCCAAGTCCAAGGAGACCAGCCCGTTCGAGGCGTTCAACGCGGTGCAGGATCACGTGCTGCACGCTGCGAGCGCGCACATCGATCGCATCATCTTCGAGGCCTTCATCGCCGGCATCGAATCGTGTGAGGACGCGGCCACCCAGGATCTGCTGCACGAGGTCTGCGATCTGTATGCCCTCTCGGTGATCGAGAAGGACAAGGCCTGGTTCATCGAGCACCGCTACCTGTCCACCGAGCGGTCCAAGGCCGTCACCCGCGCCATCAACGAGCGCTGCCGCACACTGCGTCCGCACGCGGAGTTGCTCGTCGACGGTTTCGGTGTGCCCGACGCGTTGGTCGGTGCGGCGATGCTCGGCGAGCCGGGAGCGGGAACCGAGGAAGAGCCGGCGGCCAATCCCAGTCACGCGCACTGACGCATGACGGGATCGGAGCCAGGAGACCGAACCGACTAGGGGACTATCGCGAAAACTCGGCAGGGGCCACCGGTCGCGCCGGCGTGCTTGGGTGCGCCGACGACGACCGTCGCCCCTGCCGGGGGCACCGCATCGAGATTCGCCAGCGCTTCGACTCCGTACCGGCCCGCCCCGAGAACGGCTGTGTGCGCGGGGTATTCGCGGTCGTTCATCCGGTCGAGGCTCAGCGTGTCGACCCCGATTCCGACGATGTTGCGCTCACGTACCAGCATCTGTGCCGCGGCTGCGCCGAAGCCCGGCGCGGCACGCTCGGCAAGTCGGGTCTGCCACCGACTGTGCATCGCGACCAATGCCCGATCGGGTATTCGGCCGTGCTCACGCTCCCATCGGTCGATGTCCTCGGGTGTCACCACCGCTTCCGGATCGGCCTCGGCCCGCGCCGATATGTCCACGACGACGAGTGGGGCGATCAGATCGTCCAAGGGCAGCACGTCGGCCGTCGCCCCGCCGCGAACACGGTGCGCAGGGGCATCGATGTGTGTGCCGGTGTGCTCCCAGTACGAGAGCTTGTTCACCAGGAACCCACCGAGCTCGTAGGCCGCGACCGGGCGCATCGAGAACGGTTCGCTGCCCGGCCACACCGGAAACGTGGGGCTCAGGGTATGCGTCAGGTCGACCAGTCGGCCGGCCGGAACAGCCGCGGCGACAACGGGTTCGGCACGCACCGCCCCGCTTGCCGCGACCGTCAGCGCAGCCGCGCCCAACGATCCGAACAACGCCCTACGGCCCAGTGTGCGGTGAACCGTCTCGACGACCTCGGGGCCACACATCAGCCGGCAGCGGGAGTGACGAGCAGAACCTTGTCGTCGGACCCGTTGTCGGTGGTGAGCAGAAACGCTCCGTCGTTGCCGAAGCTGGTGAGCGAACGCAGGCGTCCGTACGTACCGACCAATGCGTCCGCTTCGTCGACGTATTCGGTGCCGTCCTCGGACAACTTGAGGAACACGAGCTTCTCGCCCTGCTGACTCGACACCACCGCGGCACCGTTCCAGGAGCCCCATCCTGCACCGTTCGCGAAGGTGAGGCCGGGCGTAGCGATGGTGGGGCTACCCGAACTCCAGACCGCCGCGAGTGCACCGGGCACCCGGGTTGGATCGGTCATCGGTACCGATTCGTCGTAGATGACCGGGAGTCGGTCGGGGCGGTAGCCGTAGTTTCCGCCGGGCTCGAGCAGATTCAGTTCGTCGTCGCGAGTCGTACCCTGCTCCACCTCGTAGATCTGTCCGGTCCCGGGGCGGATGGCCAAGCCCTGCACGTTGCGATGGCCGAGTGTGAAGATGCGATCCGGTGAATCGGCCGCCGGGGAACCGTCGGCGTTGACGTGCAGAACCTTGCCGCCCAACGAGTTTCGATCTTGCGGCACCGTCGGCGTTGCAGTGTCGCCGGTACCGACGTACAGGGTGCCGTCGGGATGAGCGAGGATGCGGCAGCCGCCGTGACGCCCACCGTCGGCGACGGGAATGTCGTCGATCAGCGTGCCGGTGCGCGTCAGCGCGGTCCACGCCGTGTCCACCGTCCACGAGAGGACGGCAATGTGGTTGTCACTTCCGCCGCCGCCCGCGCTGCCGGTTCCGGCGCTGCCCGTGCCTGCTCCGCCGCCTTGCACACCTTGGCACGTGTAGATCGTTCTGGATGTGCCGAAGTCCGTGGCCAGGGCGATGCCCATGAGTCCGGTTTCCCCCGACGCGTACAGATCGTCGAGGTCGGCATCGAGCTCGCGGGTGGCCCCGTCGACATCGCGGATCACGAACCGCCCGGACCGTTCACCCGTCAGCACCGTTCCGTCGGGCGCGACCACGGCATCCCATGGTCTCGCGAGTCCGTCGAGCACCGTGGTGACCGTCAGATCAGGGAGCGGATCGGTCTGTGCCGTCGCGCCCGTCGAACATGCCAGCGTCAGGAAGACACTGGCGGCGAGCACTCCGGAACTGGACACCAGCTTGTTCATCCACACTCCTGACGACGATCTGCGACCAGCCCGATATGACCGGTATCACATGATTTTAAACACAGTCAGGAGGTGAACCGCCAGCTCACGACGCGAGGCGGTACCCGGCCTCGGCGACGGCAGCATCAACCGTCGCGGTATCGAGTGCCGAATCACTGCTCACCACAACGGAACCGGCGTCCACGTCCACATCGACACCGGTGACCCCCGCGATCTCGGAGACTTCTTCCTTCACCGACGCGGCACAGTGTGCGCACGTCATGCCCTCGACCGAATATGTCGTCTGCATCGTCGACTCCCCTTCTGTCGTCAGGAGCGCACGAGGCGCGCGATGGCCTCGGACGCTTCTTTCACTTTCGCGTCTGCTTCCGGCCCGCCCTGCCTCGCCGCCTCCACGACGCAGCCGGCGAGGTGGGCATCGAGCAGCTTCAACGAGACCGACTGCAGCGCTTTGGTTACGGCAGAGACCTGGGTGAGAACGTCGATGCAGTAGCGGTCGTCGGCGACCATGCGGGATATCCCGGCCACTTGACCCTCTATACGACGCAATCGCTTCAGCAGGTCGTCCTGCTCGGCGCTGTAGCTGCTCATAGCCTCACTATACCCCTACCGGGTAGGGGGTGACTCTTCCGTTCGGACTCGGCGCACACCGTCGACGATCAGCAATCCCGCGACTATGACGGCGAGGGCGGCCAGCGCGATCCAGGACCCCGAGTAGAACGTCCCCTGATATGCCGGGAACACGTCGGGAACCGCGGGGAACGCGGTGGTTCGCACACCCATGTTCCAGCACGCCACGGCTCCGATCCCCGCCAGCAGCGTAACCACGATCTCCACCCAGCCGACGGACTTCCTCACAGGTACTCCCGTTTGGCCGTTTCGAGGGCCGCACGCAACCCGTCGTCGTCCTTGGCCCAGGCCTGAACCAGTCCGCCGCCCACCAGCCGTAGCCCGATGCCGTGGCGCTTCCGCGGCACCCCCGAAAGCTCCCCGAGCACTCGCGCCGTCTCCCACCTCTTGGGCTCGTACTCGTCGTCGGCGTACTCGGCCGGAGGAAAGATGTCTTCGATATCGGCGACGTCGACCGTCTCCGTGCCCTGACGCAGCGCTCGGGTGGTGAGTTCGACGCTGACGTGCATGCGAGCGGCGCGCAGCTGAACGTAGGTGAGACCGACGAGAATCAGCGAGAACAGCGCGAGTGCGAACCAGTGGATCACCGGACCGGACGCGAGCTCGACGGCGAGTACCACGAGGCAGAACGCAGGCCCCCAAGCCAACATGCGCCATCGACCACCGGGTTCGTGGAACAGCACGGTCTCGCCCGCCGACATCTCACTGCTCACGATGAAACCACTCCCGCGCCGACGGTCGGTAGACGAGAACGGCCGCGAGAACAAGGCCGATGGTGATCACCAGCGGAACGAACGGGAACACCAGCGCCGCGAAGATCAGCAGCAGAGCGGCAACTCCCGACAGCGCCGCCAGAGCCCGTCGAAATCTGCGGTCACCGCCGCGGACGTGGCTCGACATCAGTCCGATGGCCAATCCGACCACTCCGGAGATCACGCCGAGGCCGCGAAAGACGGTGAGGAACGAATTGCCCTGTGCTTCCGAGCTGAACGAGGCACGAATCTGATCGGCGGGAAGCGTCAGGGCGATCATGCAGACGACGATCAGCAACACGGCCGAGGCCAACCACAGCCAGTAGGCGGCCGAGACCACCCGAGGACGGACGATCGATGCGTCGGTGTCTGCGCTCACGCCAGACATCCTGCCACCGCGGGGTGTGAAAGGGTTCCGGCGGCAGAAATTCTGTACGGGCCCAGCGCGCTCAGCCTGCAGAAATTCCCAGCGCCATGATTGCGATCGCGGCCGAGACGGCGAGAAGCAACCCGAGCAGCGCCCAACCGGGACGGCCGCTCTCCTGGGGACAGGGCTCGCGGTCGGCTGCCGGCTGGGTCACGCTCGCTACTGCAGGGGTGTTCTCTGCCATGTCGGATCCGATCACTCGAAAAGATATCGAGAGTGATGCTAGTCACACAGCAGAGATCACAGCCGAGAACACGCCCGAAACTTCCGAGTTCCGACAACTACCGCCGTCTGGACGCGACGAAGTATTCGTTGGATTCACGACGATGCATCAGGTAGATCGCCCCGGCGGCAAGTACACCCTGGCCGATACCGATCACGCCCATCACGATGTTCATGGCCCCCGCCGTCGATGCCATGGCGAACAGATCGAGGATCGTGGTGAACACGATGAACGATCCGATGACGGTCAGCAGCATCCGGGCCCACATCTTGCCCGCGCGCATCCGCTTGACCCAGAACAGGAACAGCGCCCCGAAACCGATCACGACGAATATGGTGACGACCAGCATCACCGTCACCATCGACTGCGTGGACTCGACGGTCATGTCCGCTGCCGCGTCCTGCGCCGCGAGTTCGTCGAGCAGAGACTGCGCAAATTCCTCACGCGCCCCGAACAACGTCCACACCGAATACAGGGCCGAGAGAGCGCCGATCAGCGCCACTCCCCACCAGAGATGGCGAGCCGTCTCCACGTCGACCGGTGCCGGTCGTGGAGTCGGCTCCAGCTCCGGACCCGATTGCGGGAACCCGTGCTCGAGCTCCCAGCGCTGCCAATCCGGTTGCGACGGTGGATTGTTGGGCGTGTTGCTGTCGGGGTTGTTTCCCGGTGGAAAATCGTTCACAGCCAGCCCGCCACTTCGGTTGCCCAGTAGGTCAGTACCACATCGGCACCCGCACGCCGAATCCCGACGAGCGATTCCAGCACCGCCGCATCGCGATCGATCCACCCGTTCTGTGCGGCGGCGGTGATCATGGCATATTCCCCGGAGATCTGATACGCCGCAACCGGAACCGGCGACATCTCGGCCACATCGCGGAGTATGTCGAGGTAGGACATGGCCGGCTTGACCATCACCATGTCGGCACCTTCGGCGAGATCGAGCTCCACCTCGTGGGTGGCCTCTCGGCGGTTCCGGGCGTCTTGCTGATACGTCCGGCGATCGCCCTGCAGCGACGAGCCGACGGCTTCCCGGAACGGGCCGTAGAAGGCCGAGGCGTACTTCGCGGAGTACGCCAGCTGTCCCACCTCGACGTGACCGGCCGCGTCCAGTCCGGCGCGGATCGCACCGACCTGTCCGTCCATCATTCCGCTGGGTCCGAGCAGATGCGCGCCCGCGTCCGCCTGAGCGACGGCCATGTCGACGTAGCGCAGCAGGGTGGCGTCGTTGTCGATCGAGCCGTTCTCCCCCAGCACCCCGCAGTGGCCGTGAGAAGTGAACTCGTCCAGGCAGGTATCGGCCATGATGACCGTCGAATCTCCGAGGTCGGCCTTCAGTCGAGCCAGTCCACGATTCAGAATTCCGTCCGGATCGGTTGCCCCCGAGCCGGTTTCGTCCTTGTCCTCGGATTTCGGCACACCGAACAGCATGACGCCACCGACGCCTGCCGTCACGGCATCCTCGGCCGCTGCGCTCAGCGAGTCCAGCGTGTGCTGGAACACCCCGGGCATCGAGCTGATCTCTCGCGGTTCGGAGATGCCGTCGGCCACGAACATCGGCAGTATCAGATGCCGTGGCTCCAAGGACGTTTCGGCTACCAGCCGACGCAGCGCCGGGGTACGGCGCAGGCGTCGGGGGCGATCGGTGGGGAACAAGGTGGAACCTGCCTCACTTCGTTCGTCGTGCGCGTTTTGCGTAGTCAGAGCTACGCAAAACGCGCACGAGGCGCGTCAGCGCCTACGTGACTTCTTGCGCGGCGGGGGCAGTGCACCCTCGGCGCGCAGGCGAGCTGCGTGCTCGGCGAGTGCCTCCACCAGTGGTCCGACCTGAGCCGACTCGGGCTGCACGTCCACGCGCAGACCGAATTCGACGGCAGTCTCCGCCGTCTTGGGGCCGATGCACGCAACGAGTGTGCGGGCGTGCGGCTTTCCGGCGATGCCGACCAGGTTCCGGACGGTGGAGCTCGACGTGAAGCACACTGCGTCGAATCCGCCGGTCTTGATCATCTCGCGGGTCTCGGCGGGGGGCGGCGCGGCCCGAACGGTGCGGTATGCGGTGACGTCGTCGATCTCCCAACCGCGTTCGCGCAACCCTTCGGCGAGCGTTTCGGTCGCGATGTCGGCACGCGGCAACAGAACTCGATTGACCGGGTCGAACACCTCGTCGTACGGCGGGAAGTCCTCGAGCAGTCCGAGCGAGCTCTGCTCCCCCGACGGCACGAGCTCGGGATTGATGCCGAACGAGCGCACCTTCGCCGCGGTTGCCTCACCGACGCACGCGATCTTGACGCCGGAGAACGCGCGGGCATCCAGCCCGAACTCCTCGAACTTCTCCCACACTGCCCGGACGGCATTGGTGGAGGTGAAGACAACCCACTGGTAGCGGCCGTCGACCAGGCCCTTGACGGACCGTTCCATCTGGGCCGGGCTGCGCGGGGGCTCGACGGCGATGGTCGGAACCTCGATCGGGATGGCCCCGTGCGTGACGAGGCGGTCGCTCATCTCACCGGCCTGGTCCTTGGTACGCGGCACCAGCACGGTCCAGCCGTACAATGCGCGAGACTCCCACCAGGACATCTTGTTTCGGCCCGAGACGACCTTGCCGACGGTGACGACGAGCGATCCGACGAGCTCGGATCCGGCGTCGTTCAGAGTCGCCAGTGTTGCTTCGACGGTGCGCTGCTGACGGGTGGTGCCACGAACGGTGATGGCGGCAGGCGTCTGCGGTGCCAATCCGTGTTCGACGAGAGCACTGGCAGTTTCGGCCAGGTGACCCGACGTCGCGTGCAGCACCAGCGGGCCGGGAGCAGCAGCGAGCGCTGCCCAGTCGACCTCGCCGCGGACGTCGGCCTCGGTGTGGCCCGAGCCCAGTGCCATGCCGGCGTAGCTGGGCACCGCGGATCCGGCGGGCAGGCCGGGGAGCACCTCGAAGGGCACGTGCGTCCGAGCGACGGCGCTGACCTCGGCGATCACCGAATCGGTGGTGAGCGGATCTCCGGAGACCAGGCGAACGACGTCGTGGCCGTTCTTGGCCTCGGCGAGAAGCGTTTTGGCGACCTCGGCGGGCTCGCCGAGCGCCGGACGAACCTCGACACCGTTCTCGCCCGTCTCCGCGTCCCGAGGGACGTCGGCACCGACGAGCGCGGTGACGCCCTTGTCGACGTCGGGATCGGTGAATGCGAGCTCGGCCGCTCCGAGCACTTCACGTGCCCGGACCGTGAGCAGAGCCGGGTCACCCGGCCCGGATCCCACGAACAGGATCCGTCCGTTGGTGTTCTTGCGGACTGGGCTCATCGGTTGTTCTCCAGTGCTGTCTTGTGTGGGTACTGCAGTTCTATCGGGGTTGCCGTGCCCCGTTTCGGAATCAGTCGAGCGGTGGCGATCGACTCTCTCCGTACGACCGGACGGGTCGCCGTGCGTTTGGCGCGTCCGCGGACGGGTGCCGTTATGGCCCTAGACATGAGATCCACCCTGTGCGTGAGAACCGGCCTGCGCTGGTTCGGTGACTGAAACGAGTTCGCGGGCACCGAGATCGAGCAGTTCGCGGGCCAATTCCCGGCCCAGCTCCTCGGCGCGGTCGGGTGATCCGACGATCGACGCGCGGATGGTGTCGCTGCCGTCGATCGCGGCTACGCAGCCACGCAACGACAGTTCGTCGAAGATGCGGCCGTCCTCGTCGATGGATTCGACAACTTCGGCGATCGCGCCGACCGGAGCGGTGCAGCCGGCTTCGAGTTCGGCCAGCAGTCCACGTTCGGCTGCCACCGCGGCGCGCGCGTGTGCGTCGTCGAGGGTGGCGATGGCCGCCGCGAGATCGGTGTCGCCGGTGCGGCATTCGACAGCCAGCGCACCTTGAGCAGGTGCCGGCAGCAGCTGCACCGGATCGAGTGCTTCGGTGACGACGTCGAGTCGGCCGATGCGGGCCAGTCCGGCGCGGGCGACGATGACGGCGTCGAGCTCGCCCGAGGCCACCTTCCCGATCCTGGTGTCGAGGTTGCCTCGCAGCGGCCGGACATCCAATCCCTGTCCGAGAGCTCGCAATTGAGCAATCCGGCGGGGTGCGGAGGTACCGACCTTCGCGTCCGCGGGCAGCTCGCCCAGTACCAGCCCGTCGCGGGCCACCAGGGCGTCCCGGGGATCCTCGCGGGCCGGGATGGCCGCGATGACGAACCGGTCGTCGGCTGCCGTCGGCAGATCCTTGTAGGAGTGCACGGCGATGTCGACGGTGCCGTCGGCGAGTGCCTCGCGCAGCGCTGCGGTGAAGACACCGACGCCGATCGTCTGTACGGGTGCAGCAGACAGATCGCCCGCGGTCTTGACGATCACCAGTTCGGCCTCGACCCCTGCAGCGGCGAGAGCCACGCGCACGGTGTCGGCCTGGGTGGTCGCGAGAAGGCTTCCGCGAGTACCGATCTTGACGATGTCGTTCACTCCGATCGCTCCTGACCGGCGGTGCCGCCGGGGTGAGAGTCCGAGCGCAGATCGGTACGGCTGGCGGTGAAGTCGTCGACCAGCTCCAGCGAGCCGATCTCCATCGGCGTCGCCACCGCATCGACCGAACCGGGGCTCAGCTCGAACAACTCCCGCAGCGCAGCGGCGTAGGAATCCCCGCCCGGGGTGCTGGCGAGCTGCTTGACGCGCACCGTCGGCGAGTGCAGCAACTTGTCGACTACCCGGCGCACGGTACGGGCCACCTCGTCGCGCTGCGGTGAATCGAGCCCGGGCAGCCGCGACTCGAGGCGCAACAACTCCCCCTCGACCACTTCGGCAGCGCGCTGACGCAGTGCGGTGACGGTGGGGGTGACCTCGGCAAGCCGTTGTCCCGCAAGGTAACCCGAGAGTTCACTGGAGACGATCTCGCGAGCCGCCGACGCGTCGTTCGCCGCAGCACCGGCTGCGGGATCGCGCTGAAGCGACTCCATGTCGAAGACGGTGATACCCGGCAGCTGCGCCACGGCGGCGTCGACGTCGCGGGGCAGTCCGAGGTCGCAGATCACCAGGGGGTGCTCGGAGTCGCGTCCGACGAGGGCGAGGTGAGCATCGGCGATGGAGACCACGGTCCCCACCGCACCGGTACAGGTGATGAGGATGTCGGCCTCGGCCACCGCAGCGGGCAGATTCTCGAGGGCGACCGACGTGGCCGGGATTCCGTTCGAGACGGCGTTCTCGGCCAAGTGGTCGGCCCGCTCGCGAGTGCGGTTGACGACGGTGAGGCCGCCGATTCCGGCGCGGCCGAGGTGCGCGACGGCGAGGCCGCCCATGGCTCCGGCTCCGAGGACGACGGCCTTGCGACCGGCGAGGGAACCGCCGAACGTCTCGGCGGCGCGATCGAGGGCAACCGAGACCACCGAGGCTCCAGCGGCGTCGATTCCGGTTTCGCTGTGTACCCGCTTACCGACTCGCAGCGCCTGCTGAGCCAGTTCGTGCATCACCCGTCCGGAAGCCTGCTGGCCGTCCGAGGCGGCGTATGCCGACCGGATCTGGCCGAGGATCTGCTGCTCACCGATGACCATCGAGTCCAGGCCGCTGGCCACTGCGAACAGATGCTCGACGGCGGCCTCGCTGTAGCGCACGTAGGCGTGCTTGGTCAGGTCCGCGATCTCGAGTCCGGAGTGTTCACCGAGTACCTCGCCGACGGCGGTCAACGCGCCGTGGAAGGCGTCGACGACGGCGTAGATCTCGACACGATTGCACGTGGACACCACCATGACCTCGGAGATGCTTCCGCTGGCCATCAGTTTGTCGGTCAGTTTCGGGCGATCGGTGTCCGTGATGGCGACACGCTCGAGGACTGCGACGGGAGCGCTACGGTGCGATATCCCGACGAGAAGGACACTCACGGTGCAATCACCGATCCGTTTCTTGTCGAACTGTTGACTGGGCTTGGATTTCCGGCGATGCGCGGGCCGTGACTGCGGCCGAGACGTGCCGTGGACGTGAGTGGAGGCGGTGAGACCGGCTGTGGCCGAGGCGCAGTGACGACGGTCGGCGCGGTCACGCCGGTCGGTTCGGACACGTTGCGAGAGCTGTTGAAGGAGAGCACCTGCATCTCCACCGCCAGGTCCACGCGCCGCACCTCGACGTGTTCGGGAACATCGAGCACCATCGGCGAGAAGCTCAGAATGCACTCGACGCCGCCGGCTACGAGCTTTTCGGCGACGACGTGCACGGCGTCGTCGGGGGTGGCGATGACGCCGATGGTCGCCTCGAGTTCACGGCAGGCCTTGTCGAGCTCGTCGACGTGCCGGACGGTCAGTCCGTCGACGTCGGTGCCCACGCGCGCCGGGTCGCGGTCGAAGAGGCCGACCATCGTGAAGCCGCGACGCGCGAATCCGCCGTACCCGGCCAGCGCCTGTCCCAGATTGCCGACTCCCGCCAGTACGACGCGGTGGCCGCGATCGAGTCCGAGTGCGCTCTCGATCTTGGCGCGCAGACGTGCGACGTCGTAGCCGACACCGCGAACGCCGTTGGGGCCGAGAAAGGAGAGATCCTTGCGCAGTTTGGCCGATCCGACACCTGCTGCGGTGGCCAGTTCTTCACTGGAGACGATGAGAACGCCCTCGTCTGCGAGGATGGAGAGGACCCGCAGGTAGGTCGCCAGACGGGTGACCGTAGCCTGAGGGATGACCCGCTCTACGCCGCTGGGCGACGGGCGCTCTTCGGTCACGTCTGGGGCTCCTCGTCCGAACGGCGTCGATGCCGGTCTTCACGCTGATCCTGCGTTCGTGTCTATTTCACGAATGCTGTTCACACCACGGTAACTGCTTGTGAACGAATGAACAAAGTTGCGCATACCGGCCTTCACCTGCACACGGAGACGAATCACACGTTCTTAGGGTGCCCTGCCCGAGCCAGATCGGCCCGCAATCGGGGCACGTCCACCTCCCAGTAGCTGTGCTCGATGCCGTCGAGCAGCACCACCGGCACTCGGTCCCCGTACTCCGCACGCAGGTCAGGCGATTCCGTCGCCGCCTCGTCGACGTCGACGACCGTGACGGCCACGTCGAACTCGCGGCACACCTCGTTCAACACCTCGAGCGCGTGGGTGCACGAATGGCAGCCTGCACGGGTGAGAAGAGCCACGCCGGGGGGAGTCGTCTGCATCCGTCCACTGTGACACGTCCGCAATGGAGACGAACGTCACAGACGGCCGCCCTGCCGGCCCGCCCTCACGGCCGGCTTCGCTTATCCCCCGTCGGTCCGGTCGGACCCACGACTAGGCTGCGTGGGTAGCCGAGTGGGCTGCTTGCGTGACCGACTGGGCTGCGCGGGTAGACCGACTGGGCGCATCGAGTACTCGAGTGGGAGGAGGACCGAAGTGAGTGACGGGGGAACCGACCTGCCGATCGAGGCCACGCCCGATATCGACATGGTCGACACCGAGGATCCGCGCGGGGACAAGCAGTTCAAGCGGCGTATTCGCAGGATTCGCAACCCCTTCGGTCCGTCCGATGCAGAAGTCCGCGCCAACGTGGCCGGCCAGGCGAGTGCCGACGCCGCTCTCGCGTTGCAGATCGAGTCCGAGGGCGCGATTCCGCGCGATCTCACCGCCGCGGCCTTCTTCGACGTGGACAACACCATGGTCCAGGGCGCATCGATCATCCATTTCGCTCGCGGGCTGGCTGCTCGCAAATACTTCACCAGTGGCGACTTGGCTCAATTCGCTTGGCAGCAAGTGAAATTCAGGGTCAGCGGCAAGGAGAACAGCGAGGATGTGGCCAGCGGCCGAGAAAAGGCGCTCTCGTTCATCAAGGGCCGCCCCACCTCCGAACTGACCACGCTCGGCGAAGAGATCTACGACGAGGTCATTGCCGACAAGATCTGGGCCGGTACTCGCGCTCTCGCGCAGATGCACCTCGACGCCGGCCAGCAAGTGTGGCTGGTCACCGCCACTCCCCTGGAACTGGCTCAGATCATCGCCAAGCGGCTCGGGCTCACCGGGGCACTGGGAACCGTCGCCGAGAGCAAGGACGGGGTGTTCACCGGCCGCCTCGTCGGAGACATCCTGCACGGCATCGGCAAGGCGCACGCAGTGCGCTCACTGGCTGTGCGTGAAGGCCTCAACCTCAAGCGGTGCACCGCGTACTCGGACAGCCACAACGATGTTCCGATGCTCTCGCTCGTCGGGACCGCCGTGGCGATCAATCCCGATACTGACCTGCGTGAGCTGGCCAAGAACCGGGGCTGGGAAATTCGCGACTATCGCACCGGACGCAAGGCCGCCAAGATCGGCGTGCCGACGGCGTTGGCTTTGGGCGCAGTGGGCGGCGGACTCGCTGCCGTGGTCGGCCGCCGCAAGAGCTGACCCATCCGGGCAGGCCGCTCAGAGCGTCAGCTGCATCAGGGTCAGGTCGAGCCATCGGCCGAACTTGACGCCCACCTCCGGCATCTGCCCGACGGTCGCGAAGCCGAGTTTCCGGTGCAGCGCGATCGAGGTGGTGTTCTCGGACTCGATGAACGCCACCAGCACGTGCACGTCGCCTGCCCTGGCCCGCTCGATCAATTCGCTCAGCAGCGCGCTGGCAAGGCCACGCCGATAGAAATCCCGGTGGATGTACACCGAGTGCTCCACCGAGTGCCGGTAACCGCTCTTGACCCGCCACTGCCCGTACGACGCGTATCCGGCCACCCGGCCGTCGACCTCGGCGGTGAGGACGGGGTATCCCGCGGCGAGGCGGCCGTCGAACCAGGCCGTGCGATCGGCGAGGTCGACCTGTTCCTCGTCCCAGATGGCAGTCGTGTTGGCGACGGCATCGTTGTGGATGTCGAGAATCTCGGGCAGATCTTCGGTGGTGGTGTTGCGAATGTGCACTGGCACAGGATAACCCGTGCGTTCACCCCAGGAAGACGTTGCGTCTCTTGGCCAGCAGTCGGTACAGCGTGTGCTGAATGGTTTCGCGGACGTGGTCGGTCAGCTCGAAGAGCACCATCGGATCCTCGAACGCGGCGGCGTCGTACGAGTCGGTAGGAATCGGCTTACCGAACTCGATGTACCACTTGGACGGCAACGGGATCAGTCCGAGCGGACCGAAGTGCGGGAAGAACGGCGTGACCGGAAAGTACGGCATGCCCATCAGTCGAGCCAGTGGCGCGATGTCGCCGATCTTCGGGTAGATCTCCTCCGAGCCGACGATGGAGCACGGAATGATCGGTGCACCCGTTCGCAGAGCCGCCGAGACGAACCCGCCACGGCCGAATCGCTGCAGTTTGTAGCGCTCGCTGAACGGCTTGCCGATGCCCTTGAAGCCCTCGGGGAACACCGCTGCGAGTTCGCCGGTGCGCAGCAGGCGCTCGGCGTCGGGGTTGCACGCCAGCGTGTGCCCGGCTTTGCGGGCGATGGTGCCGACGCCGGGCATCTCGAAAGCCATGTCGGCGGCCAACATTCGTAGTGGACGGTGCGCCGGATGGTGGTCGCGCACCGCGACCGACGCCATCAGCGCATCGACCGGGACAACACCTGCGTGGTTGGCGACGACGAGGGCACCACCGTCGGACGGAATGTTCTCGATGCCCTTCACTTCGACGCGGAACCACTTGTCGAACAGCGGCCGCAGCAACGGAAGCCAGATGGCGTCGGCGAAGTGCGGGTCGTAACCGAACTCGTCCACGCTGTAATCGCCGGCCAGACGTCTGCGCACGAACTCGGCAACCGAGGAGATCTGGTCCACGACGGCGGTCTTGGTGTCGTCGATCATCGAGAGCAGCGGAGTCGGGATCGCTGCCGCCGAAGGGGACGCGACGGCGGGGGCAGGGTCGAGCAGCGGCGTCGGCTCACGCGGCTCGGTGTAGGCGGAGGGGTGCCGTTCGCGCGAACCCTGCGACGCGCGGACCGAGCGGCCACCGTGCAATGGAATCACTTTGGCCACTTCACTCACCCGTCCCTCCCGAACTTCGCACTGTGTCCGAGCTACGCAGTGCTGCCAGTGCGCGCGCGGTGGATGCGCCGGTATCGACGGCCGAGAGCAGTCGATTCTCGATGCCGTCCACCCACTCGGTCCTGATGACCGGGCGAAGCGCAGCGCCGCGGACGAAGTCGTCGAATGCCTGAACCGTAGTCCACCGCGGCTCGAAGCCCAGGACCGAACGCATGCGGGTGGTGTCGAGGCCGCAGCCGAAGTGGAAGTAGTCGAGTTGTTCGGTGGTGAATTCCCGCATCATGCCGCCCATGAGAGCGCGGCCGACACTCTTGAACAGTGGAAACGGAACCGGCACCTGGACGCGCCCGGCACGGCGGATCGCCTGCGACAGCATGATCGTGCCGTCGGCCCCGATGTTGAACGTGCCCGCCGGACCGCCGATGGTGGCGCGCTCGAGCGCGGCGAGGGCGTCTTCCTCGTGCAGCAACTGCATACGTGCATCGCGGCCGATGATGCTCGGGATCAGCGGCGAGGTCATGTACCGCGAGATGGTGCCGTTCAATCGCGGACCGATCAGCGGTGCCATGCGGAGGATCGACACGGCGATGTCGGGTCGTCGACGGCCGAGTCCGCGAACGTATCCTTCGATGTCGATGGTGTCCCGCGCGTACGCACCGCTCGGTGGGCGTCGGGCGCTCATCTCCTCGGTGAACTTCACCGGGTCCTTCGCGCTGCAGCCGTACACCGAGGAGGACGAACGCAGCACCACCTTCTCCACCGTCGGAGATTTCTGGCACACCGCGAACAGCTGCATCGCGCCGATGACGTTGAGGTCTTTCATCGTGGCGCGATGGCCGGATCGGGGGGGTTTGGCCACGGTGGCGGCATGCACGACGGTATCCACGCCGGCATTACGAATCACTTTGCCGATCAAGGGGTTTCGGATGTCCGCGCGGACGAACTCGGCGCGGCCCATGCGCCGGAGCAGATCCTTGCTCGGCGACAGCGCGTCGACGGCGATCACCCGTTCGATCTGCGGGTTCTGGGCCAGTCTGGTGACGAGGTATCCGCCGAGAAAACGACTAGCTCCGGTCACCAGGACCACTCGGGGCGCGGCAACACCACGATCGCTCGGACTCACTGCGCACCCCCAACATCGGCTCCGGTCCAAAGCCTACTGGATCGGTGGGCAGACGCGAGGGTGAGAAGCGAAGCCCACGTTCGAACGCCAGGAGGCCCGCCACCGACGGTGACGGGCCTCCTGGTGAAAGCTATGCCGGCAGAACTACTTGCCGAGTTTCCTGCGCTGCACGCGGGTACGACGAAGCAGCTTGCGGTGCTTCTTCTTCGACATGCGCTTGCGACGCTTCTTGATCACTGAACCCATGCGGGTGTCCTCACGTTCTTCTCTAGCGTTTTCGCGCACGCCGTTTGCGTACGCCTACCTGACAACCAAGCCCTGAGGGCTTCGAGCCAAAAGCCTTGGTCACCGAGCTGGCGCTGGGGCCACGTACTCGCCCACGGCTGCACACCGGCTGGCTGGCACGACGAGCGCCAATCCTACCGGTCCGAACCGGCACTTACGAAACCGGCCCCGCGTGCACTACTAGCCTGCGTCGAAGTACGAGGTCTCGAGATAGTCGTGAACCGCCTTGGCGTGCACACGAAAAGATCGACCCACTCGTACAGCGGGCAATTCTCCGCCGTGTACCAGCCGGTACACGGTCATTTTCGAAACCCTCATCAGCGTCGCCACTTCAGCGACAGTGAGGAACTGCGTTCCGGCCAGAGCCGGTTGACCATCCGGGGACGAACCCTTGGACGGCTTGTTTATAGACGCCATCAATCCACATACCTCCGGCACGTCTCATGCGGCAGGCTTCCCCTCCTGCCGAACAGACACGCACGTGCTGCCCCCGAGCCTATAGGGACAGATGGGGTTACTGCGACGGGAGTGGGGAAAAGATTTTTCAATCTGCTGTGATGCCCATCTCAATGGATCGGGCATTTGCGGCACCGAGAGCATCGAAAAACGCTGCTCGGAGGCCATTTCGTTCCAATTCTCGCACTGCTGCGGCCGTCGTACCGCCCGGCGAGGTCACGGCATATCTGAGCTCGTTCGCACTCTCGTCTGACCGATCCAGCATCGCCCCGGCTCCCACCATCGTCTGAACCACGAGCGCCGACGCCACGTCGCGGGCCAATCCCAGGCCCACTCCCGCGTCGATCATGGCCTCGGCCACCAGGAAGAAATAGGCCGGACCCGACCCGGATACCGCTGTCACGGCGTCGAGCTGATGTTCCTTGACCACCACGACCTTGCCGACGGCCGAGAGGATGGAACGGACCAGCTCGAGGTGCTCGGCGCGGGCGTACTTGCCCGGTGCCAGCACGCTGACGCCTTCCCCCACCAGCATCGGGGTGTTGGGCATGACCCGAACGACAGGGAAGCCGGCGGGGAGCTTGGGCTCGAACTTGGCGGTGGGGACGCCTGCGGCCAGCGAGACGATGAGTTGTTCGCGATCGCCGTCGAGCTCGATCTTGGTGATCTCGGTCAGTGCCGTTTCGACGTCGGCCGGCTTGACCGCCAGCACGATCACGTCGGCCCCCTCGGATGCGTCGCCGACGGTGGTGGTCAGGACACCGAATTCCTTCGCGATCTCCTTGGCGCGGGCCTCGGACTTCTCGGCGACCACCAGATCGCGCACTGCGTGGCCGGACTCGAGGAGTCCCGCAATCAACGCCTCGCCGATCCGTCCGCCGCCGATCACTGCAATTCTCGTCATGCGGCCAAGCCTGCCATGTCAGTTCGAGCGCGGCACCATCGCCAACTGTCTGCTCTGCACCACGACGGCACCGGTCGAATCCAGCACCACGTGGTCCTCCTCGAACCAGGTGCTGCCGATGACGGTGCTGGTCGCCGCAACGCGCAGCCACCCCGGTGCCGGACGGCGCCGCAGGTAGGTCGTCAACTGCACGGTCGGCGCCCAACCGAACATGCCGCGGTTCATGGTCACCGGAGCCGAGATGTCTCCGGTCATCAATGCGAACAACACCGCGGTGTCGATGTCGGCCTCGTCGCCCGCGAAGGGACGCACCCACAATCTGATCTCCGCCTCGCCCTGTGCGCCGGTCAGGAACGACGCCGAGGACTCGTCGATACGCATCTCGCAGCCCTTGGCGACGTGCACGATGGACGCCATCGGATGATCCCCCGCCACCGCGAGTGTCTCGGCGGGAGGTTCGACGGCCATCGACGCCAGTGACGTCGGCGTCTCGTGGTGGGGTTCGTCGGAGTCGGGACGACCCAGGGTCACCACCGCCCGTACGGCGACGCGTCCGGCCTGGGTGAGTTCGACGTCGACGTGGGAGACCTGGCGACCGCGCTTGCGCACCACCGTCGTCAGCTCAACCTCGCCGGGATCGGGAGCGGCCAGGTAGCTGACGCTCACCGCGAGCGGCTGGATCTCGGCCAGCTCCGGGTCGGTCAGGACGATATGCCTGCGCGCTGCCGCCGCGCAGACGGCGAGCATGGCACCTCCGTGCACCTTCGGACCGATGGTCCAGGTGGAGTCGATCGCGCCCGCGAACGACGCGGTGTCGGTGGCGACCTCGAGCGCGGTCAGGGTGGTGGCGGCCTTGAAGGGGCTGGCAGAACTCATTCCCGACAACTTACCGGCGGCCTCAGGACAGGTGTGCGCGGGCGAACTGCAGTGCTTGTCCGAGCATCGAGGAACGTTCGGGGACCGTCCGCGCGTTCTGCGTGTTGATCTCGATCACGGCCTGACCGTCGAAGCCGCGGCGCACCAGTTCGGTGCACACCTCCACGCACGGCTGACTGCCGTGCCCGGGGATCAGATGCTCGTCGACGGACGCGCCTCGGCCGTCGGCCAAATGCAGGTGTGCGATGCCCTCGCCCATCCGATCGAGCATCTCGAGGGCGTCGGAGCCCGCGGTGGCCGTGTGCGAGAGGTCGAGGGTGTAGTGACCGTGGCCGACGTCCGTCGGGTCGTACGACGGGGAGAACGCCGACAGGGCGGCTCCCGGGCCGCCCCGTCGTTCGAGTCGCTGTGCCGATTTCTCCTTGCGTCCGAAGAACCTGTCGGCACGCATCGGAAACATGTTCTCGACGGCAACCACCACGTGCGAGTTCGCTTCCAGTTCCGCTACCTGATCGGCGAAGCCCTCGCTGTACTTGCGTTGCCAGCGGAACGGCGGATGAACGACGACCGTAGCCGACCCGAGTTTCTCGGCCACCTCGACCGATCGGGCCAGTTTGGCGATCGGATCCGATCCCCACACCCGCTGCGAGATCAGCAGACACGGCGCGTGGATGGCCTGAACCGGCATCGAGTACTCCCGAGAGAGTGCGGCCACCGCGTCGACGTCCTGGCTGACCGACTCGGCCCACACCATCAGTTCCACGCCGTCGTACCCGAGTTCGGCTGCGTAACGAAACGCCGCCTCCGTGTTCTGCGGGTACACCGATGCCGTGGACAGCCCGACGTGTATTCGCTGCGCAGCCATGGCGGTTCCAGCTCAGCCGGTACTGAGCTGGAAGGCGAGCGGACCGAGCGTCACGAACACACCCACGGCGATCGCGATGACGATCGATATCAGATCATCGGTGCGCCGCAGGATTCTCACCACTGCCACGAGACCGACGATCACCAGCACCGACAGCACCAGGGCGACCCATGGCAACACGTCCCACAGTTGCTCGAAGCCCTTGAACAGCAATGCGCCGACGACGATGGCCACCACTGCCTGACCGAGGAGCACGAGCCACTGCCGAACGGCACCGCCCTTGCCCTTGGCGGCCGAAGCACGGCGGCTGGATCGGGTCGCGGGGCTCGCGTCGGTCTCGGTCTCCGGTGCCGCTGCAGTGTTGTCCTCGGCGTCGCGCTCTGCATCCGGCTCGACGAGATCGACGGCCTGGGTGGGAGCGGATGTCGCAGGTGCCTCGGTCGACGCGACCTTGCCCGTCGGGGTGGATTCCGTGTCGTCCGGGCGCGCAATGCGCGCAGACACCGCGGTCTTGGCGACGTCGTCGACGTCGATCACCGCTGCTCGCGGGGTGACGTCGGTGTTCGGCTCGGCCACCTCGACCTGGCGCGGCGCGGTGAATCCTGCGGGCTTGCGGTTCCGCCCCTGTTCGGCCGCGGTGGATCCGTACGGCTGCCGATCCGGTGGCGTCGTCGGTGCAGCCGGACGATGACCGCGCTCGGTGTCGTCGTGCGACCGGTTGAGCAGGTCACCGGCCACCGTGGTGGAGCCGGACAGCAGTTCGGGCTCGGGCTGCTGCTTCTCGCGCCTGGCCACCGGTTGGAACGCGGTCGGGCGAGCGCTCTGCGGTCGGGCCGGTTGTGGCCGCGAGGACAGGAATGCGGGCGCGTCGTCGGGCGTCACGCGGTCGTCGTCCGCCTCGACTCGAGCGGGGGCCGACGTGTCACGGTCCGCCGGAGGCGGAGCAGGCGCGTCGACCACCGGGGCGCTACGGCTGCCCGGCTCGTCCCGGACGACCGGGATTTCACCGGTGAGCTCGGCGACGGAGATGCCGCCCTTGACGCCTCGGCGACGGCGTCCACCGGTGCTCAGGTTCGTCTGCTGGCCGTTTCGGGCCAACAGCTCGGCAACCGAGATCTGCCCGGTGTCCTCTGGATTGTTCTCGCTCATCTCGAACTCCCCACCAGATCGCCGTCGGTTTCGGTGTCCAGCTTCCTCAAAATCAAACCTTCCCTCAGCGCCCACGGGCAGATCTCGAGTGACTCCACCGACAATGCCCGCATGCTCGCCTCCGCTACCAATGCCCCGGCCACCAGTTGTGGCGACCTGTCGGCGCTGACGCCTTCCAATTCTGCACGGTCGGCGGCCGTCATCCGCGATATGAAGGCTATGAGTTGCCTCAAGCCGCTCGCAGTGAGCGTCCGCGTCACTCTGGGACCGGCCGCGGAGGGCGCGGCACCGGTCAAGCGAGCCAACGAACGGAATGTCTTCGACGTTCCCACGGCCCGGTCGGCGTCGCCGGCCGCCAGCAACTCCTTGGCGGGGGTCGCCAATTCCGCATCCAGCCAATCCCGGAGAACCGCGATACGACGCTTGCCCGGTGGATCCTCGTCGAGCCAATCGCGGGTGAGGCGACCGGCACCGAGTTGCAGAGAGAATGCGACGTCCGGATTCTCGTCGCTTCCGCTGGCCAGTTCGAGCGATCCGCCGCCGATGTCGAGTCCGAGGATGCGCCCGGCGCTCCAGCCGTACCAGCGTCGAACCGCGAGAAATGTCAGCCGGGCCTCGTCGACGCCGGACAATGTCTGCAGGGAAACTCCGGTTTCGGTGAGTACTCGAGCGAGCACGTCCTCCGAGTTGTAGGCGTCGCGCACTGCGGAGGTGGCAAATGCCATCAGTTCACTGCAACCCGAACGTTCGGCGATGGCTGCGAACTCACGAACCTCGTTCACGAGGCGATCCGCGCCCGCAGGGGTGATGTTTCCGTGCGCATCGGTGTTCTCGGAGAGGCGCAACGTTGCCTTGCTCGAGCTCATCGGGGTGGGGTGAGCGCCGCGGTGGGCGTCCACGACAAGTAGATGCACCGTGTTGCTACCGACGTCGAGCACCCCTAATCGCACAGGTCCACGGTACTGGGTCTAGCGTCGTCCTTTGTGACAGCAGGTCGTGAGCAGCCACCGTTCGCTGCAGAGGTCGAGATGGATTTCCCACGAGAGTGGGTCGAATTCCCAGATCCAGACAATTCGGAACACCTCATCGCCGCCGATCTGACGTGGCTCCTGTCCAACTGGACCTGCGTCTTCGGCACTCCGGCATGCCAGGGAACCGTCGAGGGCAGGCCTGACGACGGGTGCTGTTCGCACGGCGCATTCCTGTCCGACGAGGACGACAAGCGCAAGCTCGACGAGTCGGTGAAGTTGCTCACCCCGCAGGACTGGCAGCTCATGGACAAGGGTCTGGGCAAGAAGGGATACGTCGAATACGACGATCTCGACGACGAACAGTCGCTGCGTACGCGCCGCTACAAGGGTGCGTGCATCTTCCAGAACCGTCCCGGCTTCGAGGGCGGCATCGGGTGCGCGCTGCACTCGATGGCGCTGCGCAAGGGCATCGAGCCGCTCGAGGTCAAGCCCGATGTGTGCTGGCAGCTTCCGATCCGGCGCACCCAGGACTGGGTGACGCGGCCGGACGGCTCGGAGATTCTCAAGACCACCATCGGCGAATACGACCGACGCGGCTGGGGCGAAGGCGGTCTCGATCTGCACTGGTACTGCTCCGGCTCACCCGACGCCCACGTCGGCGCGAAGCAGGTGTTCGAGTCCTACAAGCCCGAATTGACCGAGCTGCTCGGCAAAGCCGCATACGACGAATTGGCGTCACTGTGCAAGCGTCGCCGTGGCCTTGGTCTGATCGCGGTGCATCCGGCCACTCGTGAGGCTCAGCGTCGATAGAGCGGCTGCGCCGCATGTGCGCGGAACCTCGTAGCCCACTACGAGTTTCCGTGCACATGCCGCAGGCTCTATCCCTCGAGCTTGTAACCCAGCCCGCGCACGGTCACGAGGTGTTCCGGCTTGGCCGGGTCGGCCTCGATCTTGGAGCGCAGTCGCTTCACGTGCACGTCCAGGGTCTTGGTGTCGCCCACGTAGTCGGCTCCCCACACCCGGTCGATCAACTGTCCGCGCGTGAGCACTCGGCCGGAGTTGCGCAGTAGGTACTCGAGCAGATCGAATTCCTTGAGCGGCAACGTGATCTGCTCGGATCCCACCATCACCACATGGCGTTCGACGTCCATTCGCACCGGGCCGGCCTCGAGCACTCCGGTGTCGGCTCCGCCGTCGACCTCGGCGTCGGAGCCTCGACGCAGTACCGCGCGGATGCGGGCGATGAGCTCGCGCGCCGAATAGGGCTTGGTGACGTAGTCGTCTGCTCCCAGTTCGAGGCCGACCACCTTGTCGATCTCGCTGTCGCGTGCGGTCACCATGATGACGGGAACACCTGAGCGCGAACGCAATTGCTTGCACACGTCGGTGCCGCTCATCCCGGGGAGCATGAGATCGAGCAGCACGATGTCCGCTCCGGCGCGATCGAACTCGGCCAGAGCCGACGGACCGTCGCCCACGACGGTGGCCTCGAACCCTTCTTTGCGGAGCAGGAAGGCCAGTGGATCGGCCAACGACTCTTCGTCTTCCACGATCAGAACGTTGGTCACTGATTCTCTCTTTCTGTAACCGCAGCGTCGTCTTCTTCTTCGAAGTACGCGGGGATCTGGAGGGTGAAGGTGGATCCGGTGCCCAGCTTGCTCCACAGCGAGATGCTGCCGTTGTGGTTGGCTGCGACGTGTTTGGCGATGGCCAGGCCGAGGCCTGTGCCGCCGGTGGCCCGCGACCGAGCTTTGTCGACGCGGAAGAATCGTTCGAAGACGCGTTCCTGGTCGGCTTTGGCGATGCCGATGCCGCGGTCGGTGACGGCGAACGCGACCTGCGAGCCGCGCAGGGCCCGGCTGACCGAGACGGGCGATCCGTTGGACGAGTATGCGATCGCGTTCTGGATGAGGTTGGCGAGCGCCGTCACCAGTAGAGCTTGGTCGCCGAGCACTTCGAGTCCGCTCGGGTGATCGGTGGTGACGGAAATGCCGGCGTTCTCGGCGGCGAGCTTGGAGCGATCCATTGCTTCGTTGACGACGGTGTCGACGTCGACGACCTCGAGGTCGGGTAGCTTCTCGGCCCCTTGCAATCGCGAGAGCGCGATCAGCTCGGTCACCATGTTGCCCAGGCGTTTGGATTCGGCGACGACCTTGCCGCCGAAATGCCGAACGGAATCCGGATCGTCCGCGGACTCGAGCAGCGCCTCGGCCAGCAGGCTCATCGCACCGACGGGTGTCTTGAGTTCGTGACTGACGTTGGCCACGAAGTCGCGACGCGTCGCTTCCATCCGCACCTGCTCGGAATCGTCGTCGGCGAACAGCACGACGAAGCGCTTGTCTTCCTTGCTGAGCAGGCGCGCGACGCATCGGACGGCGATCTTGTCGCGGCCCGGTCGCGGTGCCTTGGAGCTGAGATCGACTTCGACGGGATGGCCGTCGGACAGCACTTTCGTCGCCGCAGCCCAAGCGCGCTCGTCGATCGAACGGTTACGCACCAAACCGAGCTCCTCGGCCCGTGGATTCGACAGCACGACGTCGTGAAACTGATCGACGACGGCGATGCCGCTCTCCGACGCGAGCACGATCAGGTCCAGTACCTGCGACATCGTCAAACCGGACGTGGCGCGGCGACGCTCCGAGTGTCGAGTGTTGAGGTACGGGATGAGAACACCGCCGACGAGGTATCCCACGAAGGCCGCGGCAATTGCCAGTAGTACGGCCGATGCAACACTCACACCGGAATCGTACGTTCGATGGACAGCTCACATACGCAGGGTGCAGGCATTTCCCTGGTCGTCATAGTCCTCGTCGGCAGTGTTCTTCGTTCGTTCACCTGCAGTTTCGACAAACTGCCGGTTTGTGCGCGATGGAGTTACTTACCGCCCTGATTTGCCACGGCAGCAGCTCCCGCGGCCGCTGCTTCCGGATCGAGGTAGGTGCCACCCGGATTGGTGGGCTTCAATTTGCCGTCGACCTCGGTGAGGTCGTACTGCAATGGGATGCCGGTGGGAATGTTCAGCTCGGCGATGTCCGCGTCGGAGATCTCGTCGAGGTACTTCACGAGCGCGCGCAGCGAGTTGCCGTGCGCGGCGACGAGCACGGTCTTGCCTGCCTTCAGGTCGGCGACGATCGTCTCCTCGAAGTACGGGATCAGCCGCTCGACCACATCTGCGAGGCATTCGGTCAGCGGAACGCTGTCCAGATCGGCGTAGCGGGGATCGGCATCCTGGCTGAACTCGCTGCCGACCTCGATGGCGGGCGGCGGGGTGTCGTAGCTACGACGCCACAGCATGAACTGCTCGTTGCCGTACTTGTCCTTGGTCTCGGCCTTGTTCAGGCCCTGCAGCGCGCCGTAGTGCCGCTCGTTCAGACGCCAATCGCGCACGACGGGAATCCAGTGGCGGTCGGCGGCGTCGAGCGCGAGGTTGGCGGTGCTGATCGCGCGACGCAGCAGCGAGGTGTACAGCAGGTCGGGCAGCACTCCGGCCTCCGCAAGGAGCTGACCGGCACGCTTGCCTTCGGCCTCACCCTTCTCGGTCAGTCGCACGTCCACCCAACCGGTGAACTGATTGGACGCGTTCCATTCGCTCTCGCCGTGACGGAGCAGAATCAGGGTTCCGATACTCATGTGGTCAGTTTCTCATGCGGGACGCTGGGGAGTGGAGCCTGCGGAACGACCTAACGCTGGGGGTCGTGGCCCGCGTGCGACGAGCACGCCGACGACGACGATCATGACCGCGGCGGTGAGGGTGATCGGGATGGGAATGATCGGGTCGAACAACACGAGTAGGGCGCCCACCGGAACTGCGATGTTGACGACGCGATCCGCGTTGGAACGAATCGCGATCAGCCACACTCCGAGGACGAATATCGCAATCGGCACCGTGACGGTGAAGGACGCGGCGACGTCGCCGAGCTTGCTGTGTTCGGTGAGCACGTCGATCTCGACCTCGATGCCGGCCGAGAACGCGCCGGCGGCCGCAAAGATGAAGTAGTGCGCGTAGCCGTAGATCAGCGAGTTGCCGAACTTTCCGATTGCCCGGTGATGCGGCGGCCAGAAGTAGATCCACCACAGACTCGCGGTGACGACGAGTGTGAGGACGGAAATCGAGATCAACGGCGCCAGGGCAGTCTCGTCGTGCAGCGCCTCGATGATGGCGTTGGCCGATGCGAGCAGACTTTCGCCGAGCAGTATCAGCGTGAACAGCCCGTAGCGCTCGGTGATGTGATGCGGATGCCACGGCGTCGAGCCGCTGCGTTCGGCGATCACCGGAACCGACATCTCGGCAGCCGCCAGCACGAAGAACATGACGACAGCGGCCGTACCGTCGAGCAGCACCATCCAGAGAATCCACAGAACCTGCACTCCCGCAATGCCTATCGCGTACGACAGTGCGGTCTTCTTGTACTCACTCGAACGAGATGCTCGAACCCACTGCGTCACCATCGCCACGCGCATCACGACGTAGCCGAGTACCACGATCGCGAAATCCTTGTCCACGAACGCCGATTCGATCCCCGCGGCGAGCACCAGTACGCCGGCCATCTGCACGACGGTCAACGCGCGATACAGCCAGTCGTCGGTGTCGAACGACGTGGCGAACCAGGTGAAGTTCATCCACGCCCACCAGATCGCGAAGAACACGAGCGCATAGCTGAGAAGACCGTCGACAAGGTGGTTCTCGGTGAGCGCGTGATGGAGCTGCACCGCTGCGATACTCACGGCAACCACGAACACGAGGTCGAAGAACAACTCGAGCGGACTCGCGGCCCGGTGCGGCTCCTGGGGATCACGCGGTCGCATCGGCACCAGACGAGCAGTGGAGAGATTCACGCTCGCAGACTAAGTCATCCGATTCGCGAATGTTGTCTCGATTGTGTTGCTGCGGTTGTCTTTACGGACATTTCGGGCATGTTCGACGGTATGGCGCGACCATTTTCGGGGACCTCACACCCTTTTTGCCGACCGCGCGCCGGGATTCAGCGCATAACGGGGTGTGAGGTCGAGAGAAGGGGTGTGAGGTTGCGGACCTACTCCCCCAGACCTGCTCCGATACCGCCGATTCGAGCTCCCACACTTTGATCGACCGCTTCGGTGTCGACGAGATAGCGACGAAACACCGATCGCATCAATTCGATGACCTCGATGTGCTGCCTGATTACAGAAGCCGCCGAGCCTTCTTCGCCATCGGCCAGTCGCTTGAACTTCGCACCCAGCAATCGAGCCGACGGAAGGGTGCCATATGCGTCCGTGTCGACCAACCACTTCGTCTTCTCGAGCATCAATTCGAGGTGCAAGACGTAATCTGCGCACACTTTGTCGCACTGAAACCCGACGCCCTCCGGAATTTGCAGCTGCCCCGAGTCGGCCTGCGCAGCCAATCCCCGCCAGGTCAGCATCGCAGCCCCAAGTTCATTCGGCCCTGATTCCACAGCAGCTCCTCACTATCGGCTCGACGGTGGCAACGACGAGCGGAGCGCGCTTCCAACCCGCTCGACCTCGACACATGGATCGCCCTGCGGCTCGCGGGAAGCACGCCCGTCGAGAATGAAATAGACAATTCCCCCAACCACTTCATACGCGACACCACAGCTGACCTCGTCGTAATTCGCGGTTCGCCGAAACTGCACGGCACCAGCATTATCGACTTCGACAAACTCGCCGAACTGATCGTTACCTTTCAGGTAGGCGAGATCGTGGTCCGAGGAGAACACTCCGAGGAAGTACCAGGAGCCTGGATCGGGGTTCCTCCAGGAGCAGATCATCCAATCGGTGGAGATCGGCCTGTCTCCGACCAACGTCGACGTCTTGCTCCCCACATCCAATCCCGCGGCCTCGATGGCATTGTTCGGGATGCTGCATGGATCCCACGGCTCGGCTGCGCTCGGTGCTTCCGACGTCGTGGTCGGCGAATCCGCCACCGGCGCTCCCGACGTCGAATTGCCACATCCGGCGACCAGAACCATCACTCCGACCACGCCTGTCACCCACCACCGCGTCACGCCGCCACTCCCCTCGTCGAACCCACCCCACCCCTTGGACGCGGCGAACGTCGGCTCGGTTCCACAACGACCTCACACCCCTACCGACGACTGCGCGCCCCCGCTCACTTCAGAGCAAGGGCGCGCGGTCGTCAAAAGAGGTGTGAGGTCACTACCGAGACAAGATCAGGCGCAGTTCGACGGTGCCGGCTCACCTCGGAATCGTGCGTCCACGTAGGCGTAGGCCTCGGGCAGTCCGACGAGCGATCCGCTGAAGTGCTCCGCAAACGGGTACGCCCGGAACTGGACGGTGGCACCGGCTGCGCAGTAGCGATCCACGGTTTCTTTCACCGGCGCGAACGGGGTGATGAAGTCGTTGATTCCCTGCCACATGTACACCGGTGCCGTCGGAACGCCTTCGTAGTCGACGAGACTGTTCTTCTTCAACACGGCCTTCGCGGACGGCAGCGATGCGATGTCGACGTTCGACAGATCCCGAGCGCTCTTGAACGCTCCGCCGATGATGATGGGACGCCTGCACTGGTTACTCACCTGATCTCGCAACGCCAGGCCTGCCGCATTCAGGTTCTCCGAAACGGGGAACTCCGTCGGGTATTCACGTTCGAGTCCGAGCGATGCGGCCAGCGCCATTCCGAACGCGGGGTGCGGAATCGGGCTGTAGCCCAGGTTCTTTGCGATCAGTTCGAGGTCGGCAGGGATACCGCCCTGCACGGTGGCGACGATGTTCAGCTCGGGGGCGTAGGTGGGTGCCATGGCACCGGCCCACGATGTTGCCAGCGCACCACCGGAGTAGCCCAGCAGAGCGACCGGACTCTCCTTCAACGGCAGCTGCTCGAAGTTCTGCACGGCGCGAACCCCGTCGAGCGTCAAACGGCCCTCGTATTCGGCAGCGCCGTATGCACCGTTCGGTCCGAGGTAATCGGGCACCGCAACCGCCCAACCGCGGGCGACCATCCCGAGGTACAGACTCGGAGCTTCACCGATCTCGTACGTGAAAAGACCATGCGACGGTGCACATTTCACACCCAGAGCATTGATCACTGCCTGATACGACACGAGCGGCGTGCCCGCACCTCTACCTCGGGGCATCAGCACAGTGGTCACCGCGGCGACGGGAGCACCTGCGGAGTTGGTCGACCGGTACTTGAGTTGCCAGATGTCGGTGTTGGGATACATCCATGCGTCGGCCCGGCGGCTGGCGAGGATGTCACCCGGCGCGTGATCGGCTATGTCCGCCGGCGCCGCGTAGAAGATGTCCGGATCGGGGATCGTCGGCGCAGGAGCCGCCGAAGCTGTTGTCCCCGTGGCGAACAAGGACGCGCAGAGCGCCACCAGAATGGACCCCAGGGCAAAGAATTTTCGGATCACGGTGAGCCTTTCGGAGTAAGCAAATCGAAGTGTCACGGCACTATGGGTAGAGAGAACTGGTTGATCGGATCCGTCGAGGAGAAGGTGACGTCCGCTGGGCCGGGTCCACCGGCGAAGGACGGGTCGGAAGCGGTGATGTCGACTCCGATGCGGTGGCCGCGATCGAATCGATGGACGATGCTGGGCAGCGGGATCGTCACCGGGTCCGCGGATCCGGTGAGGACGGCGGGTGCGACGAGCCCGTGAATCGGACTCCTCACACCGTTCGGTGCGACGTCGAGCACGGTGACGAAGACCGTCGCAGGCCCGGACACCGTGGGACTGATGGACAGCTCCGGTGCGCCAACGACGTCGACCGGTTCGGCCAGCGGCGCGGTTGTCCAGGTCACGGCCGAACCGGGCAGCGAGACCCGAGGAACGGGAACCTCCGCGGCGATGTTCGGCAGCCCCAAGGTGGTGTGCATAGGCGATCCCGCATCCCGAATCGTCTGTGTCCATGCATTGTTCGAGGCGACATCCTCGGACAGCGTGCCGTCTGCCACGTCGAACGTGCGCCTGGTGCCGACAGGAAATGTGTCCGATTCCTCGTAGGCCGGCGACGCGACGCCGGTGTAGGGCACCCAATCCCGGAAGTAGGTGAATGCCGGCCCCGGGTCGACGTCACGATCCTTGAGGTGTCGGTCGAGCCAATTGCCCACCAGTGCCGCTTCGTGCTGATTGAACGGATCGGGGGCCTTGATGTCGAACTCCCCCGGATAGCCCTTGCGATCGTTGTGTCCCCACGAGTGCCAGACCATGGACGTTTCCACTCCGCGCGCCCGCAGAGTCTCGAACGTGGCTGCTGCCTCGTCGAGGCTGAACAGTGAATCCTTCTGGCCCTGCGTGAGCAGAACCGGGACATCGACTCGATCGAGATAGTCCACGGGCGAGACGTGACGCATCGCCGCCAGAGTTCCCGGGTCCGGTTCGCGATTGGCAGAGAAGGCGGACGCGGCGTCGCAGACCCACTGGGCATAGTTCGGGCATCCCTGTGCCCGCGCCGGATCGGCTGCGTACCCTCCGGGGCCGGTCAGGACGGCGCCGGCCGCCAGAAATGCCGAACCGAACACGCTCTTGACGGGGCCGACCGACCTGCGCCCGGCTCCATCCGGTGCCAGCGAGCGAGCCAGATCGTTCCACGTGATCATCGACGCGACTGTATCCAGTCGCGAATCCACCGATGCTGCCGCCAATCCCGTTGCACCGGCATAGGAACCACCGAGATAGCCGACGCGGGGATCCTGCGGAGCATCGAGGCGAACGACGTCCAGAACGGGGGCTTCGACGGAGAGAGCGGCGTCGGTGAACACGCCTTCGCTGTCACCGGCAAGGTAGCCGATGAGGTCCGAGGCAGCCATGCCGTCGTAGTCGGGATCGGCGAAATAGATCTTGCACGTCGAGCCACCGAAACCCAAGGCGGAGTATGACAGAACCACGTAGCCGTGGGTCGCGAATCTCACTGCGGCACCCGCTTGGTCGTCCTTGGATCCGCCGAAACCGTTGCTGGTCAGGATGGCCGGAGCCCGGTTGTCCGGTCCCAGACCATCGGGGACGTAGATGTCACCCACGACGGTGCAGTGCTGATCCCGCTCAGGACCCACCGCGACGTCGAAATATCGAGTCTGTACCGAGAAGTCGCCGAACGATTGCGGGGCCAGCACCGGAAGGTCCGCGGCATGAGCAGGCGCGGTGGCCACGACCAGAGCGGTCGCGGTGACACCGACCACGGTCGAGAACAGTTTCATCGGACGCAGTTCGTCGGCGGAGCGACACCCCGAAACCTGTTGTCCAGGAATGTGAGCGCAGCGGGAAGACCCTCGAAGGCTGCCTGAATGTGCTGCGGGGCATGAACGACGTCGAACTGCAGAGTCGCCCCGTTCGCGCAGTACCGTGCGGCAGTGTCGCGCAGGGCACCGATGGGGATCAAGGGGTCGTTGTCGCTTCCCCACAGCAGCGTGGGTGCGGTGGGAACTCCCGCATACTTCACCAAACTGTTTTCGTCGATGATCTGCTGCGCTTCGGGGCTGTCCACCAAGGACGTCGTGGTCGAGACCGCCAATGCGCTCTTGAAGGCTCCGGTAGCAAGGATCACCGGTGTGCACGCATTCGAGACCTGATCCTTCAACGCCAGACCGGTGGGATTGAGCTGAGCCGTGATCGGTAGACGGTCGGGGTACTCACGTTCGAGTCCGATGGCCGCGGCAAACGCGAGCCCGAATGCCTGATGCGGCTGGAAACCCAACGCGCGAGCGATGTTGTCCAGATCGGCCGGCACCCCTCCGGCTGCGGCACCGACGATGTTCAGCTCGGGTGCATAGCTCGGAGCGAGCGCTGCGGCCCATGCCGTCGCCATTCCACCACCCGAATATCCGGCCATTCCGACCGGACTGGCCGACAGTCCGAGCTCGGGAACCCGCTGCGCGGCGCGAATTCCGTCGAGAGTGATCTGACCGCCGAGCTTGGCTGCGCCATAAGCACTTTTGGGACCGAGGTGGTCCGGGACTGCGACGGACCAGCCACGCATCAGGGCCAGGTTGAGAAATTCACGCTCCTGAACACCGGTCGTCGGATCGGCCCCGAACAGCGATTCCGACGGCGCGCACTGCAACCCGAGCGCGTTGACGAACGGCTGATACGACAGCAGCGGCCCACCGGGTGCGCGGTTCGCCGGCGCGAGAACGGTTGTCACAGCAGCGATCGCGTCACCTCGGGAGTCGGACGATCGATACTGGATCTGCCAGATGTCGGCACCCGGGTACAGGGGGCTCGAGAACCGCCTGTTCGCCACGACGTCACCGTTGTTCTTACCGGTCAGGTCAGCCGCAGCCGCAGCCGCATAGAGCGTGCCGGGCACCGGTGTCGGATCGGTCGGCGCGGCCGACGCGTGTGGCGCAGTGACGAACAGCATCGACATCAGCCCGACGGCGGTCGTCAGGGTCAAGAGGGTGCGGCGCATGATGAAAGCTCTTCTCGATTTTCATTGGGCCCGGGCCATTCGTCGGACCGGGGAAGTCTCGGGTCGATTTTCGGATCGGCACTTGTCGTTCGGGGCCTGCCGGTCATGGTGACCGCTGGGGTGCCGTCAACGGCTCTCGCACGCATTCGGCGGCCGCTCGATCGCCTCGTGGCAGTGCCATCGCGACAGCGGTGGCCACGGCCATCGTCGCTGCCAGTCCGAACAGCACGTTCTGCTGCGAGGCCAGATGATCCGACGCCGCCGGCAGCGCGGGAAGCATCGCGAAATACACGGCACCGGCGGCCGCGGTACCCACCGCCGACCCGACTTGTTGGACCGTCGGGAGGATCCCCGACGCGGAGCCGATGGCATCCGGGTTCACACCGGCGACGATGGTGCTCTGCAGCGGCGCGATCACCGACCCCAGGCCGACCCCGACCAGAACCAGTGGGATGGTCATCGGCCACGGAAAGCCGGGCCGATCGAAGTGATCCACGGCGGCACCGAGGACGAACAGCGCCGCTCCCATCGTCGCCGCACCTACCGCCACCACGCGAGAGTCCCAGCGGTGGAATGCTATCGGCGCGGCCAGCGACGCGACAACAGCCCCGAGGGCGAAGGGGATCGTGATCACTCCCACCGTCGACGCGCTGTCGCCCAGTCCGGTCTGCAGCGTCACCGACATCGTCAGAACGAATGCAGTGAAGGTGCCGTACACCAGAGCCGAGACGACGCACCCACAGGTGAACCCACGCTCCACGAAAATGCGGGTGTCGACCATGACGTGTGCACCCGCCGCGCTCCGGCGCCGTTCCCACATCGCGAAGACGGCCAACAGAATCAGGCCGATGCCGAATGCGGGTACCGCGGCCGTCGGACTCGAGCTGGTCATGATGGGGTACACGATCGACACAGCACCGATCGACCACAGGGCAACCCCGATCGGATCGAACAACCCACCCGACAGCACGTGCCCCGAGCCGGCGGAGACATACCGCCGGGCGAGGACGACTGCCGCCACCGAGATCGGAACGTTGATCAGAAATATTGCACGCCAACCTGTTCCGAGGATATCGAGGTGAAGCAGGACCGCGCCGATGACCGGGCCGGCCAGACCTGCGAGCCCTGCCGTACCGCCGTACAAGGCGAACGCAGTGGTGCGCCGCGCCCCGGAGTAGGTCGCGGTCACGATGGCCACGGTCTGAGCGGACATGGCGGCACCCGCGATTCCCTGCAGGACGCGACAGAGGATCAGTAGTTCGATGGTGGGCGCGTACGCGCACAACACCGACGTCGACGCGAACATCGCAGTGCCGACGACGAACGTGTTTCTACGCCCGAATACCTCACCTGCTCTTGCCATCGTGAGGAGCGCGCACGCAAATGCCAGTAAATACGCCGCTGGTACCCAGACTTGCTGTGCACCTGTCCCGTCGAGGTCCAGGGCGATCGTGGGCAGCGCAACGGTCACGGCCGTGACGTCGATCATCTGCATCGTCACCGCCAGCAAACAGGCGCACAGCGTCATCCACGAGCCGCTGCGTCGGCGTGTCATACCCTGCTGACGTCCGGAAGCTCGTGCGCGAACGTACTCGCGTCGGGGAGCTGCGGTACGTAATCGCCCGATTCGACCACGGCAGTGAAGATCTCGGAGATCTTGGCGAAGTAGAGATCGATCGAGCGATCGGCCTCGTCCGTTCCCGGGTACAGAAATTCCACGCCGGTGTGATCTTCGAATCGGTTGACCCACATGAAGACTTCCTCCGAGCTACCTCGGTTGCCGTACAGCCCGGCCCCGGCCGCGTCGAGTTCGGCTTCACCGGGCAGCTTTCGGACGTCGACGTACGAGATCATCGGCGCGGTCCAACCCGGTTGCGTGGTGATTCCGTGTTCCGGGCCGACCAGTTCGAGGACTCGGTGGTAGGACGTGTTCGCCAGCAGCTTCCCGGAATCGAATGCCTGCTGAGCAAGGACGGCCAAGGTGAGAAACGTCGGCTGCGTGCCCAACTCGAACTGCACGGGAACGAGGCTGGAGAACCAACCGATCGAGGCGAATTCGCCCGGCAGAGTTCGAGTGCTCTTGGGCGTCAGGCCCAGGTAGCTGCTTCGGCCGGCCAGTTCGTATTCCGCCAGGGCTGCCGCGGCGAAGATGCCTCCGATGAATTTTGCTCCCACTCCGGCACATGCGTCGTCGACGGCCCGCGCCTTCGCGCCGTCGAACAGCGGAAACGAATTGTGCGACGTTCGGGTGTAGTCGATACTGTTGCGTCCCAGCGGAAGTGGGAATGTCGGAAGATCGCCACCGTTGTCCGTCACCAGATCGATCCAGGTCCGGACGGCCGCGGACTCCAGAGTCGTGGTGTCGCTCTCGCTGCGCTCGCGCCGGCAGTACTCGATGTAGCTGCCCGGGGTGAACAGTCCATCGGACTCCCCCGTCACCGCGTTGCGATAGAGCTGCCGCAACTCGTAGTACGTCAATGCCTGCGAAATGCCGTCGGTGTCGAGGTGATCGACTGCCGCGTACACCACAAAATGGTCGTCGTGCTCGATCGTCCCGAAGGAGAAGCAGTCCCAACTCTCCGGCCCCGGGGTGGTGTCCTGCACGTGCCGTCGGATATCGGCCGCACTCGAGGGCACACCGTAGGAAGTCGGCTCGAGCACGATGTCGTCGACGTCGACGACGTGGCGCACCGATCCGACCGACGTGGTCTCGAACCAGCTCGAGAACGAATCATGGCGCTTGACAAACGTATTGAACGCTTGCCCCATTGCCGCGCTGTCCAACTTTCCTTCGATGCGGAACGTGACGAGGCACAGTCTGGAGAAGCGAAAGGACGATCCTCGGTTGCGGAATGCGGCCTCGAGGTACGCCTGCTGGATGTGGGACGGACGTGCCGGATGGACGGGTGCCGCTGCAGCCGCGCCCCGTGAGGCGTCGGTAGGCGACCACGTGGTGAGTGGTCCCGGAGCAGGCTTCCACTCGTCGATGAGTCCGAATGCAACCACGACACAACCTTTCGGAGGGGAGAGATACGACGCAGCACAGTGAGGTGCGTCGGAGGGGCCAGTGCATCATTCGAGCGAGACGGAGAACACCCCACGGCCCGGCATTTTGGAAAATCGACAACGATGCGCGAGATATCTGTGTCAGAACTGAAGGATCGTCAAGATTGTGGTGGAGGCCAGACATTCGATCTAACGTCGGACACTCATCGCGCTGACCGACAACCAGGCTCCGCGCTGCCCCCACGATGTCAGGAACGGTAGATGATCGACCGATACCGCCTGCGTGATGCGACCGTTTCGGCTCTGAGTGTGCTCGCGACCGTCGTTGTTCTCACGTCGGGCACAGCAGCAATGGCAACTGCCGAGACAGCATCGTCGGTCGTCGGAGTAGAAGGCATCGGGGAACGCCGCGACGTCGTGCACGTGCATTCCGCGGCGATGGACCGCGACGTCGTCGTCGACATCTTTCGGGCGGAGGAACCCGGTGCGCCCACCCTCTATCTGCTCAACGGCGCAGCCGGCGGAGACGGCGGCAGCAGCTGGTTCGATCAGACCGACATCGCCGGTTTCTTCGGTGACAAGAACGTCAACGTGGTGGTCCCACGGGGTGGCGCTGCGAGTTACTACACCGACTGGTTGCACGACGACCCGGTGCTGGGCCGCAACAAGTGGTCCACGTTTCTCGGTCTCGAACTGCCGCCGTTGATGAACGCACTGCTCGACAGCAACGGCGTCAATTCCGTCGCCGGTATCTCGATGGCCGGGACGTCCGTTCTGCAACTGGCCATCGCCCACCCCTCCGTCTACCGATCCGTGGCCTCGTACAGCGGATGCGCCCGTACCAGCGACCCGGTGGGCGAGATGTACGTCAGATCCGTGGTCGAAGCGCGCGGCGGTGGATCCACCACGAACATGTGGGGGCCTGCAGGCAGTGCCGACTGGATTGCCAACGACCCGTACGTCAACGCCGAAGGCCTGCGTGGTGTCGCGGTGTACATCTCGAGCGGAACGGGAGCGCCAGGCGCGTTCGATGTGCCAGGCGGACCCGGCATCGGTAGCGACTACAGCAAGCTCGCCCAGCAGCTCGCCGTCGGTGCCGTCATCGAGGCGACCACCGATTCGTGCTCGCACCAGATGCAGCAGCGCCTGCAGGAGTTGAACATCCCCGCCACCTACAACTTCCGACCCAACGGAACCCATTCGTGGGCCTATTGGCAACAAGACCTACACGACTCGTGGTCGGTGATCGCGCCGTCGATGGGACTGCCGACCACCTCCTGAGCCGTGACTTCCAGCGATGACGAAGGAAACTCGATGAGCCGAACCGACACCGTGGGCACTCCTGCTCTTGCCGCCACCTGGGCCCGTTCACCCTGGCCGCTCGCCGACATCATCGCGGCCAAACGCGGCCGAACGGTCTCGGTCGTCCTCCCTGCCCTCGACGAGGAAGACACCGTCGCGGACGTCATTGCCTCCATGACTCCCCATCTGGGAAGTCTCGTCGACGAACTGATCGTGCTCGATTCGGGATCGACCGACCGCACGGCTGTCCGGGCGCGCGCCGCCGGGGCCACCGTCGTCTCCAGGGAAGAGGTACTACCAGGCCTGCCCGTCGTCGGCGGAAAGGGCGAGGTCCTGTGGCGAGGTGTAGCAGCCACCTCGGGCGACATCGTGGTGTTCGTCGACTCGGATCTGGTCGATCCGGGGACGCATTTCGTGCCGTCGCTCGTCGGCCCACTGCTCATGCACGAGGGCGTGGAACTGGTCAAAGGC
This sequence comes from Rhodococcoides fascians A25f, assembly GCF_000760935.2. Classification (NCBI taxonomy): domain Bacteria; kingdom Bacillati; phylum Actinomycetota; class Actinomycetes; order Mycobacteriales; family Nocardiaceae; genus Rhodococcoides; species Rhodococcoides fascians. The sequence goes on along the minus strand of NZ_CP049744.1, from coordinate 1,371,538 downwards.
TTCTACCGTCGGCCGCTGACGATCGGTGACAGCACCGACGAGGATGGTGGCGGACGCGTAACTCAGTTGACGGTACGGCCCCTGTTGACCGCACTCCGTCCCGAACTGGCCGGCGTCTTTCAGCCGCTGGGCGGCGAGTACGCCGCCACTCGCCAGTTGCTCGAAACTGTGCCCTTCGCCCCCGGCTACGGAGTCGAGATCGGACTGCTGCTCGACACGTATCACCGCTCGGGTGCGGGCACGATCGGGCAGGTCGGACTCGGAACGCGACGCCATCGAAATCGGCCGACCTCCGAGTTGGCCGTCATGAGTCGACAGATCGTCGCCACCATGTTCTCGCGGCTCGGTCTCGGCGATTCCGGTGCCGGGTTCACCACCTTCTCGACCACGGGGCCTCAGCTCTCGATGAGTGTGGCACCGCTGTCCTTGGTCGACCGTCCCCCGCTGATCACCGTCGACGACTACCTACGTGCCCATCGCCGGCACTCGATGAGCGCGCCGGTCTGACCCGAATACAGACGCACCCTCCACCGTCGAGCACGGTGAAGGGTGCGCTGAGTCGTGCCGAAGAACGAACTACTTGCCTGCAGCTTCCGACGCCCGAAGATCCTTACGGAGAATCTTGCCTGCCGCGGACTTCGGCACTGTGTCGATGAATTCGACGCGTCGAACCTTCTTGTGCGGGGAGACACGCTCGGCGACGAACGCGATGATGCCGTCCTCGTCGATCGTGGCACCCTGCTGCCGGACGACGAATGCCTTGGGGATTTCCTCGCCCTCGTCGTCGAGAACACCGATCACGGCGGCGTCGGCGATCTCCTCGTGAGTGAGCAGCAGGGCCTCGAGCTCGGCCGGCGGCACCTGGTAGCCCTTGTACTTGATCAGTTCCTTGAGGCGGTCGACGATGTAGACGACGCCTTCGTGGTCCGCGACAGCGATGTCACCGGTGTGCAGGTAACCGTCGGAGTCGAGGGTCTCGGCGGTGGCGGAGGGGTTGTTCAGGTACCCGACCATGACGTTCGGTCCCTTGACCCACAGCTCGCCCGGCTTGCTCAATCCCTCTGCGGGAAGCTCGATTTCGTCGCCGGTGGCCGGGTCGACGAGCTTGTTCTCGGTGTTGGCCAGCGGCTGACCAACCGAGCTGAGCGGCATGTCGTCGCGGTCGAACGGGATGGCGTGGCTGACCGGGCTGAGCTCACTCATGCCGTAGCCCTGGCGCACTCGCGTGTTCAAGCGCTTGGCGACGGCCTTGCCGAGCTCCTCGTCCAGCGGTGCGGCGCCGGAGAAGATGGTGTGCACGCTGGAGAGGTCGTACTGATCGATCATCGGGTGCTTGGCGAGGGCGACGGCCACCGGCGGTGCGATGAACAGGTACGTCAGCTTCTGATCCTGAATGATGCGCAGGAATTCGACGAGGTCGAACTTCGGCATCGTCACCAGATGCGCGCGCAGCTTGAGGGCGATGTTGAGCAGCACCGTCAGGCCGTAGATGTGGAAGAACGGCAGCAGCGCCAGGATCGCATCGTCGCTGTCGATGCCCACCCGCGGTTCCATCTGGGCGACGTTCGCGACGAGGTTGCGGTGGGTGAGGATGACGCCCTTCGGGACACCGGTCGTGCCCGAGGAATACGGCAGCACCGCGACGTGCGTGGCCGGATCGAACGAAACCTCGGGAGCAGGCGCGCCCTGGGTGAGTAGATCGCGCAGATTCGGGTGCCCCTCGGCACCGTCGAGCACGATCACGTGATCGGCGTCGATGCCCACCTTGTCCGCGGCCGCCTTCGCCTGCGGGTACAGCGGGGAGACGGTGAACAGGAACTTCGCGCCGGAACCGGTGAGCTGCTTGGCGATGTCCTCGGCGGTGTACAGCGCGTTGATCGTCGTCGCAGTTCCGCCGGCACGCAGAATGCCGTGCAGCACCGACGCGAACGCGGGCACGTTGGGCGAGTGCAGTCCGACGACATCGCCGACCTCGAGCCCGCGAGCCGCGAGTGCCCCGGCGATCGCGTCGACCTGGCCGATCAGGCTCTTGTAGGTGGTGACGTCACCCGAAGTGCCGTCGATGAGAGCTGGCTTGTCCAGATCGGACTCGGCGATGGACCCGAACAAGAAGTCGTAGACGCTCAGATTCGGGATCTCGACGTCGGGAAAGGGACTGCGGAAGCTCATGGCTCTCCTTCGAAGAACTGCGGCAACAATGATCGAACCTTACCGTGAAAGCGGTCACATCGGACAGCGACCCTACCGCTGAGTCAGGTAGGGCGGGCGCTAACTTCGCGACGCGTACGGTTTGCCCGCTGCTGCCGGTCCTCGCACGTGGCCCACCAGCCCTGCGACGGCGAAGATGGTCACCACGTAGGGCAGCATCAACATGAATTCGCTCGGCACCGGAGACCCGATGATGCCCAGCACGTTCTGCAGGTTCGACGCGAATCCGAACAGCAGTGCAGCCAACGTCGCGCGCACCGGATCCCAGCGCCCGAAGATGACTGCAGCGAGTGCGATGTAGCCGGCACCGGCAGTCATTTCCTTGCCGAAGGCTCCGACGGAACCGAGCGTGAAGTACGCACCGCCGAGTCCCGCGATGGCACCGGCGAGGCAGACGTTCCAGAATCGCGTTCGAGCCACGTTGATTCCAACGGTGTCGGCGGCTTGCGGATGCTCACCGACGGCGCGCAGCCGCAGACCCCACTTGGTGTGGAACAGGCCGAAGAACACCAGCGCCACGGCGATGTACATCAGGTACACGATCAGCGTCTGTCGAAACAGCACCGGACCGACGATCGGAATCTGCGAGAGCACCGGAATGTCGATGCGCGCGAAACGCGGTGGCGAATTGAGCGTCTCGGCGTTCTTGGTGAGCACCACCGAGTACAGGAAGCTGGTCAGTCCGACGACCAGGACGTTGAGCACTACACCCACGATGACCTGATTGACGAAGTAGCGAATCGAGAACACTGCCAGCAGCGACGCGGTCAGTGCACCGGCCACCAGAGCGGCGAGCAACGCCACGTAGGTCGACCCGGTGATCGACGCGACGACGGCACTGACGAAAGCGCCTGCGAGCAACTGACCTTCGATGGCGATGTTGATGACACCGACCCGCTCGGAGATCACCCCGCCCATCGCGCCGAAGATCAGGGGTGTGCTCAGAGCGACTGCGCCGATGAGCAATCCGGGCACCGGGATGGTCTCACCGTCGGCTGCCCACGCGAGAAAACCGAACACGAACAACACCGCGAACACGGCGAGCAACCACAGCGGCGTCGAGCGGTAGCGCGAGGCCAGCAGCGCCGCGTAGCCGGTGATGACGGCCAGCAACACGACCACGATCAGACCGGTGCCGTACGACGGCACACCCACGGCCGGAAGTGCGAAGAAGTCGCCCTCCGATGCCAATGCGAATGTGCTTGTGCCCGAACCTTTCTTGACAACGAACAGCGCCAGAGCGAGCAACGTCACGACCCCGAGGATCGACGGCACCTTCCAGCTGCGACCGAGTACTGCCTCGGCGGGGGCGACGACGGGGGCGGTCACAGTGCACCCACCTTCGCGGTCTCGGCCTTCGCCAGTTTCTCTTCGCCTGGTTTGGGCAATCGGAACACCGCTCGCACCAGTGGTGGCGCAGCGATGAACAGCACGATCACCGATTGCACGACGAGCACGATGTCGATGGGTACGCCCTCGGCCGCCTGCATGGCGAACCCGCCGGCTTTGAACGCGCCGAACAGGATTCCCGCGAAGAACACGCCCCACGGTTTCGATCGGCCGAGCAGTGCGACTGTGATGGCGTCGAATCCGATTCCGGCATCGATGTCGGCGCTGAAGCCTGTGGTAACGGTGCCCAGTACTTGGGCAACTCCGGCAAGGCCGACGAGCGCACCGGACATGATCATGGCGTAGAGGTAGATCCGGTTGACGTTCATACCGGCCACCCGTGAGGCGTGTGGGTTCTCGCCCACTGCCCGGAATCGGAATCCGAGGCTGGATCGCTCGAGCAGCCACCACACCGCGACGGTCACGAGGATCACCAGCACGAAACCGAGGTGCAGGCTGTACCGGTCGCCGAACAGCTTGGGGAACACCGCTGTCGACGCGATAGGAGCGGTCTTGGGATTGTTCGATCCCGGAGCCTGCAGCGCTCCAGGGGTTCGCAGAAGGTACGAGATCAGGTAGAACGCGATGTAGTTGAGCATGATGGTGACGATCACCTCGTGAGCACCGGTGCGCGCCTTGAGGAATCCGGCGATACCGCCCCACACCGCGCCGCCGAGAACTCCGGCGACGACGGCCACCAGCAGGTGGATTCCGGCCGGCAGGTTCACTCCGAACCCCACCCAGCCTGCGCATGCCGATGCGATGAGCATCTGGCCTCGACCACCGATGTTGAACATGCCGACACGGAAGGCTAGTGCCACACCGAGTCCCGCGACGATCAGCGGAGTGGCGAAAGTCAGCGTCTCGAGCAGAGGCCGGATGCCGTTCTCGAATCCGGGACGCCGAAAGTTGTACACCGAGCCCTGGAACAACGACGAGTACGCCCCGGCAACGGAATCCCAGATGGCCTTCAGCATGTCCGAGGGACGCGAGAAGAAGTAGCCTGCCGACTCCTGGACGCCGGTGTTGGTGGCGGCGATGAGCACGGCACCGACGATCAGCGCGAGCAGTACGGCGAGAACCGAGATGATGGCACTGCCGGTGAAGATCTGCCGGAGTACTACATGCGAAGCGGACGGCTGCGGAGGTGTCGGGGGCGGCTCAGCGGCCGGGGGCTGCTGGGTCTCACTCACCACGCTCACCGCCCATCATCAATCCGAGTGTTTCGCGGGACGTATCCCCGGGGACGATTCCCACGATTGCTCCTCGATACATGACGGCGATGCGGTCGGCCAGTGCGGCGACCTCATCCAGTTCGCTCGAGACCACGATGACCGGGATCCCCGAATCCCGAGTGGCGACGATGCGCTTGTGCACGAATTCGATGGACCCGACGTCGATTCCGCGAGTCGGCTGGGCCGCGACGAACAGCCGCAGATCGCGGCTCAGTTCGCGTGCGAGCACCACTTTCTGCTGGTTACCACCGGACAGGCGTCCGACGGCGGTCCCGATTCCCGGTGCCCGCACATCGAATTCGCTCAGCTTCTCCGAGGCGAACTTCTCCAGATAGTCGCGCTGCACCGCGCCGCGACGCACGAACGGCATGCTGTTCGAGCGATCGAGCATCAGATTCTCCGCAATCGAGAACTCGCCCACCAAACCGTCGACGGTACGGTCCTCCGGCACGAAGCCGACTCCGGCGTCGAGCACGTCCTGCACCGTCGATCCGACCAGCGAACGGCCGTCAAGGCTGATCTTTCCGGACACGTTGTCCTGCAACCCGAGTAGAGCCTCGACGAATTCGGTCTGCCCGTTGCCCTGCACTCCGGCGACGGCGAGTATCTCCCCCGCCGCGACCTCGAGGCTGACGTCGTCGACGGTCTTGTTGCCCTGGGCGTCGAACACCGACAGATTCTCGATGACCAGCGCCGGCTCTCCAGGAGAGGCGGGATCCTTTGAGACCGTCAGCTGCACATCGCGTCCCACCATCATGGCCGCGAGTTCGGTGTTGGAGGCGGTCGGTTTCGCTTCGCCGACCACCTTGCCGAGCCGGATGACGGTGATCTTGTCTGCCACTTCGCGTACTTCGCGCAACTTGTGGGTGATGAAGACGATGGTGGTGCCCGACGCCGCGAGCTCGCGCATGATCCGCATCAGATCGTCGGTTTCCTGCGGCGTCAGGACGGCCGTCGGCTCGTCGAACACGAGCACCTTGGCCTCACGAGAGAGCGCTTTGACGATCTCCACCCGCTGCTGCACGCCGACGGGTAGGTCGTCGACGAGAGCATCGGGATCGAGATCGAAGCCGAACCTCGCGGAGATCTCTCGTACCAGCTTTCGTGCTGCCACGAGATCGAGTCGTCCACCGAGCGAGGTGGTTTCGTTACCGAGGACGATGTTCTCGGCGACGGTGAACACCGGAATCAGCATGAAGTGCTGATGCACCATGCCGATCCCGGCAGTCATTGCCTCGCCCGGACCGCCGAAATTCTGCTCGACGTCGTCGAGCAGAATCTGGCCCTCCTCGGCGCGATACAGGCCACTGAGCACGTTCATCAACGTGGACTTGCCTGCACCGTTCTCGCCGAGGAGGCAGTGGATCTCGCCGGATTCGACACTCAGATCGATATGGTCGTTGGCGATCAACGAGCCGAATCGTTTGGTGATACCGCGAAGTTCGAGCTTCATATCCCTTTACGACCGCTTGGTGCTACTTGGGTGCCGACGGCGACTCGACGGTGATGGACCCGTCGACGATGCCGGCCTTGATCGTGTCCAGCTCGCCCTGCAGTGCGGGGTCGACCTTGGACTCGAAGTCGTGGAACGGCGCGATGCCGACGCCGTCGTTCTCCAGGGTGCCCACGTAGGGAGCGTTGTCGAACTTGTCGGCACCGGAGTTGGCCACGACCTCGTCGACGCTGGTCTTGAGGCCCTTGGTCACCGAGGTGAGCAGCAGGTCGCCGACCGACGGGTCGGATTCGAAGACGTCGGCGTCCGCACCGATGAGGGCGACCGGACGCGAGGAGTCCCGAATGGCCTGCGCCGCACTCTGATAGATGGGCCCACCGACCGGGAAGATGACGTCGGCGTTCTGGTCGATCAGACCCTGAGCGGTGTTCTTGGCAACTTCGTTGGCAGTGAATCCGCCGGTGAACGAGCCGTTCTGCGAGGGCACGTCCCAGCCGATCACGCGGACTGCCTTGCCCTTCTGCTCGTTGAAGTAGTTCACACCGTCGGCGAAACCGTCCATGAAGATGGTGACGGTCGGCAGCTGGGAGCCGCCGAACGTGCCGACCACTCCGGTGGTGCTGTAGCTCGCGGCCGCGTAACCGGCGAGGAAAGCCGACTGCGAGGCGTCGTACGTCAGCGGCTTGACGTTCGGCAGGTCGATCGTCGAGTCGTCGATGATCGCGAAGTCGATGTCGGAGTTGGCCTCGGCTGCCACCTTGGTGGCGTCGGCCAGATCGAATCCGACGGTGACGATGAGGTTGCAGCCCTGATCGACGAGGTTGTTGATGTTGGGGGCGTAGTCGGTGGGCGACGCGGACTCGACGGTGCGCGGCTCGACGCCGAGCTCCTGGGAGGCTTCGGTCAAACCCTCGAACCCGAGCTGGTTGAACGACTTGTCGTCGAATCCGCCGCTGTCGGAAACCATGCAGGGCAGGAAGTCACTGGATCCGCCTCCACTCGATCCTTCGTCCTCGGGAGCGGATCCACAGCCTGCGATCAGGGCGATGGCACCGAGCGACGCGACGCCGCCGAGTGCTGCCTTCCGCGTACTCGTGCGGGTAACGAATGACAAGATGTCCTCCAATTTAGATGTGCTTCGTCTGGGTCGGGACGCTACTCGCGCGGGCGAGGGTGCGCAGGATTTCACTCAGGAGTCCTTATCGGATGCAGCCTTGTTCGGCACAGCCTTGTTGGGCTCGGCCTTCTCGGGCAAGCTGCCGCCTTCACGGAGTATTCGTGCTTCGTCCTCACGCACCATCACTGCCGGCCCCGCTGCCACCACCGATGGGTTCGGCGGCGTACCGGGTCTGAATACGTTGAAGAATACGTTGAGGACCACTGCCACGATGCTGGCGGCACTGATTCCGGAATGGAAGATGGTGACGAACCAGTCCGGAAATTCGTCCCAGAAGTCGCTCGCGACAACGGGAATGAGGCCGAACGCCAAGGTCACCGCCACGATGACCACATTGGAGTTGTTGTCGTAGTTCACCTTGCCGAGGGTCCGGATGCCGCTGGCGGCGACGGTTCCGAACAGAGCGATGCCTGCCCCGCCGAGTACCGGCAGCGGGACGACACCGACGACTGCGGCAAGAACCGGCGAAAGGCCCAGCAGCGCAAGCACGCCGCCACCCACCGCCACGACGAAGCGGCTCTTGATGCCGGTCATCGCCACCAGACCGACGTTCTGCGCGAAGGCCGTCGCCGGGAAGGTGTTGAAGATCGGGGCGACGGCAGAGGACACCATGTCTGCGCGCAGGCCGTCACCGACGCGCTTGGAGTCGACATCGGTTCCGACGACCTCTCCGACGGCGAGGATGTCGGCCGTGGTCTCGACCATGATCACCAGGATCACGATGGTCATCGAGACGATCGCACCGACGGCGAAGATCGGTGACCCGAACGCGAACGGGGTCGGTACGGCCACCACGGACGCGTCACCGACACCGTCGAAGTCGGTTTTGCCGACGATCAGTGCTGCGATGGTGCCGACGACGAGTCCGAGCAGAATCGACAGCCTCGACAGGCCAGGAATCTTGGTCATCACCAGCACAGCGAGGAGGGTGAACATCGCCAGCCCGATATTGGCGGGATCGAGATAGTTCGGGTTCGGGGCACCGCCCACCATCTCCTGGCCGGTGATCCACCGCGCGGCGACCGGCATCAGCGACAGACCGATGACGGTGATGATGCTGCCGGTCACCAGCGGCGGAAAGAAACGAATGATCTTCGAGAAGAACGGCGCGATGGCCAACCCGATCAGTGCGGCCACCAACACGGCACCGAGGACCGTGCGCAATCCCGTTCGGCCGTCTTCCGCACTGCCGATGATCGTCAGCACCGTCGAGACCGAAGCAAACGAAATGCCCTGCACCAGCGGCAGTTGCGAGCCGAAGAACGGGATACCGATGGTCTGCAGGACGGTGGCCACGCCACTGACGAACAGCGCGCACGAAATCAGCAGGGCTTGGTCGGCGCCGGACAGCCCGGCCGCTCCACCGACGATGATCGGTACGGCGATGACGCCACCGAACATCGAGAGAATGTGTTGCAGACCGTAACCGAACATCTGCAGCACCGGCGGGCGGGCGTCCTCGGGCCTGGTCATGAGAGTCAGGCTATGAACCGGACGTTACGGGCAGCGACACCGACCCATTTCGAGCGAGTTACGCTTGCTCGGCCTTGTCTGCTCCCACCAGATGCTCGAACGCCTTCAGATTCGCCAACGATTCGCCACGCGAGACCCGCCATGCCCATTCACGTTTGATGGACTCCGCGAATCCCAGTTCGAGCAGCACGTTGAAGTCTCCGTCGGCTGCCTCGAGGGTCTGACCGAAGATCCGATCGAGTTCGTCACCGTCGACAGCCCGCAACGACATTCGGCCCACGAGATAGATATCGCCGACCTTGTCGATGGTGTAATGCACCCCGTACAGCCGACGGTTACGACGCAGCAGGTACTTGTACACGCCCTCGAAGTTCTCGTCGGGCTTGCGGCATACGAACGCCTCGATGCGCACCCCGTGATGTCCGACGGTCAACATCGTCGTCGTCTTCAGTTTGCGTTCCCCGGGCAGTTCGACGGTGAACACCTCGCCGCGCCGCGTGTAGTCCAGTTCGCGATCCTTCAGGACCCGGTCGATCAGTTCGGCGGTCTCGCTCATGCAGTCACAGCTCCTGATCTGCGTAGTTTCGACAATCCTCGGACCCGTCGCGGCGAGAACTCGCTCGGTGCCTCACCGCGGTCGAAATGGAATTTGGCCTGTCGGTAACTCTCGATGAGACCGTCCGCAGTGTGCTCCCACGAGAAGTTTTTGGCATGCCGAGGTGCCGCACTTGCCATGTCCGCCAAAGCAGTTCGATCCGAGAGCATCGACGCGAGCGCATCGGCCCAATCCTCGGTGCGGTGCCCCTGCACCAGCCGACCGGTCTCGCCCGATCGCACGGCCACACCGAGACCGCCCACATCGGCTGCCAACACCGGCGTTCCGCACGCCTGAGCTTCGATCGCGACCAGGCCGAACGATTCGTTGTAACTCGGCACCGCAACGACATCCGCGGCGCGGTAGATCTGGGCCAGACGCGACGACGGTTGCGGCGGCAGGAACGTCACCCGCGAGGTGATCCCGAGACTCTCGGCCAGATCGATGAGGCTGTCTGGCCGATCCAACCCGCTGCCCGACGGCCCGCCGACGATGAGGACCCGTAGCGGCGACGACGGATCTCGCTGCAGCACTTCGGCGGCCGCGGCGATGAGCACGTCCGGAGCCTTGAGCGGTTGGATGCGTCCGACGAATGCGACGATCGACTCGTCGGGGTTCAGACCCAGCTCGATGCGGGCCGCGAGCTTGTCCCCCGGATTGTATTGCGCCAGATCGGCTCCCGGCGCAACCACGTCGATCGAGTCCTGCGAGGCCCCGTAGATCTCCACGAGGGACTTCGCTTCCTCGGTCGTGTTGGCGATCAGCCGGTCTGCCTCGGCCACCACTTGCTGCTCGCCGATCTGGCGCGCCGCAGGCTCAGGTGAATCACCATGCGCCAACGAGGCGTTCTTGACAGCGGCGAGGGTGTGCGCGGTGTGTACCAGCGGCACTCCCCAGCGATCGCGCGCGAGCCAGCCCACCTGACCCGAGAGCCAGTAGTGCGAGTGCACCAGATCGTAGTAACCGGGCTCGTGCCGGGCTTCCTCACGCAGTACCCCGGCCGCGAACGCGCACAGCTGGGTGGGCAGGTCGTGTTTGTCCAGCCCCTCGAACGGGCCGGCGACGATGTTGCGGACCAGCACTCCGGGTGCTGCCTCGACGACGGGAGCATCGGTGGACGCCGTGGCCCGGGTGAAGATCTCGACCTCCACACCCCGCTTGGCCAGCTCCTTGGCGCTCTGCAACACGTAGACGTTCATGCCACCCGCGTCACCCGTTCCGGGCTGCGCCAGTGGGGACGTATGCAAGGACAACACAGCGACCCTGCTCAGCTGGTGTCCAGTCACTCCCTCAGTGTGCACGCCTCCACATTACGTCTCGATAACTACCTCTTCAGACGACCGGGCAGACTCAGACCATCCACGAACTCGGTCACCTCGGCGAAGAACCTCTCGGGATCGGCCATGAACGGTCCGTGATCCACGCCCTCCCAATACGACGCCACGGCCGTGGGAATCAACTCCGCTGCGTGACGCCCGGCGGAGACGTCGACGACGGTGTCCTCGGTGCCGTGCAGCACGAATGCCGGCACATCGAGGCTGCGGAGCAGGTCGTCATGCCCGACGGCACGATCGAACAGGGCGGCGCGCACTCGCGGCCGGGTGGACAGGGTCAACCCGAACAGCGCCTGCGCTTCCGTGCCCTTGCCTTCTGTGGGCCCGGTCAACGCGTTGCCGAAGCTACCGAGCGCCTTGATGGCTACGCGGGGCTCCTCGGCCATCGCACCGGGGATCGCCGCCCGCATGGCCGTCCCCACGCGTCCGCCTGCTTCTCCCCTGCCGATGCTGGTGATCGCGCCGACGAGCACGATGCCCGCCACCGCGCCCGTGCCGTGTTCGGCGAGGTAGTCACAGATCACCAGACCACCGTAGGACCAGCCCAGGAGCACCGCGTCGGCGTTGATGCCCTCTGCAGCGAGCACCGCCTCGACGTCCCCGGCCCAGATCTCGGAGTCGGCGTACCCCGTCGCAGGGGCATCGGAGTAGCCGTGACCCCGCAGGTCGACGGCGACAACGCGGTACCGCTCGGCCAAGTTCGCCAACAGTCCCTCGCCCCAGCACGCCGAGCTCTGCGCCCACCCGTGCAGCAGAACCAGTGGCCTCGCCTCGGGGTCACCGCTGACGCGGTAGACGATGTTGGCTCCGTCGATCCCGGTGGCCTGGCGAACCGGTCCTGCTGCAGGGGTGCTCATAGTGGGTGAACCTACGCGGCGGCCCTGCGCATCGACGCCAGCGGATCGGAGTACAGGGAGCTGAGAGAGACCACCGTCGCGGCGTATTCCTGCACCCGGTCGCCGAATCCGGTGACGCGAATATCCCGGCGTGCCAGCGTCGAATGCGCGGTGAATGCCTCGCCCACGTGCGGGATTCCGGCCGGGTACGCAGTGAACGCCTGGCCCCCGAGTACGACGCGATCCGGATTGAACATGTCGCGCAGCAGCGCCACCGTCCGACCCAGTATCCGAGCGCGCTCGACCAGCAGTTCGCGCGCCGCCTCCGAACCGCCCTGCGCTGCCTGGTACACCGCGGCGATACTCGGACGTGGCTGCGCCGCAAGAACTTTACGGTCGACGGCAGCAGCGACCACTGCTCGATCACTGACGGAGGCCTCGAGGCAGCCCCGATTACCGCATCCGCACAGCGCCGATGATCCGGTGGGCAGGTGGGCGATGGACCCGGGGCCGCTCGCCGGGGTGTGGACGCGGCCGTCGATCGTCAGAGCCATGCCTGCGGTCTCGCGAGCGTAGAAGTAGAGGGAGGTTCCGCTCGAGCTCTGCGCTGCCGCGGTGTCCGACAGTCGAGGTGCGAGCAACAATTCCGAGGCTGCCATCGCCTCGACGTGCCCGGAGACCGAGATGGGAAGGCCGAGTCCGCCGCCGATGATGCCGGCGACGCGGCCGTTCTCCCACCCCAGTCGCGGGTGGTCGACGGTGCCGTTCGCGGTGTCGACACGGCCGCCGATGGCTACGCCGACCCACAGCGGTGTGCGGCGGTGCCAGCGTCCGGCAAAGGCACCGGCACTGCGGGTGACGGAAGCCAGCGCCGCGTCGGGGGATCCACCTGGCGTGGGGATCTCGACGGCGCCGAGGATGCGCCCGCGCAGGTCGCTGACGGTGATGCCGGTGACGACGGCACCGATGTGGATGCCGATCGTCGAAAACGGTTCGTGGTTGACCTCGAACGGCACCCGGGGCCGTCCGATCGCGCCCGATGCCGTCAGGTCCGCACGCTCGCGCAACAGCCCGACACCGAGCAGAGCCGATACCTGACGATTGACGGTGGCGATGCTCAATCCTGTTGTGCGAGCTGCGCTGTCGCGTGAGATGGGGCCTTCGACGCAGGCCACTCGCAGCACCGACGCCACGGGGCTGTCGACGATCCGCAGATCGGGTGCAACGAGTTGGACGCGGGATGCGGGAGCGGTGACCCGTCCGGGCGAGCGCAGAGCGGGGCGAACGTGGTGGTGGTGCAGCGTGGTTACGGACATCCGTCGTGGATCCTCAGCAGTGGAGACCTTCGTCGCGAATGAACAGCGACGACGGTGCGAAGTGATGCAGGTCAAGGGGCGAGCACGGTGGTCACGAAAGACCACGACACGCGAATCGACTGCCCGTAGCGCATAAAGGCTAGAGACAGGTTCCTTGGCCGAGACAACACAGTTCCCGAGGGAGCGGCAGGCGAGAACCGAGGGACGCGGTCACATAGGTGACCCGCATCGCGGTGGTCTCGCTGGCGGACATGAGTCCAAAATTAGCACTCGAAGCCCGATTGTCCAATCGGGCCCGTCCAGAAGCGCTGTTTCTCCCGAACTAGAATTTCCCCATGACCTCGCCCGAACACATCGCACCCGATACCCGAATCGCCGTCGTCACCGGAGCGAGTTCCGGCATCGGCGCGGCCACCGCACGCCAACTCGCCGCCGATGGATTCCACGTGGTGATCGGAGCCCGCAGACTCGACCGGCTCGAGGAGTTGGCGTCGGACATCGGCGGTACGGCCCTGGAACTCGATGTCACGGACGAGGATTCGGTAGCGGCCTTCGCCGCGGTGATCCCCCGCGTCGACGTCCTGGTCAACAATGCAGGCGGCGCAAAGGGACTGGCTCCGGTGATCGACGCCGACCTCGACGACTGGCGCTGGATGTGGGAGACCAACGTCCTCGGCACGCTACGTGTCACGAAGTCGTTGCTGCCCAAGCTGATCGACTCCGGCGACGGCCTCATCGTCACGATCACCTCGGTTGCTGCGTTCGAGGCGTACGACAACGGCTCGGGGTACACCTCCGCCAAACACGCGCAGGCCGTGCTGCATCGGACGCTACGCGGCGAACTGCTGGGTAAGCCGGTGCGGTTGACCGAGGTTGCGCCCGGTGCCGTGGAGACCGAATTCTCGCTCGTCCGCTTCGACGGTGACGCCGCCAAGGCCGACGCCGTCTACCAGGGCATCACACCACTGGTGGCGAGCGACATCGCGGAGGTGATCGGCTTCGTGGCCTCCCGCCCGTCGCACGTCAACCTCGATCAGATCATCATCAAGCCGCGCGATCAGGCCGGCCCGGGGCGCTTTTCCCGTAAGTAGCCCATGTGCATGGAACTCGTAGTGCGCTACGAGTTTCCATGCACATGCGCGTAGCGCTCTACCCAGCGGGCGCAGGGGCCGTCGTCGTTGCAGGTGCCGAGGTCGCAGGGGTCGTGGTTGCGGTTGCTCCGCCGGCGGGAAGCGCCGACATCGACTCCCAGGTCGGCCAGTCGATGGCCCAGTCGTACAGGTCACCGTCTGCTGCGGACAGGTCGATACGGGTGCCGGTGACCTCCACCGGGTCGCCGTACATCGCCGTACCGAAATACTGCTGTGCGTCCTCGGTGGAGAGGTTGATACACCCGTTGGTGACGTTGGACGCACCCTGCACGCCGGTGGTCAGCGGATTGGCGTGGATGAACTCACCGTTGTTGGAGATGCGCACGGCCCAGCGTTCGCGCACGTTCTCGTAGAACGGCGGGTTGGACATCAGAAAATCCTCGTGCTTCTCGGTGACGACGTGGATGCCGCTGCGAGTGACGTTGCGGTCCTCGTTACCCTCGCCGTAGCTGACGGGGATGTCCATGATCGTCGCGCCGTCGCGGACCACCTGCATGCGGTGGCTGGTGGCGTCGGCGACGACCACCTGGCTGCGTCCGATACTGAAATTCAAGGTGACGTCGTCGGCTCCGTACGCGCCGTCGCCGTAGTTCACGCCGTAGAGCTTCGCGACCACCGACACCGTCGTACCGGGAGCCCAGTAGTTGGTGGGACGCCAGTGGATGCGTGAGCCGTTGTCGTCGGGGAACCAGGCCCATGCGCCGGGAGTGGGCGGGTTGGTGGTCACCGTCAACGCTTTCTCGACGGCCGCCTTGTCCTCGATCGCCGAGTCGAACTGCAGGATGATCGGCGCGGCGATGCCGACTTCCTGGCCGTCGCCGATGTTGGTGCTCACCGAGGTTCGGCTGTCCGGTTCGACGGTGGTGAACGCACCCTCGATGGGCACGGTCTTGTTGTCGCCGCCGACAGCCGAGCCGGACCACGTGTACTCGACGCCGTACCCCAACGGTTCGGTGACGGCGTACGAGGTCTTGTCCGGTGAGAGTGCGCCCTGGACGACCTTGCCCTCGGGGTTCGTCAGCGCAACGTCGGTGAGCGTTCCGTCGGTCACGGAGACCGAGATGGGCGCGACGGGGCTGATGTCGACGGCACCGTCGGCCGGGTTCGCGGTGACCTTCGCAACGGGCGCGGCCTCGGTGGTGGGGGCTGCAGCTCCCGAGCCTCCGTCGCCGGATCCGACGGTGCAACCTGCCACCAACGCCACCAAGGCGACGAGCACGGCGATCAACCACACCGCGCGCGTCCGTTTTGTCTGTTCTACCTGCTCATGCACGTTATCCAACGTACCTGCGTCTGCGAACTGCCCCACTTTTCCGGGTCATTTTGGGGGCAGTCTCACAGCAGAGTCAGAGCTTCTGCGTGCGGAGCTCGTGGCCCTTCGACGTCAGGCAGCGGCCGGTTTCGAGGTTCCAGTCCCAACCGTGCAGGTTGCAGGTGAGCTTCTTGCCCTCGACGATGCCGAACTTCGTCAGGTCCGCTTTCAGGTGCGGGCAGCGGCGTTGGATCTCGTAGCCGCCCATCGTGATCGTGGCGGTGTCGTCGTGTGCCTCGGAGAACCAGCCGTCGGCGTAGGCGATGCGTTCGTCGGTGAGGCATTTGAAGAACGTGTACAGGAATTCGTTGTAACCGCCGACGCGTCGGGCCCGGAAACGGGTGGACAGGAAGATCGAGTTCACCCAATCGGGCTCCTCATCACGCACTGCGGTGCGGACCAGTTCCGGCGGAATGGTGAAGCTGTAGCGGAACTTCTCGTCCGAGATCGGCTCTCGCACAATTCTTTTCGGAAAGTCCAGCACGACGGTTTCGTCGCCCATCGTGATCCCGACGGGGTAGCCGATGCCGTCGCAGATCAGGTCCGTCTGCGCCATGATCGGCTCGAACAGTCCCCGCAACGGCTCGAGCAGCGGCTCGCCCTCGGCCGTAGCCCAGCCGGCTTTCTCGGCCGCGATGACCGATGCCTGACGCTGGGCGTAGGCCTCGATGTACTCGGCCTTGCCGGTGGTGAAGATGGCCTCCGCCTCGGCGGTGGGAATGGGGTGCTCGTGCGAGAGCAGCTCGGAACCGTCGAACGTTGCGGCGGTGCCCGGCATCATCAACAGACCCTTGTCGTGCCCGTGCAGGCGCATCTGCTCGAGAAACACCATCTGGTCCGGGAACACGTTGGCCGGGTCGCCGTAGACGTCGTTGAGGAAGCGCAGATCGTCGTCGAGGAAACACGGCGGGCCGGCCGACGGAATCACCCAGGTGGAGCCGACCTGTTCGATGTACTGGCGCGCTCGATCCATCTGCCGCTGACGCTTCTGGATGCCGAAGTTCTTCTTGGCCCGCGAGACCATGTCGTAGACCATCGGGTACCAGATCGCGCCCGAGTACTGCAGCATGTGCACATCGACGGGGCCGAAGTTCTCGGTCATCACGTCCAGGTCCACCGGCCGTGCGTCGTTCATGTTGAACGCCACGGTCTTTCCGTCGGAGACGACCAAGCCCGAGTCACCGATCGGACCGTCCGCAGGTGCACGCAGCGCGATGATCATGATGTCGAGATCGCCCTTGGGACCGGAGATCGTGTGTTTGACCGAGTCCGTCGTCTCGTAGAACTTGTGGAAGCCGAGTTTCTCGAGCTCGTGCTTGAGGTCGAGCACCGGGTAGTCCGGCAGCAGCACCGTCGCGTCCTTGTTGACGTGCTCGGCCAGGTTGCGTGGATCGAAGTGGTCCTTGTGCAGGTGCGAGACGTACAGGTAATCGCAATCACCCAACTCGTCCCAGTCCAGGCCCGAGTTGTCGGGGAACGGGAACCACGAGGCGTAGAACGACGGGTTCACCCACGGATCGCACAGGATGCTCCCGGCGTCGGTCCGAATATGGAATCCCGCATGTCCCACGCTGGTGACCTGCACTGATTTACCTCCTACGAGCCGGGCTTTTCAAAGCTCCATCGTATGCGCCGTTTCGGGCGGCTCTAACCCAGCGCGCAGTTGACGAGGTCACACTCGGGCGTGAGCGTGACGCCGAACTTCTCCTGCACACCGTCTCGGACGTGCGCGGCGAGCGCCATGATGTCCGACGCGGTCGCCCCGCCTCTGTTGGTGATGGCCAACACGTGTTTCGACGACAATGCCGCGGTGCCGCGTCCGAATTCGGTGCCGTAGCCGCGCGGGAAGCCTGCGTTCTGGATCAGCCAGGCAGCCGGGATCTTGGTTCCCGCGGGGTCGGGGAAGTTGGGCGCGTGCGCAGCGGCCTCGGGCACCTCGGGCAGTACCGGGTTGAGGAAGAACGATCCGACACTCCACGTGTCGTGATCGCTCGCGTCGAGCACCATCCCCCGCTCGCCGCGCAGAGCCAGTACGGCTGCACGTACGTCCGGCACCGGTACGACGTCGCCGATCTGCACATCGAGACGCTCCGACAGTGCCGCGTAGCGCACCGGTAGCGACTCGGTCGTCTTCTTCAGCGCGAACGTCACGTCCAGAATCACGTACCGCGAGGATCGCTTGAACACCGACGACCGGTGCGTACCGAAACCGCACTGCTCCGGCGTCCATACCGACGTCTCCTGCGTCTGCCGGTCGTACACGGTGAGACTGTGCAACAGCTCCGACGTCGACGCCCCGTACGCACCCACGTTCTGGATCGGCGTCGCGCCGGTGGTGCCGGGAATGCCCGAGAGCGCTTCCATCCCGGACAGACCTGCATCGATCGTCGCCTGCACGACGGCATCCCACTCGACGCCCGCATCGACGGTCACGATCTCGCCGTCGATGTCCAGCCGCGAGCCGGTCACCTGAATCACCCGACCGTCGAACCCGTCATCGCCGACGACCAGGTTGGATCCACCGCCGACGACCAACACGTCGGTTCCGGCCCGATCCGCGTCGCGCACCAGCGAAACCAACTCGTCACCGGTCGTCGCGACACAGAATTCACGGGCCGGGCCACCCACTCGAATAGTGGTGAGCTCCGAAATTGCAGTAGACACGGACTCTCACGCTACCGGTCGCGCATGGCGTGAAGAGTCACCCGGTAACCTGCGGGGATGCCTCGCCCTATTGAGCACAGCTCGACTGTGCCCGCCTCCGCCGACAAGGTCCACGCTGCGCTGACATCCGAGCAGTACTGGAAGGACCGCATCGAGCAGATCGGCGGCCCCGGTGCCAGCTTGAAGAGCGTCACCGTCGGCGACGGCACCATCGACGTCGTCATGACCCAGTCCGTCCCCGAAGAGGAGTTGCCGTCCGCGGTGACCGCCTTCAAGAAGGGCGACCTCATCATCGAACGCACCGAGAGCTGGGGACCGTTCGACGGCACCCACGCCGACGGCACATTCGGAGCCACCGTCGAAGGGGCACCGGCTCGTATCACCGGCACCACCACGCTCGACGGCAAAGGCGATACGACGACCGTCGCACTGGCCGGCACCACCGAGGTCAAGGTCCCCATCTTCGGCGGCAAGATCGAATCGATGATCAGCGAGCAGGTGCTCTCGCTCATCGACAACGAGCAGGACTTCACCGGTAACTGGATCGCCGCACAGGCGAACAGCTAGCCTGGCGCACTATGGCTCGCCGAATGAACTACTCCGCCCGGTTCACCCACTCGACGCAGCAGGTCTATGCAGCGCTGTCCAGTCGCGATCACTGGGACGCGCGCATCGAGGAGATGCGTAAGTACTCGGAGAACGAGCTGAAGAGCTTCGAGGTGTCCGACGCCGGAATCGACATCGTGATGCACCACGTCATCCCGCGTACCGAACTGCCCGACATCGCGCAGACGGTGATGAAGAAAGACATGGTCATCACCCGCAACGTGCACTTCGACGCCTACGAGGAAGTCACCGCGGGCCACTACGACGCGTCGATTCCGGCCGGCCCGGGTTCGTTGAAGGGCACCACGTCGCTCTTCCCCACCAACGGCGGTTCGACGCTGCGCACCTCCTCGGAGGCCAAGGTGTTCCTGCCGTTCATCGGCGGCAAGCTCGAGCAGCTCATGCTGGTCAACCTCATCGACCTGTGGCGCGGTGAAGGCGAAGTGACCGCCGACTGGCTCGAGAAGAACGCCTAGCCCACTGAAGGGGCCTGAAGGCGTCATCACCCGCGGCACCACCGGCATCAATCGGTTGCGTCGTAGCGACCGGTGGCTGATGCACAACCCCGATGTTCGACGCGTCCTGCGCGACTCACCGGATCCCCTCGTCGTCGACCTCGGGTACGGGGCGATGCCGAACACGACTCTCGAACTCGCGGGCCGACTGCGCACCGTCAGGCCCGATATTCGCGTGACGGGCCTCGAGATCGACCCCGCCCGCGTCGTTCCCGGGAGTGACGGCGTGGAGTTCGCCCGTGGCGGATTCGAGTTGGCCGGTCTGCGCCCGAACCTGGTGCGTGCGTTCAACGTACTACGGCAATATCCTGAGGACGCGGTTCCTGCTGCCTGGCAACGCATTCAGTCTCGCCTGGCACCCGGCGGCCTGCTGGTGGACGGTACCTGCGACGAGTTGGGTCGACGCTGCGCGTGGGTATTGCTCGACGCCGACGGCCCGCGGTCACTGACTCTGGCCTGGGATCCGTTCGATGTCGAGATGCCGTCGGACATCGCGGAGCGACTCCCGAAGGTGTTGATACACCGCAACATCGAGGGCGAGCTGATCCATGATCTGCTGCAGCGCGCCGATCGGGCGTGGTCGGTCTCGGCACCACTGGCCCCTTTCGGCCCCCGCCTGCGCTGGCGCGCGGCTCTGAGAATACTTGCCGAACAGGGGCTTCCGATCACTCTCCCCCGCCGCCGCATGCGAGACAACGTGCTCACGGTGCCCTGGGCGACGGTTGCACCGAGATGAACGATCTACCCCTCACGGTCAGACCGTGCGTGCCCGAAGACCTTTCGATACTCGAGCGATGGTCGAGTGCAGATCCGGTCGACTGGGTAGATCGCGCTCGTCTCCACGAGGACATGGCGTCGGGCAATTACCGATACGAGTGGATCTGGCTTGCCGAACGCGCGAGTCGTCCGGTCGGGCGCGCTGTGTGGTGGGGCCGTCCGGGCGCAACCAGCCCCGTCACCCTCGACTGCTTGTCGGTCGTGCCTGCCGAGAAGCGACCGGCCGACGTCGGCGCTGCCCTGATCAGCAGCGCTCGTGCGGCCTTCGCGCATACCGCCGATCTCGAATTCAATGTCGATGTGGCGGTGAACAATTGGAGAGCGGCCTCGTTACCGTCGGCATTGGCGTGGCGCGAATCGGCCGCGCACCGGGGTGGTTTCACCCGCACGACCGAACGCGTTTCTTTCGCCCGGACAGCTGACGATCCGGTGCCCGCGGCCTCGACTCGTCTGCACTTCTCGGCGGGCACCGATGCGCAATTCCTCGCAGTGTTCGAGGCCGTCGCAACCGGAAGCCTCGACTCCCATACCCGCGCCATGGTTGCCGAACACGGAGTAGCCGCACTCGCGGAAGACGATCTTGCCTTTTACGGTTCCCTACCGGGGCGGCGCGAGGCCTGGCAGATCGCGAGCCGACCCGATGGCACGACTGTCGGATTCATCGTGCCGACGAGAAATGCCTACGACGCGGCCATCAGCTATCTCGGAGTGCTTCCCGAGCATCGCGGTCAGGGGTATGTCGACGATCTGCTGTCACAGATGGTCCGGATGCACCACGACGACGGGCAATCACGCATCGTCGGAACCACCGATGCGGTCAATGCCCCCATGCGTTCTGCCTTCGATCGCGCAGGTTTTGCCGTCACCCGTACCCGGATCGTGCACGCGGGCCGGTGATCACGTGCAGGCAGACAAGGCCAGTTCGACGCGTTCGGCCACTCGATCGGTGCTGCTGCCGGCCTCGGAGTACAGCGCCTGCGGGTCGACGCGACCGATCGCCACGGCGTCGCACACCACCTCGTCGAGGGTCAGTTGCGAGATTCCGCCGGCGGCGAGATCGAGCACCGTCCGCACCGGCGTGGTGATGTTGAACGTGCCGGCCGATTCGACGTCACGAGGCTCGAGCCGCAGACGGTGAACCGCAAGTCGGGTATCGCTCAGGCGTAGGTCCCCGAACGCGCACAGGTGCACGAACTGCGGGTGCAGGTGACCGAATCCGTGCAACTCCGCGGCGCTCTGGTGCGAGATCACTGCCTCGCCGCCGAACCAGGCGCACCACATCGCGAACACCTCGAGCTCGCTGTGCGGCCATTGGCCCAGTCGGAACAAGTTGCGCTCGACGCGGGTCCACGTGTTCGTCGCCAGGTTGACGCGCACCATTGCCGAATCGAAGCCGAGCTCCCCGGCCTGCTCGGCGGTGAAATAGCCGTCTTGACGAGTGGCGAGCGAGTGCAGTTCCTGCACACTCGGTCCTGTCGTACCCATGTCGCAAGCGTACGGCAAAATGTGTTACAGATCACAAACTTTGGTACCGGAGACATCTCTTCGGCGAGTTTCACAGAGCTTGCTCAGAATCATCGGGAAGACTGCCGGGAATGTCCTCCACAGCCAAGCGCAGCAGCGTGCCGTTGATTGCAGTCTCCGTCGTTGTAGTCCTCCTCGTCGCCGTCATCGGTGGCGAGTTGTTCGTGCGTCAACAGATCAAATCGTGCCTCGCCGGCCAGCTCGAATCCGAGCTCGGCAGCCAGGTCGAGGTCGGTCTCGGCCTCAAGCCGGTTCTGCTCTCCTTGGTGGACAAAAAGGTCTCATCGGTCACCGTCGACAGCGACGACGCGCGATTCGGGCCGGCCGAGGGCATGGTCGTCCACGCCGAGGCACGGGATCTGAACCTCACCCAGTCCGCGGATTCCGGCGGCACCATCGGCAGCTCGAGTGCCGACATTTCGTGGTCCACCGACGGCATCACCCGCACCCTGCAGAGCCAGGGCATCGGCGCGATCGTCTCGGGCGTCACCTCGGATGCATCGGCGGGCACCCTCGAATTCGCCGTCGGTGCGCTCGCAAAGCTGACCGTCAAGCCGCAGGTCGCCGACGGCAGGGTCGATTTTCAGACCGTCGACGCGTCGATCCTGGGTCTCGGTATCCCCACCGACCTGGTCGACTCCGTCGTCGGGGTGCTGACCGACAGCCTGCAGGCGTATCCGTTGGACATGACCCCGACGTCGCTGACCGTCACCGACTCCGGCATCGAGCTCACTCTCGAAGGCGGGCAGTACACGATTCCCGCGACCCAGGAGAACCAGAATCAGCAGACCCCCGAGGGCTGCTCACTCGTCGCGTAATCCATGTGCGCGGAAACTCGTAGCCCACTACGAGTTTCCGTGCACATGCGACGCAGTCGCTCTAGCCCAATCCGTCGAGCACCGCACGGGTACCCGACAGCCCCAATCGTGTTGCGCCCGCGTCGATCATCGCCAGGGCGGCCTCCGTCGTACGGATGCCGCCGCTGGCCTTGACGCCCAGTCGACCGCCGACGGTCTCCGCCATCAATCGCACGGCTTCGACGCTCGCGCCGCCGGCCGGATGGAAACCGGTGGAGGTCTTGACGAAGTTCGCGCCGGCGGTTTCTGCTGCGCGGCACACCTCGACGATCGCTTCGTCGGACAGCGCTGCCGATTCGATGATCACCTTGAGTACGGCATTGCCGATGCCTTCACGGACGGTCACGATGTCGGCCAGAACGGCGTTGTAGTCACCCGCAATGGCGGCTCCGACATCGATCACCATGTCGACCTCGTCGGCACCCTGCTGCACCGCGAGGCGCGCCTCGGATCCCTTGATCAACGAATGATGCTTGCCCGACGGGAATCCGGCGACGACCGCGGTGAGCATTCCCTCGGCGCGAATCGGCAGCATCGACGGCGAGACGCACACGGCGAGCACTCCGAGCTCACGGCCCTCCTCGATGAGCGCGGTCACGTCGGCGGTCGTGGCTTCGGGCTTGAGCAGCGTGTGATCGACCATTCCGGCGAGGGCGGCGCGGGTGAGTGTCATGTGGTCCAGCTTTTCACAGCTCTGCCATTCGCAGCCCTGTCGGTCTACGATTTGCGGTCATGACCGCAGCGTCGCTCGCCGCCACCTTCAATGCCACCAGCAGGGAGTTCGACGCTGTGACGCCGCAGGTCTGGGGACCTGCCGGGCAGTCGCTCGCCTTCGCACTCGAGCTGGCACCCGGCGACGCCGTTCTGGACGTGTGCTCGGGCACCGGGGCATCGGCAATTCCTGCGGCGGCCGCCGTTGGACCCGACGGCATCGTGCATGCCATCGACCTCGCCGACGATCTGTTGGAAGTGGGCCGGGTGAAGGCCACCGATCGGGCACTGCGCAACATCGACTTCGTCGTCGCCGACGCCACCGAGTGGCAATCCCCGTCGACCGTTCCCGCCGCCGGATACGACGCCCTGGCCTGCTCGTACGGCATCTTCTTCCTTCCCGATCCAGAGCAGGATTTTGCGCGACTCGTCTCGTTGGTTCGCCCAGGCGGACGCGTCGGAGTGACGGTGTGGCGCAAGGGCTCGGTCAGGGAGTACTCGGGTGCGTTCTTCGACGTGATCGGCAGACACTGGCCGCCGAGCGCGGGCCCGGCTCCCGACCCGACGGCCGAAGTCGACGATCACCCGATCCGCAGGATGGAGACAGCGGATCTCCTCGGTGCCTGGCTCACCGCCGCCGGCACCTCGGACGTCCGGGTCGTCGCGCTGTCCAATCATGTTCCGGCGACACAGTCGTTCGTCTGGGATTTTGTGCTGGGCAGTGCACTGCGCGGTGCGTTGACTCCGTTCGACGACGCAACCCGCGCGCAGATCCGGGCCGAGTTCTCGGCTCTGTTGACCGAGCGCGGGATCGATTCGATCGATCTCGGGACACTGGTGGCAACCGGGGTCCACACGCCCTGAGAGAATCGTCGGCATGAGTTCTTCCGTATCCGAGGACCGCCGCTACGTTCTGTCTCTCGGTTGCCCCGACAAGACGGGCATCGTCGCCCGCATCTCGACCTTCCTCGCCGACGTCGGTGGTTGGATCGTCGAGGCCGCGTATCACGCCGATCCCGACACCGGTTGGTTCTTCACCCGGCAGGCCGTGCGGGCGTCGTCGGTGGACATGAGCATCGATGATCTACGCACCCGCTTCGCTGCGGTGGCCGCCGAGCTCGGTCCGGAAACCGAATGGGCACTGCATGATTCGGGCGAACCCAAGCGCGTGGTACTGCTCGTCAGCAAAGAAGCGCACTGCCTGCACGATCTGCTCGGACGGGCGGCGGGCGGCGAACTGCCCGCGCAGATCTCCGCGGTGATCGGCAATCACAAGTCGCTCGAGCCGATTGCCGCCGCGCACGGCACACCGTTCCATCACGTGGAGTTCGCGAAGGATCCGGCCGAGCGCGGGCCCGCCTTCGAGAAGGTGCGCTCGCTGGTCGATTCCTACGACCCCCACGCAGTGGTGCTGGCGCGCTTCATGCAGGTTCTGCCGGAATCGCTGTGCGCACATTGGGCGGGCCGGGCCATCAACATCCACCACAGCTTCCTGCCGTCGTTCGTCGGTGCCCGGCCCTACCACCAGGCCTTCGCGCGGGGCGTCAAACTGATCGGTGCGACGTGCCATTACGTCACCGCCGAGCTCGACGCGGGTCCCATCATCGAGCAGGACGTCATCCGCGTCGACCATTCCGACGAGGTCACCGACATGGTGCGTCAGGGCCGCGACATCGAGAAGCTGGTGCTCTCCCGTGGTCTGCGTTGGCACCTGGAGGATCGGGTGTTGGTGCACGGCCGCAAGACCGTGGTGTTCAGCTAAAGATTTCTCAGCCGAACCACTTCGGTGTTGAATTCGTCGATTGCTTCCACCGAGCTCATGTGTCCGATGCCGGGGATCACGATCAATCGGCTCAGATGGTCGTGATCGTCCAGGGCGCGGGCGAGTTTGCGGGCGTGCACCGGCGGGGTCAGTCGGTCGGCAGATCCGACCAGGACGCTGGTGGGGACGGACATGTTCGCCAGTGCCTCGCGGATGTCGAGGTCGCTGATGGCCGCGCCCCAGATGCCGCGAGTGCGCGGGGCGCATTCGAGCACGATCTTCTCGCAGAAGGCCACCTCGGCTGCGGTGGCTCCGGGAGCCATCGAGATGTATTTGATGGCTTGGCGCGTGACCGGCGACGGCCGCAAGGGTAGCGCCGAGCTCAGCACGGCTCGACCGACCGGTGCCGGAACGCGTGGGAAGCGCTGCGGCAACGGGATGACGGTGGTCTCTCGGACGAGAGAGTCGGTCGCGGTGCTGGCGAGGAGCACAGCGCTGACGAGTCGATCGACCTGGTCGGGGTAGTTACCGGCCCACGCCATGATCGACATACCGCCCATGCTGTGCCCCACCAGGACGGCCTTGTTGTCTTCGACGACAGTCGCGGCGAGCACCGCAGCGAGGTCGTCGGCCAGCACGTCCGGGCTCAGAGGCCGCGTTCCGACGTCGCTGCGGCCGTGGCCGCGCTGGTCGTACGCGATGACGCGGTATCGGCCGGCGAGGGCGTTGATCTGCGGAAACCAGTAGTCGGCCGAGCAGGTCCACCCGTGGCTGAAGACGATCGGTTCTGCATCGGGATCACCGTAGCTACGGACGTGCAGGTGAGCGCCGTCGTCGGTGACCACCTCGGTGATGTGCGGCTCGATCGTGGGGGGCTGCAGAAGCTCGTCCGGCCGAACGTCCGTCGTCTTGGTGAACGAATGCAGGCGACGCCGGCGGACGACGAATGCACCGACCGATGCCGCCGCGGCCGCGCCGCCGATTCCGAACAGCACACGTTCGACTACCTTGCGTGAAACCACAGAAAATCCCCTCTACCTCGACCCCCTGGCGGGTTCGGTAGACGGTACGCCCACAATCCCGTGGGCGTCGATGCTGCCTGCCTACCAGCGGGGTCCGCGCTGAATGCTGTCGATCTTGGGTCGGACGTCGACAAGGTAAACGCACACCGCGACGACGCCGATGATGCCCAGGAATCCGATCACTCCGGAGACCAGGATAAGGAGCAGACCCACGAACAGGATGGCCAGCCAGGCGGTCTTGGTGAGCTTGTCCACGGCAGGAAAGGCGTCGGCGCGCTGACGCAGCGCGTGGAAGATCGCGAATCCTGCGCCTACCACTCCGAGGATCTGCAGAAAGGTAAGGATGTAGTAGCTGAAGCTGCCGGCGATGCTCACGCGGTCAGTGTACGAGAAACGACCCCCGCACCGCGCGGCGCAGGGGTCGTTTTCTTTACGAATGCTTTAGCGAGTGGTCTTCTTCGCCGGAGCCTTCTTGGCCGGAGCCGGGGTGGCCTTCTTCGCAGCCGGTGCCGGTGCCGTCTTCTTGGCCGGTGCCGGGGTCTTCTTGATGGGCGAGCTCGCGCTGCTGCGGGTCTTGGCCTCGACCTTGCCCGCCACGCCGCTCACCTTGTCGGAAGCCTCGACGGCCTTGTCCTTGGCCTCGTCGCCTGCTTCGTCGATGTTCTCGGCGAGCTCGTCGGCTGCGTCGGAGATTTCTTCGGCACCCTCACGAACCTTGTCCGACGCGATGCCGGCCAGAGCTGCGGCGCGCTCGCCCACTGCGCGAGTCTGCGAAGCAACGGTTCCGAGAGCCTGCTCGGTGAGGTCGACGACGTCGTTGGCTGCCGAGTTGGCGCGCTCGAGGCCCTCTTCGACGGCAGGCGTACGGCGGATGCGCTCGACGGCCTCTTCGCCGCGCTCGGCGAGGGAGGTGTACAGATCGGAGGCAACCTTGAGGTACGCCTCGGCAACCTTGCGCAGCTCTTCCGGGGTGAAGCGCTCACGCAGTTCGGCGATCTCGTCGGGGAGTTCCGCAGGCAGGGCAGCGAGGCGCTCGCGCAGGTTCTCCACGCCCTCGGTGACCTCTTCGGAGATGTCGGCGAGCCGAGCGTTGACCTCGCTGGTGCGGCTCTCGGCGCGCGAGCGCACCTGAGCGACGACGTCGGCTACGGCCTGGACGACAGCGTCGCCGGCACCGACGGCTGCGAAGATGGGGGTCTTGACGTTCTCGAAGTTCTTGGAATCAGACATCGGGTGTCTCCTGTTCGTCGGGTTCGGGCTCTTGCGTCGACTCGTTCTCACGACAGAACGAGTCGTAGATCTCGATCAGCACTTGCTTCTGCCGTTCGGTGATGTGCTCATCGCCGAGCAGAGCTTCGCGCACCGGACCGTGGGGACGCGCTTCCAAGATCCCGGCCCGGACGTACAGCACCTCCGAGGAGACGCGCAGACCCTTGGCTATCTGCGCTAGTACTTCTGCGGACGGGTTGCGCAGTCCGCGTTCGATCTGGCTCAGGTAGGGGTTGCTCACTCCGGCCCGACTGGCGAGTTGCCGCATGGATACCTGAGCGGCTTCCCGCTGCGACCGGATGTAGCTCCCGATGTCCTGCGCTGCAGTCGTTACGACTGAAGCGACAAGATCCCCCGCCTCGGCGACAACCTGCGTCGCCTCGGTCGCCTTGGCGACCAGATCCCCCTCGTTCTCGGCCATCTCGGCCTCCTGTTTTCGGTGTCCTACTGGACGGTACCGAAGGGTGCTAACTATTGCAAGCACTCTGCTAGCACTAGTGCCCGAAGATCAGATCCGAGATCGTGTAGATGGCCAGTCCGGCGATGGATCCGACGACGGTTCCGTTGATTCGAATGAACTGAAGATCACGTCCGACCTGCAGTTCGATCTTCTTGCTCGCTTCCTCTGCATCCCACCGAGCAACGGTGTCGCCGATGATCGTGGTGATCTCGTCCGCATAGTTCGCAGCGATGTACCGCGCTCCGCCGAGCAGCCAACCGTCGGCCTTCCCGCGCAATTCGTCATCATCACGGAGACGAATTCCGAAGTTGACGGTGTTCTCCTTGATCTTGGTGCGCAACGTACTCGTGGGATCGTCGACCGACTCGGTGATCAGACGCTTGGCGACCTTCCAGGTGGCCGCAGCCAGACCGGTGATCTCCTCGCGGCCCATGATCTGCGCCTTGAGCTTCTCGGCCTTCTCGATGGTGGTCGGGTCGTGCTGCAGATCGTTGGCGTAGTCGATCAGGAACTTGTTGGCGGCAAGACGCACGTCGTGCTCGGGGTTGGACCTGATCTTCCAGGTGAACTCGACGAGCTCCTTGTAGACCTTCTCGCCGAGCAAGGTGTCGACGAACTTCGGCGACCAGTTCGGGGAGTCCCGGGCCACGACGCGATCGATCATTTCCTGGCTGCCCAGAGCCCACTGATGAGCCCGCTCGGCCAGCATGTCGATCAGCGGCAATTGGCGGTTCTCGCGGAGCAACTCGTCGAGAATGCGGCCGATGGGCGGCCCCCACTGCGGATCGGCGAGTCGGCGCACGATGGTGCTGTCGATCACCGCGGTGATGTCCTCGTCGTTGAGCACGTCGACCACACCGTGCAGCACCGTCGCCGCCTCCGCCGCAACACGTTCGGCATTGTCGGGCTGGGCGAGCCAGGTACCCAACCGCAACGGAACCTGCGCCGACGCAACCTTCTCCGACACCACCTCGGGCGCAAGGAAATTACTGCCGACGAACGAGCTCAGGCTTGCACCCAGCTGGTCCTTCTTCTTCTTGATCAACGCCGTGTGGGGAATCGGGATGCCCAGCGGATGCTTGAACAGTGCGGTCACCGCGAACCAGTCCGCGAGCGCGCCCACCATTCCCGCCTCGGACGCCGCGCGTACGTACCCCACCCACGCGCCCGCACCCGTCGACTCCTGCCACCGACAGAACAGGTAGACGATGGATGCGAAGACGAGAAAGCCCGTCGCGACCGTTTTCATCTTGCGGAGGTCGCGACGCTTGGTGTCGTCATCGAAGTTCATGAGCTGCACAACCGACATTGTGCCCAGAAATGTGTCGGATCAACCGGACACGGCCTGCAATGGTGTCGGAGAAGGCGCATAGGGTGGAGTTGTGGCGAGAAATACGACGGAGGCAAAGCTGGGCGAGTCCGAGCCGAACGAGGAGAAGCCCAAGGCCGAGAAGCCGGACGGCCGCAAACGTCGGTGGCGCGAACACAAGATCGCTCGACGCGAGGAACTCGTCGACGGCACGTTGGCCGCGATCCGGTTGCGCGGCCGCGAGATCGGAATGGACGAGATCGCGTCGGAGATCGGTATCTCGAAGACGGTGCTCTACCGGTACTTCACCGACAAGAACGATCTGACCAGCGCCACCATGTCGCGGTACGTCGAGACGACGCTCGCCCCGCGGATCTACGCCGCCATCTCGCACGAACTCGACGAGTACGAGCTCACCCGTGTGGTGGTGACCGCCTACGTCGAGACCGTCGCCACCGATCCCGAGGTGTACCTCTACGTCATGGCGAACAACGCGGGCAACAACCGCGACGTCGTCGCCGAGTCCGAGCGGATGATCGCCGAACTGCTCTCCACCGTCCTCGGTGAGCGACTCCGTCAGCGCGAGATGGATTCCGGCGGATCGGTGCCGTGGGCCTTCGCCATCGTCGGCGCGGTCCAGTTGGCAACACACTGGTGGATTTCCAACAAATCCATGTCGGCGGACGATCTGATCGATTACCTCTGCATGATGATGTGGGGCGGAATCCACGGGGTCGCGATGGCCGACGGCTCCCCCGCCAAATTCAAATCACAACCGCACCCGCTGGTCGACGAGCCGAACGAGTCCTGACGCTCGTCAGTTTGAGAATCGGCTCGGTCGGACATTCGAACAGATATGACTACCGATACCTTGACCGGACGCCGCATCGCCATTCTCGCTACCGACGGCGTCGAGCAAGTCGAGCTGGTGCAGCCGCGTGAAGCCGTCGAAAATGCCGGAGCCACAGTCACATTGGTTTCACTGGACCACGGCGACATCCAAGCGATGGAGAGCGACGTCCATGCCGCCGACACCTTCACGGTCGATCGCGTCGTCGCCGACGTCTCGGCCAATGACTTCGATGCGCTGATCCTGCCCGGCGGAACCACCAACCCCGATCAACTCCGCGTCGACGCCGAGGCGGTTGCCTTCGTGCGTGATCTCGTCGCCGCAGGCAAGCCGGTGGGCGTGATCTGCCACGGAGCCTGGACGCTCGTCGAAGCCGACGTGCTGAAGGGACGAACGTTGACGTCCTACCCGAGCATCCGCACCGACATCCGCAACGCAGGCGGGACGGTCGTCGACGAGGAAGTAGTCGTGGACGGCAACCTGGTCTCGAGCCGGAACCCGGACGACCTACCGGCCTTCTGCGCGAAGATTGTGGAGCATTTCGCCGCTTGATAGGTTAGCGTGCCCTATGCGCATTTCTCGTTCGTTGGCTCTGCCTGCGGCAGCCCTCGCCTTCGCTCTCGCCCTGACCGCATGCAGCTCCGACGCCGGTGACGGCGACAGCGCCGATCCCTCCGAGGCCGGCGGAATCGTCGTCACCGACATGTTCGGCGACGTCGAAGTGCCGGCAAACCCCCAGCGCGTGGTGGCGCTCGGTTGGTCCGATGCCGAAACAGCTCTGGCTCTGGGTGTACAACCTGTCGGAGCCAGCGACTGGCTCGGCGTCGGCGGAAACGGCTTGGGCCCGTGGGTCGACGAGTCCTACGACACCGACCCCACGATCGTCGGCACCTTCGACGTCGACATGGAATCGGTCGCGGCTCTGGCACCGGACCTGATCCTCTGGACGCGCAGCACCAACGACAAGGCCGTGTACGACCAGCTGTCCGACATCGCACCCACCGTCGCGGCACCACCGGGAACCGACGTCGCCTACGGCACCACCTGGGACGGGCAGACCGACATCGTCGCCCAAGCGCTCGGCAAGGTCGACGAGGGCAAGAAACTCGTCGACGACACCAAGGCGCTCTTCGACGACACCGTGTCCGCCAACCCGGAGTTCGCGAACAAGACCGTCGCCGTGGGCACGCTCTACAGCGGACAGATCGGTGCCTACGTGCGCGGCGACACCCGCGTCGACTTCCTCGAGTCCCTCGGCCTGACGAACACCCCGGCCGTCCAGGATCTCGCCAAGCCGGGAGCGTTCAGCATCGAACTGTCCGAGGAGAACGTCGCCGCCCTCGACGCCGACCTCACCGTCATGTTCCCCATCGGCACCGGACCCGAGGTGATCACCGACAACCCGTCCATCCAGGGCCTGCCGTCCGCACGCGACGGACGCCTCGTCGTACTCGGCGACCAGAACCTGTCCAACGCATTCTCGGCCGCCTCGGTCGCGGGCACCCGATACGCACTGGAAAACGCCGTACCACTGTTCGCAGCACCACTGAAGGGCTAGATCACAAGCCCCCGGGGATCGTCACACCCTCCCCGGGGGGGTGCTTGTCACACCCTCCCTGGCGGGCTTGTCACACTCTTCCCGGGGGCTTGTCACACTCTCCCTGGCGGGAAGCCACCCGCGGCGATCGGGCCCCAGGTGTCGATCACGATGCGTATCAACGACTTTCCCTGCTTCACCATCGCCGCGCGGTACTCGTCCCAATCCGAGTGCTCGCCGGCGATGCTGCGGAAGTACTCCACCAGTGGCTCGACGGCGTCGGGTAGATCGATGATCTCGGCCGTACCGTCGACCTGCACGTAGTCGCCGTTCCAATCGTCGCTGTGCACCAACACCGTGACGGCCGAATTGCGGCGAATGTTCAGCACTTTCGCACGCTCGGGATACGTGGCGATCACTATGCGGCCCTCGGAGTCCACTCCCGCGGACACCGGTGAGACCTGCAGACCGTCGTCGCGTTTGCGGGTGATCAACGTGTGGTGATGACGCGGAGAGACGAACTCGAGTAGCTGCTCACGCGTTGCGGATTCAGCTTTTGCAATCGTAGGGGCCATGCATTCCATCGTAGAGAAGTAGTCTCATCGGTCATGGCCGACAAGTCGAAATTGTGGACGCAATCTCCCGTCGATGTGCTGCGCGCCAGTGCCTCTCCACGCGTGGAGGACATCGATTTCACGGCTACACCGGGTTTCGACGGCAAGAAGGCACACGGCAACGACGTCCTCGAAGAGCGCGGCGCGGTCCTGGCCGCGCTGCAGGAGAAGCTCTACGCACACGGCCGAACCGGTGACAGTCGATCGGTTCTGTTGGTGCTGCAGGGCATGGATACCGCGGGCAAGGGCGGGATGGTCAAGCACGTCATCGGAATGGTCGATCCGCAAGGCGTGGACCTGGCGTCGTTCGGAGTTCCGACGCAGCAGGAGAAGCAACACCATTACCTGTGGCGCATCCGAAAGGCACTGCCGCGGGCCGGACGGATCGGGGTGTTCGATCGCTCCCACTACGAGGACGTACTCGTCGTCGCGGTCCACGATCTGGTGCCACGAGAGGTGTGGGAGAAGCGGTTCGACGAGATCAACGCTTTCGAGAAAGAGTTGACCGACGAGGGGACCATCGTGGTCAAGGTCGCGTTGTTCGTCTCGGCGGACGAGCAGAAGAAGCGTTTGCAAGAACGGCTCGATCGGCCGGACAAGTACTGGAAGTACAACCCGGGTGACGTCACCGAGCGTGGTTTCCTACCGCAGTACCGGACGGCGTATCAGCGGGTTCTCGATCGCACGGATACCGATCACGCACCCTGGTATGTCGTGCCGGCCGACCGTAAGTGGTACAGCCGCTTGGCTGTCACCGAGATCTTGATCGACGCACTCGAGCAGCTCGATCTCGATTGGCCCGCACCCGATTTCGACGTCGAGCTCGAGAAGAAGCGTCTCGCCGAGAGCTGAAAGAGAAGGGCCCGCGACGTATGGTCGCGGGCCCTTCTTTTCATGCTCGGTAGAACGTGACGTGGATCAGAACGTCGCTGCGTCGATCACGAAGCGGTAGCGCACGTCGGACTTGACGACGCGGTCGTATGCCTCGTTGATCTTCTCGGCCGGAATGACCTCGATCTCGGCACCGATGTGGTGCTCGGCGCAGAAGTCCAGCATTTCCTGGGTCTCGGCGATGCCGCCGACCATGGAGCCTGCGAACGACCGGCGGTTGGCCAGCAGGTTGAATGCGGGCACCTCGAGGGGCTTCTCGGGAACGCCGAGCTCGACGAGGGTGCCGTTGCGGGCCAGCAGTCCCAGGTACTTGCCCATGGGCAGGTTCGCGGACACGGTGTTGAGGATCAGGTCGAACTTGCCCTGCAGATCCTTGAGCGCGGAGGTGTCCTTGGTGGCGTAGTACTCGTCGGCACCGTAGGCCTTGCCGTCGGCTTCCTTCGCGTCCGTCTGGCTCAGCACGGTGACGTGTGCACCCATGGCGTGGGCGATCTTGACGCCGATGTGTCCGAGGCCGCCCATGCCGATGATGGCGACCTTCTTGTCGGGGCCCGCTCCCCAGTGCTTGAGCGGCGAGTACAGCGTGATGCCTGCGCACAGCAGTGGTGCCGCGACATCGAGCTCGACGCCCTCGGGGATGCCGAGCACGAACTTCTCCGTGACGACGATCTGGGTGGAGTAACCACCGTTGGTGAACTCACCCTCGTAGGTCGTCGAGTTGTAGGTCTGGACGACGCCCTTGGTGCAGTACTGCTCGTCGCCGTCCTTGCATGCCTCGCACTCGCCGCAGGAGTCCACGAAACAGCCGACGCCGACGCGGTCGCCCACCTTGCGGCTGGTCACATCGGTGCCGACCTCGGCAACGATGCCGGCGATCTCGTGCCCGGGAACGACCGGGTACGTGGTGCCGCCCCACTCGTTGCGAGCGGTGTGGATGTCGGAGTGGCAGATGCCGGCGAACTTGACGTCGATGAGGATGTCGTTGGGGCCGAGAGCGCGTCGCTCGATCGTCGCCTTCTCGAGCGGAGCGTCAGGAGCGGTGGCCTGGTAAGCGGTAGCTGAAGTCATAACTACATTGCTACCTACGCATCTGTGTAAGCGCAACACAGCTACCGCTTCGACCAGGCTATTCCTGGGCTAAACGAGTCGTTCGCAACAGTAACGTCAGCCGTTCTTGGCGATGTTCGCTCCGAGCCACAGACCGTAAGCACCCAGACCGATCAGTCCGATCTTGCGAGTCTTGGGGTACGCGATCGCGACGCCGACTGCCAATTCGGTGGCACCGTTGCGACTGATCCAGGTTCGCGTGTCCTTCGGGAACGGGAGCTTGGTGATTCCCTCGAAGGCCTCGGGGACCACGAAGTGGGCGGCGCCGGTGGCGGCCAATCCGATTCCGAATGCCTTGGTGACCAGACCGTTCGACTTCTTGGACTTGCTCACTGACGCGCTCCCTGCGATCGACGTGGTTGAACTGGCAAAACGACAATAGCGCTACGAGACGGCGGCTACTTTGCGACCCGGCCGTTCTCGTAGCGATAGAACCCGGCTCCGGACTTCTTGCCCACCTGCCCTGCCTCCACCATGCGCAACAGCAGCGAAGGGGCGGCGAACAACGGCTCCGCGAACTCGGAGTGCATCGAATCTGCAATGGCTTTCACGGTGTCGAGGCCGATCAGATCGGCGAGTGCAAGCGGCCCCATCGGGTGTGCGAGTCCCAGCACGGTTGCCTTGTCGACGTCTTCTTTGGTGGCGAATCCGGATTCGACCATCCGAATGGCCGAGAGCAGATACGGCACGAGCAGTGCATTGACGACAAAGCCCGAGCGGTCTGCGGAGCGCACCACCTGCTTGCCGAGGATGTCGCCGGCGAACCTTTCGGCGCGGTCGGCAACTGCCTCGGAGGTCGCATCGGTGGTGACGAGCTCGACGAGCGGCAGTACCGGTACCGGGTTGAAGAAATGCAGTCCGACGATTCGGTTCGGGGCCGTGGTGGCAGATCCGAGCGTCGTGATGGGAATGGAGGAGGTGTTCGAGGCAAGTACGGCACCGGGATCAATCACCACGGCGTCGAGCTCGGCGAAAATGTCGGCCTTGATCTTCTCGTCCTCGAGTACCGCTTCGACGACGAGTTGACGGTCGGCGAAGTCTGCGAGATCGGAGGTGAAACGCAGGCTGCAAGCTGCTTGCTCACGTTCACGTTCGGTGATCTTGCCGCTGCTGACACCACGGTCGAGCGATTGCAGGATGCGGCTGCGACCGGCCGACGCGAGTTCGCGAGTCTGCTCGTACACCAACACGTCGACGTGTGCGCGGGCGCAGACCTCCGCGATTCCTGCCCCCATCTGCCCGGCTCCGACGATCCCCACCCTCTCGACCGTCACAGCAAACTCCTAGCCAATAATGTTGCAGCACAACAGCTTTTAGTGAGATGAGGGTAACTCTGATCGGGTACGCCCAAAACCTTCGTTGTACAGAACAGGCGGCCCGCAACGAAAGTTGCGGACCGCCTGACTAGTGCGCTGAAGATCCGGGGAGGCGGTACCTCTAGTGGAACTGGCCTTCTTCGGTCGAGCCCTTCAGTGCAGCCGTCGAGGTGTTGGGGTCGACGGTGGTGGCGATGCGGTCGAAGTAGCCTGCGCCGACCTCACGCTGGTGCTTGATGGCGGTGAAGCCGCGCTCTTCGGCAGCCTTGAACTCGCGCTCCTGCAGGTCGACGAACGCGGTCATGCCTTCGCGGGCGTAGCCGTGAGCCAGGTCGAACATGCCGTAGTTGAGCGAGTGGAAGCCTGCAAGGGTGATGAACTGGAACTTGAAGCCCATCGCGCCGAGCTCCTTCTGGAACTTCGCGATGGTGGCGTCGTCCAGGTGTGCCTTCCAGTTGAACGAAGGCGAGCAGTTGTAGGCGAGGAGCTGGTCCGGGAACTCGCTGCGAACCGACTCGGAGAACTTCTTGGCGACCTCGAGGTCCGGCACGCCGGTCTCCATCCAGATGAGGTCTGCGTACGGTGCGTAGGCCTTGGCGCGAGCGATGCAGGGCTCGATGCCGTTCTTGACGCCGAAGAAGCCTTCTGCGGTGCGGGTTCCGTCGAGGAACTCACGGTCGCGCTCGTCGACGTCGGAGGTGATCAGCGTGGCTGCCTCGGCGTCGGTGCGGGCGATGATGACCGACGGCACGTCGGCGACGTCCGATGCCAGACGTGCGGAGGTCAGGGTGCGGATGTGCTGCTGGGTGGGGATGAGCACCTTGCCACCGAGGTGGCCGCACTTCTTCTCCGACGCGAGCTGATCTTCCCAGTGCACACCTGCGGCGCCGGCCACGATCATGGCCTTCTGCAGCTCGTAGGCGTTCAGTGCGCCACCGAAGCCGGCTTCGGCGTCGGCGACGATCGGTGCGACCCAGTTCTTGACGGACGTGTCGCCCTCGATCTTGGCGATCTCGTCGGCGCGCAGGAGTGCGTTGTTGATGCGACGGACGACCGACGGCACCGAGTTGGCCGGGTAGAGGCTCTGGTCCGGGTACGTGTGGCCCGAGAGGTTCGCGTCGCCGGCAACCTGCCAGCCGGAGAGGTAGATCGCCTGGAGGCCGGCGCGAATCTGCTGCACGGCCTGGTTGCCGGTGAGGGCACCGAGCGAGTTGATGTAGTCCTCGTTGTTCACGAGGTCCCAGAGGATCTCGCTGCCGCGGCGAGCGAGTGTCGCTTCTTCGACGACGGTGCCCTGGAGGTCGGAGACCTGCTGTGCGGTGAAGTTACGGGTGACGCCCTTCCAGCGGGGGTTGGTGTCCCAATCCTGCTGGATCTCGGCGGTGGTCTTCGGGGTGCCGGTGGTCGACATCTTCAGCTCCAGTCTCTTCTGCTTCTCGGCCTGCCTCGAGACGAATCTTCACATCGTTGCCAGGCCCTTCTGGTGTACTCCAAAACAATGGCACAACCGAAAACATGCGTCTACCAGTTGTTAGTGCCAATCTTGGCTAGCTTTCCCGGCACCCTTGCTAAGTTTGCAAATTTTCGACTGCCACAAACCTCGCCGATCGGACGGCCGTGTTACTCGCCGGTAGCGACGAATCCCCAGTTGATGAACGCAATGCACAAAAACTCATACAGGACGCTTGTACGGTTTGGCGACGGCGTCTGAATCGAGTCAGAACTGCAGCGTGATGTGATCGACATCACAGCTGCTTCATCCCACGATGTGAGCATGGCACGGGTTGCTCCCCTCGACACCACTTTCGCTGGGATCCCCCGACCGAGGCCACCGAGTGGAGTAGAAGTTGCACTCATCCACAGGCAGGCACGTGTCCACAGGGCATTCGATCTCCCCAGGTCGAGCATCGGAGACCACCCACGCCATCGCCGACGCTGCACCCATGGCAACCAACTCCACTCCCGGCCAATCTGGTCATTCCGCAGGCTCCACTCCCGTTACCCTCCGAGAGCTCGTCTCCTCCGGACTCCATCCCAGCACCGTCTCGCGTCGCTTCACTCGTGTTCTGCCGACGGTCCACATTCGCGGGGAACCGTCGACGATGGATCGGTGTCGGGCCATCTCGCTGTGGCGACCCGACGCCGTGCTCAGTCACCGATCGGCCGCGTACCTGCGCGGTTGGACGACCGAGCCGTCCACTCTCGATGCAACCGTCCCTCGCACTGCCCGGTTGCGACCGCCGCCGTGGCTTCGGCTGCACCGTCGCGCACTCGATTCCCGGCTCGTCGACGAGGTCGAGTCTCTGCCCTGCACCTCGCCCGCCCAGACGATGCTCGATTGCCTGGCGGTACTCCCCCGCGAAGAGGCCGAGTTGCTGATCGACGAGCGTCTGAAGTTCGGACTCGACCCTGCGTCGCTCTTCTGCCTACTCGAGCGATTCCCGGGTCGGCGCGGCAACGCAGAGTTGGCCCGTCAGGTCCGGTTGGCAGTGACGAGGTTCGCCTCGGAACCGGAGCGGGCCCTCGGGCGGGCATTGCATCGGATCGGCCTGTATCTGGAGATGAATGCGGCGGTCGGCTCGTTCGTCTGCGACCTCGTCGACCGTCGCAGCCGAACGATCATCGAGGTGGACGGACGCGAATTCCACAGTGCAGCAGAGGTGTTCAGCAAGGATCGACGTAGACAGAACGCCCTGGTACTCGGTGGCTGGCTGGTGCTGCGCTACTCGGCGTTCGATGTGCTCGCCGCGCCGGACGTCGTGGCAGCCGAAATCGCGTCGGTTGTCAGGCGGCGTCGGGAATCGCGGCGATGAGAGCACACACTGCTCCACTCGCCGGGCCGCACGAGGGATTTACCGGATCCACCGCGCCGAGTGGAGCACCCATTGCATCAGGTGCCGCGATGAACCCACAGAGCAGAAAATGCTCCACTCCCGTGCCCGCGTACGAGATTCATCGCACGCGCCCACGGGAGTGGAGCATCAGTTGCAGGGAAGGATCAGATGCGGACGCCGGCGTGCTCGTCGCTGGACGCGACCACCCGCGAGGTGATCGGGGCCCGACGCGACGCAACTACTCCGAGCGCGCCCATGGCTGCGATCACGAGTCCGCCGACGATGGCGAACAGGTCCGCTGCCAACAGTCCGGACGGGAACACCATCAATGCGGGAGACACCGCGAGCAGCAGACCGAGGCCCACGTGAGTCCAGTGGCTCTGCCTCGACGAGGATCCGATGGCCCACAGAGCCGATGATGCCGCGAGTATGCCGAGTACGAGGATGGCACCGGTGACTTCTTGGTCTCCCTGAACCGGGAGCCAGACGGTGGATGCGACGAGAACTGCTCCGGTGACGAAGACGACGACGTCCCTGACGATTTCCGATGTGCGTTGACGGTTGGACATGACCGCTCCTCGAGGTGCGTGGTGAATAGCTCGTATACCGGTATACGCCTTTACTTCGGCTAATGTTCCCGATGATCACCGAATTGTGATCCAGCAGCTAGTTGCGAACGGTGTTAAGGCCTTTCTTCGCAGGCGTAGCCTGGCGATGTGTCCAAGACCTTCGTCGGCGTGCGGCTACGGCAGCTCCGCAGCGAACGCAGCATGAGCCAGGTATCGCTTGCACAGAAGCTGGGGATCTCCGCCAGTTACCTCAACCAGATCGAGCACGATGTGCGTCCACTGACGGTGCCGGTGCTACTCCGGATCTCCGAAGTGTTCGGCGTCGACACGTCGTTCTTCTCCTCCGAGGACGACACCAGGTTGGTCGCCGAACTCCGTGAAGTAGCGCTCGATCAGGACATGGGCATCGACGCCGACGCACACGAGATCGCCCAGATGGTCAGCTCGCACCCACAGTTGGCGCGGGCCATGGTCAACATGCACCGCCGATACCGCAATACGACGGCTCAGCTGCTGGCCGCGACCGAGGAACGCTTCTCCGACGGCAGTGGCAGTGGTTCGATCAGCAAGCCTCACGAGGAAGTGCGCGACTACTTCTATCAGCGACAGAACTATCTTCACGATCTGGACACTGCGGCGGAGGCACTGACCTCGCGGATCCGATTCCATCG
This sequence comes from Rhodococcoides fascians A25f, assembly GCF_000760935.2. Lineage (NCBI taxonomy): Bacteria > Bacillati > Actinomycetota > Actinomycetes > Mycobacteriales > Nocardiaceae > Rhodococcoides > Rhodococcoides fascians. The sequence continues at coordinate 1,332,194 of NZ_CP049744.1, read as the reverse complement.
CGCCGACGTGGGCGGTGAGATCGCCAAGCGGCTCCGAACGGTGCACGACGTGCAGATAGTCAATCGCATCGACCTCGGCGAGAACGTGCTGCACCGTTTCGACCCGCAGACCAGAGTGTTGGAGATTTCACCACACCTGTCCGGTGGGCAGAAGGTGTTCAGGTACGCCGCCGAACTGGCCTACCTCGAATGCGGAGATCTGCTGAACAAGATGGCCGAGGAAGGCAATTTCTCGAGCGAGTCGTCGAAGAAGCTGGCGGTGCTCGGTTTTGCGAACTACTTCGCTGCCGCGACGGTGTTGCCGTATCACCACTTCCACGACGTAGCCGAGGATTTCCGATACGACATCGAGCGACTCTCGGCCTTTTTCTCGGTCAGTTACGAGACCATCTGCCATCGACTCTCCACCCTCCAGAGACCGGAGTTGCGGGGCGTGCCGTTCTCGTTCGTCCGGGTGGATCGCGCGGGCAATATGTCGAAACGGCAGTCCGCCACCGGCTTTCACTTCTCCTCGAGCGGCGGCACGTGCCCACTGTGGAATGTGTACGAGACATTCGCGTATCCCGGCAAGATCATGACGCAGATCGCCGAGATGCCCGACGGCCGCAGCTATTTGTGGATCGCACGCACCGTGGAGCGTCGAGCCGCGCGTTACGGCCAGCCGGGCAAGACCTTCGCCATCGGCCTCGGTTGCGAACTCCGCCACGCCGGGAGGCTGGTGTACGCCGACGGGCTGGACGTGCAGGGCTCGGCGGCGGCCACACCGATCGGAGCGGGCTGCCGGGTCTGCGAACGCTCGAACTGCCCACAACGCGCCTTCCCACCACTGGGCAAGGACCTCGACATCGACGAGCACCGAAGTTCGGTGTCCCCGTACCTCGTTCGCTGAGAAGAAGGAGAATTCCAATGACGCGAATCGGCGTTGTAATCAGACCGGAAATTGCTCCGGAGGCATTGGTCGAAGCGGCCCGCGCAGCCGACGCCGCGGGCGTCGACGAAGTGTGGTTGTGGGAGGACTGCTTCTTCTCCGGCGGACTGTCCACTGCTGCACTGATTCTCGCGAACACCGATCGCGTGAACGTCGGCATCGGAGTGTTGCCCACTCCGATGCGGAACGTGGCGTCGACAGCGATGGAGATTGCCACCATTGCTCGGGTCCACCCGGGTCGGCTCCGTGTGGGACTCGGCCACGGCGTCCAGTCGTGGATGGGCCAGATCGGCGCGCGGGTGCAGTCTCCTCTGACGTTGCTGAGCGAGCAGATGGCCGCGCTGACGAGTCTGCTGGCGGGCGACATGGTCACTGTGCAGGGCCGTTATGTCTCGCTCGACGAGGTGAAGTTGAACTGGCCGCCGCTGCAACCACCGCCCCTTCTCGTCGGTGCGACCGGGCCGAAGACGCTCGCCCTGAGCGGTCGACACAGTGTTGGAACAATTCTCACCAGCGAGACCACACCGGAACAGCTTCGTACAGCCATCGACCACATCGACGGTGGGCCCGACCACGACGTGGTCGTCTACGTGTCGGTCGGATCCGATTCGGATGCAGCCACGATCGATATCCAACGCTGGATCGATGCCGGTGCCACCACCGTCGTACTCGAACCCTCTGCGGACGCAGCCGATCCGACCACGTTGTTCGCACACGCGGCGTCTGCGACGGCGCGGTTCAGCTCGCAGTGAATCCCCGGGCGCGGTCCTTGTCCTCGGTCGTCCACAGCGTGGTCGTCACCTCGGCCCGCACCAAGGGAATCACTTCCTCGGCGAACTGTCGTAACGTGTCCTTCTGACGCTCGAAGTCCAGGACGTGGTTGATCGAAACCGACTGCAGATCATGCCCGTACGCATCGTGATAATCGAGGATCTTCGCTGCGACCCGTTCCGAGGAACCCACCAGGGCCGGCCCCCGCGCGACGGCGTCGTCGATGGTCCGAAAGCTCGTGACCTTGCCCTTGGCCGACGGGTCGTGGGTGCGTTTGTCCTGCTGCGCGACGATGCCCTCGTAGATCGGCCGATATTCGGCAACGGCAGCCTCGGTCGTCGTACCGAGGAACAGTCCTCCGGAGCCCGAACCCACGTAGGCCTTGTCCGGGTCGTGCCCGTGACGAAGGTACTGCTCGCGGTAGCGGTCGATCAGAACCTTGTAGTTCTCCCTGGGCTGCAATGCATTTGCCGTGAAGATGGGATCCCCCCACTCGGCGGCCAGATCGACCGCCTCCACCGAGGTGGCCGAGCCGTGCCAGATCCGGAAGGGGCCGTCGAAAGGTCTGGGCAGTGTCGTGGCGTCGGACAGCGGATGTCGATGCCGGCCGGTCCAATCCACGTGCTCCTCGCGGATGAGTCTGCGGAGCAGTTCGTAGTTTTCGGTGAGATACTCGTACTGGCGCGCGATGTCGAGTCCGAACAGCGGGTATTGCAGGACTTCGTTGCCTTTGCCGATCACGACTTCGAGGCGACCTCGACTCAGTTGGTCGATGGTACCGAGGTCTTCGGCAACGCGGATCGGATCCAACACCGACAGTACGGTGACGCCGGTGGACAACAGGATGCGTTGCGTGGCCTGGGCGAGCGCGCCGAGAATGACCGTCGGGGAGGACGAGAGCACGTCTCCCGCGTGCCGTTCTCCCACGGAAAACGAATCGATGCCCAGTTCTTCTGCGAGAACGGCAAGTTCGATCAACCGGTCGAATCTGTCGGCCGGAGTCACCACTGCACCGGTGACCGGATGGGGAGGGTTGAACACGATGTCGAGGACCTGAAAGCGCACAGTGCTACCGAGACTTCCAGCCGAGGGATTCGAACGACTTTCTGAGTGTCACGCGCGGGCCGATTGCCTCGCCGCTCCGCAAGCGGGACAACACCGACGCGGTCCAGGATGCCGTACGGCCCTGCGTTGCATAGTATTCCGCAAGTCGTTGCTCGTAGACGGACACGGCCGCGTCCGCTGCCTGAGGGTCGTACAGTTCGTGGTGGAGCACCGAGGAGATGGGCAACCGCGGCTTCACCCCGGCGGTCTCGTCGGCCGCCCGGCCGATGGCCAAGCCCACCACCGGGATCGACTGTTCGGCCAGCCCCAACTCAGCAGCAATCTCGTCGGGTGCATTGCGCACCGCCCCGACGTAGACGGTGCCCCATCCGAGCGACTCCGCGGCGACGACGGCGTTCTGCGCGGCAAGCGCTGCATCGATGGCACCGAGAATCGTACTGTCGAAGTAATCGGCACCACCGAGCTCGGCGTCGTGCCCGGCGGCGAGGCGTCGGGCACGCCCGAGATCGGCCACGAACACCAGGAACACCGCGGCATCGGCGATGAACGCCTGATTCGCGGCCAGCGCCGCAAGGCGCTTCTTGCGCGCCGGGTTCTGTACCGCGATCACACTCCAGGCCTGCAGGTTCGACGACGTCGGCGCGGATTGGGCTGCAGCGACGATTGTCTCGATCGTCGCGTTGTCGATCGGATCCCCGGTGAACGTCCGCACCGAATGATGCGACAGCAGAACGTCGATGGTCTCGTTCGTGTGCGCCAACGCAGTCAGAGCAGGATCGCGGTAGCGCTGCTGAACCCACGAGGCCGAAGAGGAGGTCACGTGCTCAAGAGTGGCCCTGCCATCGCCGACGCGCCACAGTTGCGCTCGGCATGATTCGAAAGCTAATGCTCTCGCAAGAACCGCCCCGCATCCGCGAACGCCCGTGCTCGACGCGTCAGCGTGGGTGGCGCTGGCGGCTCGCCTCGCCACAGGCGGTAGAGGGTGCTCATGCTCAAGATGAGTCGTTCCGGTGAGTCCCAGTGGGCGTACTGCCCGAATTCGCCTGATTTCAGCAGGTTCAGAGCGGCCTCGGTCGATCCGAGCCCGGCGTCGAAGCAGCGGCGTCCGGCCTCCCCCACCCAACTCCAGTAGTTCCGCACGGCGCGTATCTCGTCGATGCCGCACAGAGGGCCGTGGCCGGGAACGTAGACGGCTGCATCGAGTTCGAGGAGGTGGTCGAGGGCATCGATCCAGTTCTGCAGCGGTCCGTGCCAGAGCACCGGTGTGGCGTCGATGAACAGCAGATCGCCGGCGAACACGACTCCCACATCGGGTAGGTGAGCAATGAGGTCGCCCTCGGTGTGCGCCGGTCCCAGGTAGCGCAGGTGGACGGATCGCCCTGCGACGTCGATGGTTTCGGTGGTTTCGAAGGTGTGGTCGGGCAGCCGCGGCAGTGCGCTGGGGAAGGTGGCATCACCCCGGACCCGGTTCATGTACGAGCCCATTGCTCCGACCGGTCCCGGTATCCACCCGATCTTGCCACCGAAGGAGGCGAACGCGTCCACCCCTTTGGGTGGTGTCTCTTCCTTCATCGCGTGCAACGACGCGGCGCTGGTGGTGATGCGCGCAGAGGTGGGAACCGAATCGTTTCCCCACCAGTGATCGCCGTCGGAATGGGTGTTGAGCACTTCGGTGATCGGCGCATCGACGATCAGTTCGGCAGTATCGGCGGCAACGCGCGCTGCCCAATTAGTGTCCCAGACGGTGTCGATCAACATCGACGCGCCACCGGGCCCCACGATCAGTCCGGTGTTGGTCTGTCCCCAACTGCCGGGCGGCCGCATGAAAGCCCAGGTCCCGTCGGCGATCTGCCGGTATCCCACCTCTGTGTCCGTCACCGCCTCAGGCTAGCCGGTGAGCAGCTCCCGCACGTGAGAGTCCCACTGTCGTTCGGGGAAGCATCTGTTCAGCACCTCGATCATGATGGGTACGGCCGTCGATGCGCCCGGTGACGCACCGAGTACAGATGCGATCGTGCCGTCCTGCGAGGCGACCACTTCGGTGCCGAACCGCAGTTCGCCGTTCTTTACGATCTGGGCACGCTGACCGGCACTGACGATCGACCAGTCTGCCGAATCGGCACTCGGCACGAACTCGCGTAACGCGGCAATCTTCTTCCCTCGGGTGGCGGTCAACTCGGAGAGCAGCAGCCTGATCAGCGGCGTGTTGGCCCAGGCCATCGACAACAGCGATCCAACATTGTCTCGGCTGATCGAACGCGGAAGGTCCAGCACCGATCCGTGTTTCAGTAATTTCGGGTTCGCGCCTGCGTACGGGCCGAAAAGGATGGAGCGCTGCCCGTCGACGATGCGAGTGTCCAGGTGTGGAACCGACATCGGTGGCGCGCCGATGGGCGGCGTCCCGTACACCTTGGCGTCGTGGCGATCGACCACCTCGCTCCGGTCGCAGCGCAGAAATTGTCCGCTGATCGGCAACAGCCCGAAGCCACGCGCATCGGGAATTCCGGCTCTGCGCAGTAACTTCAGGGCCCAACCCCCGGCACCGAGGAACACGAATCGGGCGCGCTCCACCGGTCGACCACCTCGGACGTCGAGTCGCCAGGATCCATCCCGATCCTGCGAAAGCCCACGTACTTCCCGTCCGGTCTCCACGCTGGCCCCTGCCGAAGTCATGGCGTCGAACAGCTGCCGCGTCGCTGCGCCGAAGTCCACGTCGGTACCCGTCACGTCTCGGGTCGCAGCCCAGCTGCCGGTGCGGCCCTCGGCAACCAGCGGTGACCACTGCTGCAGCACCGCAGCGTCTTCGGTGTACTCCATCGCCTCGAACATCGGGTGACCGCTCAGCGCGTGATGCCGAGCGCGGAGAAACTCGACGTTGTCGGAACCCTGGACCAGAGTCATGTGCGGCACGGGGCGCACGAAGTCGGCCTGGGGCAACGTCGCCCAGAAACGCCGAGTCGTTGCGAACTGCTCGGCGATCCGCACGGCACGGTCGATGTCGACGGAACCGTCGGATCGCATTGTCGTGTAGTTGGTTTCGCACAGACCGGCATGTCCGGTCCCGGCGTTGTTCCACCCGTCGGATGCTTCCGCGGCCACCCGAGGAAGGCGCTCGAGCACCCGAATGGACCAGGTTGGTTCCAGTTTCTGCAGCAGCGTCCCGAGCGTTGCGCTCATGATTCCGCCGCCGACAAGAATGACGTCGTCCACCGTCCACCCCCTTCTCGTACTAAGTACAAGCCACGCTAGCACCGACTCGTACACCTGTATAGTTCGATCGATGCCGCGCCTGAGCAGGACTGCCGTCGTCGACGCCGCTCTCGACGTCGCATATCGCCACGGATTGGACTCGCTCACCATCCGCAAGATCGCGACCGAACTCGGCGTCTCCCCCATGGCGATCTACTGGCATGTCAAGAACAAGGACGAGCTACTCGATGCCATGGGCGACCGCGTCTGCCAGGACCTCGAGCTCACCGTTGATCCCGCCGCCCCGTGGTGGCAGCAGCTACGCACGGTGCTCGAGGACTTCATGCGCGCCTTGCGCGCCCACCCGGGCGCAGCCGACATCGTTGTTCCTCGAATGTTGTTCTCTCCCAACAGTAGGGAGGCCATGGAGTTGGCACTGAAGGCTCTCGGCGAGGCCGGCTTCACCCTTCCCGACGCCACCCAACTCGCCCGCCATGGCGTCCGGGTCGCCATCTCGCTCATCACCGAGCCCTTGTTCACCGGTGTCGAGGTCGAGCCGGAGCGTCGGGCACACGTCGAGCGGGAGGTGGCATCGACGATGGAATCTCTCGATCCCGAGGAGTTCCCACACATCCTGGCCTCGGCCCACCATCTCGGCGATCCCACCTCCCGTCCGGCGTTCGAGAAGCTCGGTCTCGAGACGTATATCGCCGGCGTCAGAGCTCTTGCCGACAACCGTGACATTTCGTCCTGATCCTTCGCCGGATGTTGGACATGTTGTCGGGTGGCGAAGTCTCGTCCGTAGGTGCAGGCTTTGCAGAACCGAAATATTGGTGGAGTGACGACGCTAGGGGTTGTGAGATGACGGTGCCTGTCCTGCAGAACTACATCGACGGGGCGTTCGTCACGCCCTCGGGCACCGAGATGCTCGAGGTGATCAGCCCGGTGGACGAGACGGTCGTCGCCCACTCACCCATCTCCGACGCGGCCGACGTCGAGGCCGCAATGTCGGCTGCCGCCAGCGCATTCGAGACCTGGGGCAAAACGACGCCGAGTGAGCGACAGAAGGTGTTGCTGAAGCTCGCCGACGCCATCGAGGCGCACAGCGACGAGATCGTCGAAGCGCAGAGCCGCAACACCGGCCAGCCCAAGGCCACCATCGCCGCCGAGGAGGTGACGGTCGGAGCGGATCAGATCCGATTCTTCGCCGGCGCCGCCCGGATGCTCGAGGGCAAGTCCGCAGGTGAGTACATGGACGGCTTCACCTCGTACGTGCGCCGCGAACCGATCGGCGTCGTCGGCCAGGTGACCCCGTGGAACTACCCGTTCATGATGGCGATCTGGAAGATCGGGCCCGCACTGGCCGCCGGCAACACGATCGTGCTCAAGCCCAGTGACACCACCCCCGAGAGCACGTTGGTGTTGGCGAAGCTCTCCAAGGGCATTGTTCCGGACGGCGTTCTCAACGTCGTCCTCGGCAACGGCGGCACCGGTGCGGCGATCGTCGAGCACAAGATGCCCGGCCTGGTGTCGATCACCGGATCCGTGCGCGCCGGCATCGCGGTGGCGGTGGCCGCCGCCAAGCAGCTCAAGCGCGCGCACCTCGAACTCGGCGGTAAGGCACCGGCGATCGTCTTCGACGACGTCGACATCGCCAAGGCAGCCGACGGCATCGCGGAGGCCGCGTTCTTCAACGCCGGTCAGGACTGCACCGCTGTCACCCGCGTACTGGTGCACGAGTCGGTACACGACACCCTCGTCGATGCCCTTGTGGCCAAGGCGAAGACACTGAAAGTCGGCCTCCCCGACGACCCCGATACCTTCCTCGGGCCACTGAACAACGTCAACCACTTCGGTCAGGTCAGCGCCAAGGTCGACGGAATCGGCGCACATGCCACCATCGTCACCGGCGGCAAGCGCATCGGCGACAAGGGTTTCTTCTTCGAGCCCACCATCATCACGGGCGTGCAGCAGTCCGATCCCATCGTGCAGGAGGAGACGTTCGGCCCGGTGCTCACGGTGCAGAAGTTCACCGACGAGGCCGAGGCGATCGCTCTCGCCAACGATGTGGACTTCGGCCTTGCATCGAGCGTGTGGACCTCTGATCACGCACGCACACTACGCATCTCGGCAGCTCTGGACTTCGGTGCCGTCTGGGTCAACTGCCACATCCCGTTGGTCGCGGAAATGCCGCACGGCGGATTCAAATACTCCGGCTACGGCAAGGACCTCTCGGCCTATGGTGTCGAGGACTACACCCGCATCAAGCACGTCATGAGCTCGACGGAGACCATCGCATGACCTCTCATCCCCTCGATCCCCTGTCCAGCGACGAATTCGCCACCGTAGCCGAGATTCTCGGCCGCGATCACGGCGTCGGCGACGGTTGGCGTTACGCCTCCATCGAAATGATCGAACCGGCCAAGCCCGAGATCGCCGCATTCGACGCGGACGGGACCGTGCCTGCACGTCGGGCGGTGTCAGTGGTGCTGAACCGCAACGAGAACACGACCTTCAAGGCCGTGGTGTCGCTGGACGATCGCACCACCGAATCGTGGACGCATATCCCGGACGTGCAGCCCAACTTCACCGTCGACGAGTGGGAGGAGGCCGACGAGGCCCTACGCGCCCACCCCGATGTGATTGCCGCCCTTGCCGATAGAGGCATCACCGATCTGAATCTGGTGTTCATGGACACCTGGACCTACGGCGAGGCGGTGACGCCGGAGAAGTACAAGGGTCGACGCCTCGGCTGGTCGGATACCTGGGTGAAGGCCGCGGCGGGTGCCAATCCCTACGCCGGACCGGTCGGTGGGTTCCACTGCGTCATCGACGTGAACACGATGGAATTGCTCGAGATCGAGGACACGTATCGCGTCGAGCGGCCGGAGATCATGGGCGAGTACGTCCCTCGCCACATCCCGGAGCGAATCAGGAACGCCAGCACGCGTCCGCCGCTGAAGCCCCTCGAGATCACTCAATCCGACGGGCCGTCGTTCGAGCTCGACGGCAACAAGTTGACGTGGCAGAACTGGTCGCTGCGCGTGGGATTCAACTACCGCGAGGGCATGACACTGCATGCCGTCAGCTACAACGACAACGGAAATGTGCGCTCCGTTGCGAATCGAATGTCGTTCGCGGAGATGGTCGTTCCCTATCGCGATCACACCGAGGATCACTATCGGCGCACCGCGTTCGACATCGGCGAGTGGGGCCTGGGTTTCATGACCACCTCGCTCGAGCTCGGTTGCGACTGCCTGGGCGAGATCCGCTACCTCGACGCGGTGCTGCACAACAGCAAGGGTGAGCCGTACACGATCACCAACGCGATCTGCATCCACGAGGAAGACAACGCCGTGCTGTGGAAGCACGTCGATCACGACGCCGGAGCCGAGGTACGGCGTATGCGCCGGCTCACGGTCAGCTTCCACGCAACGGTCGCCAACTACGAGTACCTCGTCTACTGGCGGTTCTACCAGGACGGCAACATCGAGTGCGAGGTGCGCGCAACGGGCATCATGGTCGTCACGCACTTCGACGAGGGTGGCACGCACCCGTCGGGCACGCTGGTCGACAACCGTACGTACGCGCCGTATCACCAGCACTTTCTCGTCGCCCGGCTCGATCTGGACATCGACGGCACGGAGAACACCGTGTATGCCAGTGAGACTCAACGGGTTCCGATGGGCCCCGACAATCCGTACGGCCTCGCCCTCACTCAGGTCAACACTCCCCTGACCACCGAGTCGGAGGGCAGACAGGATTACGACTGGAACACCCAGAAGGCATGGAAGGTCGTCAACGACAACGTCACCAACGGTCTCGGCACCCGTCCCGCCTACAAGTTGGTTCCGGGCGCGGCGATTCCGTCGATGTTCGATCCGGCGTCGCCGATCTTCCAGCGCGCCCAGGTGATCGGCCACACCGTGTGGGTCACCCCCAACTCGCCCGACGAGCGTTGGCCCAGTGGTGAATTCGTCAACCAGAGCGGTATCGATCACGGCCTGCCGGAGTGGACCGAAAAGGATCGCAGCATCGAGAACACCGATGTCGTCGTCTGGTACACCTTCGGGATCCACCACATCACTCGCCCGGAGGACTGGCCGGTGATGCCCGCGGACACGGTCTCGTTCTGGCTCAAGCCGTTCGGGTTCTTCGATCGCAATCCCTCGCTCGACGTCGTGGCGTCGGAGCAGAAGTCGTGCCATACCGATCCCGGTAGCACCTGTCATTAGCTCGCCCGAACTCAGGGAAGGTCCGCCCATGCGTCTGATCGTGGGGTACCAGGCAACACCGAGTGGCGCGGACGGAATCGCCCTGGGCGCAACGCTCGCGCGTTCGCTGCAGGCCTCGCTGGACATCTGTCTGGTGCTGCCTCAGGAGCGTCCGGTGCCGTCCAAGGCACCGGTCGAGGCGGCCTACGACGACATCTTGATCGACCAGGCCACCGAGTGGCTGGACGAGGCCCTGAAATTGGTGCCCGAGGACGTCGAGGCTCGTACTCACCTGCTGTTCGACGAGTCGTTCGCACAGGGCCTGCTCGACTGTGTGGACGAGTGTGACGCCTACATGATCGTCGTCGGCGCGGCCGGTGACGGTTTGCTCGGACGCCACTCGATCGGCACCGTCACCAGCGATTTGTTGCACGTCGCGCACGTGCCCCTCGCGCTGGCTCCACGCGGGTATCGGCACTCTCCCCCGCAGCGCATTCGCGAGATCACCTGCGCCATCGGAAATCGTCCGGGGGCAGCCGAACTTGTCGAGGCGGCCACCGACCTCTCTGCCACCGCCGAGTTGCCACTGCGCCTGCTCTCCCTCGTTTCCGCAGATGAGCGATCAGCACCGGGGCCAGGAGGTCTCGCCAAGGCCGAGGACGTGCTGCGCACCGTACAAGCCGGACTGCCCGACGGTTCGGAGGTGCAGTTGACGGTGGCCGAGGGTTCCGGCATCGAGAAGGCCGCCTCCTCCCTGGACTGGCACGGCGGTGACGTGTTGATGGTGGGCTCGTCTCGACTCGCGCAGCCTCACCGGCTCTTCCTGGGATCGGTTGCCGCCAAGATGCTTCGGGTCGTCCCCGTTCCGATGATCGTTGTTCCGAGAGAGGCCGGCGATGAATGAGCACAAGGTAGTGGACGTCGAGTCCAAGGGCCTGTCGGCCGGCCAGCTCGGGCTGCTCGCGAGTGTCGTGCTGGGCATTTCGACCATCGCGCCCGCGTACGCGCTGACGGCATCGCTCGGGCCGACGGTCACCGAGGTCGGGGTGCACCTGCCGGCGATTTTCATCGTGGGCTTCATCCCGATGTTGTTGGTGGCGTTGGGCTATCGCGAGCTCAACGCGGCCGAACCCGACAGCGGTACGTCCTTCACGTGGGCGTCCAAGGCCTTCGGCCCCTACGTCGGCTGGATGGGCGGGTGGGGTCTGATCGCGGCCACCATCATCGTGCTCTCCAACCTCGCCGGAGTGGCCGTCGACTTCTTCTATCTCTTTCTCGCGCAGGTCACCAGCAACGATTCGGTGGCCGACCTCACCGGCAACAAGCTCGTCAACATCGTCACCTGCCTGGTGTTCATGGCGCTGTCGGCGTGGCTGTGTTATCGCGGTATGCAGGAGACAAAGCGCGTTCAATACACGATGCTCGGCTTCCAGTTGCTGGTGATGGCCTGGTTCATCGTTGCCGCGTTCGTCAAGGTCGGGGCAGGCGACGGGGCCGACGACATCTCGTTCAGCCTGGATTGGTTCGATCCGTTCGGCATTCCGAGCTTCTCGGCATTCACGGCCGGCCTGTCGCTGTCGATCTTCATGTACTGGGGCTGGGACGTCTGTCTGACGGTCAACGAGGAAACGTCCGGTAGCGCAAAGATTCCCGGCCGCGCCGCTCTGGTGACGGTGTTCTTCATCATCGTGTTGTACTTGCTCACCGCGGTCGCCACGCTGCTGTTCGCCGGCACCGGGGACACCGGGAACGGACTGCAGAATCCCGACACCACCGACAACGTGTTCGCGGCTCTCGCCGGGCCGGTGATGGGACCGTTCGCGGTTCTGCTCTCGCTCGCCGTGCTGAGCAGCTCGGCCAGTTCGTTGCAGGCCACGTTCATCTCACCGGCGCGCACTCTGCTGGCGATGGGCCACTATCAGGCACTGCCGAAGCGGTTCGCTTCCATCACACCGCGATTCAGCACTCCAGGCTTCGCGACGCTGGTGGCGGGCGGCGCGTCGGCCGGCTTCTACGCCGTGATGCGAGTGGTGAGCGACAACGTACTCACCGACACCATCGCCGCACTCGGACTGATGATCTGCTTCTATTACGGCATCACGGCGTTCGCCTGCGTCTGGTACTTCCGCGAGGAATTGTTCACCAGCACCCGCAACGTGTTCTTCAAGTTCCTCGCGCCGCTACTCGGCGGGGTCGGGATGGCCGTGGTGTTCGTGCAGACCTCGGTCGATGCGTGGGATCCCGAGTTCGGTAGCGGCTCATCATTGTTCGGTATCGGGATGGTCTTCCTCATCGGCGTGGGGATCATCGTTCTCGGCATCGTCATCATGTTGGTGGTGGCACTGCGCAAGCCGGAGTTCTTCAAGGGCGACATTCTCCGCCGCGATACTCCGTCACTGATCGTCGAAGACTGACGATCCCTCTGGCCTTCGTCAGGGTGGGGAATGCTCGATGCCGCGCTCCTGCAGACCTTGCATGATCAGCTCGGTGACGCGCACCCAGGCAGGCCGGTCGGCCCACTGCTCCGCGAGTAGTGCGTTGGCCGCAGGGTCGTCGAGACCGCGCTCGAACGACCATTCGCGGGCGTCACTGGCCCAGGTGTCGATCATCCATTCGACCGTGTCGTCCGCGAGCTCCTGGATCCGTGGGTCCTCGGGTTCGAGCTCGGCTGCTCGAAAAGAGCGCACCATGAGTGCCAGATAGCCCGGGTCCCTGAGCATGACGGCACCGAACTCCTTCAGCCAGGGATCGAGCCGGGGCCGGTAGACGGCATACGTCAGTATCCAGGCGTCGCGATAGTGATCGACCACTCCGGTATCGATGCCCGCGTCGCGCAGGTGCTGGATCAGGCCGACGATCAGATCGGGAAGGACCAGCGCGTCGCCCGCGCGCAACAGCCCCAGTCTGTCGCGATCTTTCTCCAGACGTTCGATCCTGCTGTTCAGGTCGGCGTGGATCTCGAGCAAGGCGAGGTCGAGTGTTTCCTGCGAGGCGTCGAGTAGCTCGTGGACGCGCGCCAGTGGCACACCGGCCGAGGCAAGAGCAACAACACGTGACAGCCGCAGCACGGCCTCCCCGTCGTAGAGACGGTAACCCGACGTGTCGCGTCGTGGCTCGTCCAACAGCCCCTGCTGGTGGTAGAACCGCACGGTTCGGGTCGTCACTCCCACATAGGAAGCCAGCTCACCGATACGAAGCATGGCGACCATTGTTGCCGATCAACCGTCCACTCCGGCAGAGTGCTGCACCGGTTCGGTCAGCTCACGCGCACCCGGACTCAGCACCGCATAGGCAGCAACAGCTGTCCATCCGACTCCCATGACGACGGCCCCGAGACCGAGATCGCCGCCGAGGAGCACCACCGACATCAGTCCCAACCCCATCGGACCGGCCACGAGCCCGCTCATGTTCAACCAGCCGAGGACGCGCCCCCGAACATCTGCGGGGACCTGTTCGGCCACGTAGACATTCCAGATCGGACCGAACAGCCCGGATCCGAGACCCATCACGAGCATCCCGGCCGCGACGATCCAGAACCCCTGCAGCTGTGCGAACAGCCAGATACCGATCGTCATCGCAGCCATTCCCGTCACGAACGTGGCCCGTCGCGATCGGGCGGCCACAAGAGCGAACAAGGCCGACCCCGCCAAGGCACCGACGGCGTACGCCGACATGGCCAGGCCGAGCTGCCCGGGTTCGCCGATCTCGTTGAAGTGACCGGGCAACAGCAGGCTGATCATCGGCGGGGTGACCAGACTCGCGAGAAACGCGAACAACAGCATCGCGCGCAGCGCGGGCGTGCGACGGATCAGGTCCAGCGCACTCCCCGACCCCGCGGCACCGGCCGCGAACGCCTGCCCCACAACCGGAACCAACGCAGTCAGCACCGCAGCGGCCGCCGACGAGGCGGCCGTGACGGCCACGACGTCGATCGGATCCAGCATGCTCAACAGCAGACCCGCCAGAGCCGGTCCGGCCAGGAACGCCAGCGAGAAACCGGTCTGAAAGAACCCGGCCACCGCCGTGACCGACGTCCCCGAGATCGACGCGACGTCGGCGAGCATCGCCTGACGAGCCGTCATCCCCGGCACATCGAAGACAGCGCCTGCCACTCCGAGCACCACGAACCAAGGCACCGACAACCCAACCGTCGCACTCACCACGATCAGGCCGAATACCGCAGTCGCGCTACCGAGGTCGGAGACGACGGCCACGTTGCGTGCCCCGAATCGGTCGATCAGTCGACCACCGGCGAACGTTGCCGGCACCGCTGCGATGCCCGCTGCCGCAGCGATCAGACCTGCCGACGCCAGGCTTCCTGTCGTGGCCAGCACCAACCAGGGCAGGACGATAGTGATGGCCGAGTTGCCGAAAAGCGACAACGACGCGCCACCGATGTACAGCGGAACAGCAAGACGGATGCGACTCATGCTTCGATGATCTGCATTGACGTTGCGTCAAGGTCAAGCTGTGCGTGCACACCGGGCCACGATGCCGACACGAGGGCAGCACGTGACGGACCTCGACGCTGAGTCGCGACCCGTCGACGACCGACCCAGGACTGCTGCTCAGATTTCCTCGGCCTCGAATCGCGCGTTGCGCTTACGCATCTGCCAGATGATCAGTGCGACGACGCCGCCCCCGACCACCGCACCCACGGCTGCGCCTGCCCACGAGCTCACCTGCGAGTAGACGTCCGGCTGCAGTCTGACGAGGACTCCGACGTAGCCGACTGCTGCGATCACACCGACAATGATCCCTCGGAGCCGTCCGGCCTTTGCTGCGGTGTAGATGTTCACCCCGCGGACCGCCGAATAGCCGATCGTGGCGAAGCTGATCAGCGTGGAGACGACGAGAATCCCGAGCGCAATCCACGCTCCGGTCGTGTTCGCCGCCCATGGCAGAATTGCACCGCCGATGAGGCCGGCCCAGAGGAACAGTTGAAACCCTATGGCGGAGGCCTCGTTCCACACATCGCGCTGGCGTTCGTCGTCGTAGAATTCGTCGTCCAGATCGCCTACGATTCGCATGGTCTTGATGAATGTGCTCATGTCACTCCTCGTTTCCGAACAATGTTTCGACAGTGGTGTTCAGTGCCCCGGCCAGCTTCAGTGCCAGGTAGACGCTCGGTGCGTAGTCGCCGCCTTCGACGGAGACGATGCTCTGCCGGGAAACACCGCAGGCTTTACCGAGCTCCGCCTGGGTCAGCCGCGCAGCTTTGCGGTGTTCACGCACCGCATTGGTTCTCAGCGCGTTGTTCATACCAAAAGTCAAGCCGACTTGTCAGAAAATGTCAAGCCTTCTTGTCATCGACAATGGTGCGGCGTCGCTACCGCGGCTCGAGGCCCATCAGGAGAGCCTGCAGCCCGAACTCGAAGGCATCCTCGGACCGCTCGTGCAGTTCCCCCGCAGCGTCCAGTGCAGCTTTCAGTTCCGGTTCCACGTCGCGGCTACTGAGCCACGGTGCTTCGGGAGCTGCCAGATCCAAGGCCGAACCCAACACGAAACTGTCGAGCACGGTGATGATGCGGAGCACGTCGGCGGGCGCGAAGCCGGCATCTGTCAGCACCCGCGCCAACGTGTTGTACATCCCGAACGCAGCGCTGCTGTTCACGGCCTGAGCCGTCAGCAGTGGGATCAACCGTGGGTAGCGCCCGTAGCTGTTTCGGTACCCGCGCGCGATCCAGGCGAGCGCCTCACGCCACGGCGTACCGGCCTCCGGCATCTCCACCTCGGACATCGCCCGACCCCGCAGCAACTCGATGATCTCGTCACGTCCGGACACGTGGTTGTAGAGCGAGGACGGACTGACCTTCAGCTTCTTGGCCAGCTGAGGCATGGTGAATCCACCCGACTCTTCGACGAGAGTCAGGGCCGCCGTCGTGATGCGATCGACGTCGAGAAGGGGTGCCGACGGTCTTCCCACAGCATTTCTCCCGTATCCGTTGCGTTCGGGGCAGACATCAACGATACTTAACGAATCACATTCGTTTTAACAGGAGATCGGCATGCTGACCCTCACGAACCTCACGCCACCCGAGGCGCTGACCCGGACCACCCCGACCGATCGGCCGCCACTGCGGGTCGGCCTGGTGCAGCATCGCTGGAATCCCGATGCAGCCGCATCGAAAGGCGAACTGCTCGAGGCCATTTCCACAGCCGCAGGCCTCGGGGCGCAGGTCGTCTTCCTGCCCGAGATCACCCTGCTGCGCTACCCGGCCGACACCCCCGCCGGTGCGAACCCCGGCAGCGCGGCCGAGGATCTGACGACCGGGCCCACATTCGGTATGGCCGCCGAGGCCGCCGCCGCCAACGGCATCGTGGTCCATGCCTCGCTGTACGAGAAGTCCGAGGCAGCAGACGGATTGGGCTTCAACACCTCCATCATGGTCTCCCCTTCCGGCGAACTTCTGGCCAGAACCCGCAAGCTGCACATCCCCATCTCGGCCGGCTACTACGAAGACACCTACTTCCGCCCCGGCCCGGCCGACGACCCGTACCCCGTCTACTCACCGGAGCAACTCGGTGGTGCCCGGGTGGGTCTACCCACCTGCTGGGACGAGTGGTTTCCCGAGGTCGCACGCAGCTACGCACTCGGCGGCGCCGAGATACTCGCGTATCCGACGGCCATCGGGTCCGAGCCGTCGTTCCCGGCGTTCGACACCCAACCGCTGTGGCAGCACGTCATCGTCGGACACGGAATTTCCAACGGCCTGTTCATGGTGGTGCCCAACCGGTGCGGCGACGAGGGCGAGATCACGTTCTACGGATCGTCGTTCATCTCCGATCCCTACGGCCGCATCCTGGTACAGGCACCGCGCGACGAACCAGCCGTGCTCGTCGCAGATCTCGACCTCGATCAGCGTCGAGAATGGTTGGAGCTCTTTCCTTTTCTGCTCACCCGCAGACCGGACACCTACTCACGCCTGACCGAGCCGGTGCGCTCGGACGCCCCCTACGGCGACGGACACGCTGCGACGCCGGTGATCAAGTGAGCACGGCCGCAACGCAATACACGATGCCGTCCGAGACGGCACCGCAGGACAAGGTATGGATGGCGTTCCCGTGCGAGGGCTACTCCCTCGGCGACGATCCGGAAGCCAAGCACGAGGCCCGCTCCACCTGGGCTGCCGTCGCGCATGCGGTAGCGGAGTTCGAGCCGGTGACCGTCGTCGTCGATCCAGCCGAGCGCGCGGTGGCCGCGACGTACCTCTCTCGCGATATCGACATCGTCGAGGCACCGCTGAACGACGCATGGATGCGCGACATCGGCCCTACATTCGTTCATGCGGACGACGGTTCGGTTGCTGCCGTCGACTGGATCTTCAACGGTTGGGGCGCACAGGACTGGGCGCAGTGGGACAAGGACTGCCGCATCGGCGAGTTCGTCGCCGATCAGGCTGCAGTACAGAGGATTACGTCACCCATCGTCAACGAGGGCGGCGGCATTGCGGTCGACGGCGCGGGCACGGTACTGGTCACCGAAACCGTGCAACTCGATCCCGGTCGCAATCCGAGCCTGACGAAAGCCGACATCGAGGCGGAGCTGGCGCGGACCATCGGTGCGCAGCACGTCATCTGGCTGCCACGCGGATTGACGCGTGATTCCATGCGGTTCGGCACCCGTGGCCACGTCGACATCGTCGCGGCCATCCCGTCTCCTGGAACCGTTCTGGTGCACAGTCAACGAGACCGGGCTCACCCCGATCACGAGGTCAGCGCGCTGATCATCGACACTCTGCGCGCCACGCACAGTGGCTCGGGTGAAGAGTGGAACATCGTCGAGGTGCCGGCTCCGCAGACGTTGCGGGATGCGGATGGATTCGTCGACTACAGCTACATCAATCATCTCGTCGTCAACGGCGGCGTGATCGCCTGCAGCTACGACGACCCGGCCGACGTTGAGGCAGCGGCGGTATTGCGAGACGCCTATCCGGGAAGGAAGGTGGTGAGCGTGGACGCGAGGTTACTGTTCGAGAGAGGCGGTGGCATCCACTGCATCACCCAGCACCAACCGTCGGCGCGCGATCGCGGCTGACGGTCGGCGTTCGGAACTCCTACGAGCTGCGTCGAACTTCCAACTGCTCGCCGACGACGACGGTCTGCGCCTCGGTCACGCAGTCCAAGCGTCCGTCGAGACGGAGTGACACGTTGTATTCGCCCGGCTTGAGGGCGAACGTGGTGATGTCGATGCTCGAGATGTTGTCACCGACGGTGACGCGGTGGCTCAGCGACAGCATGCCGTTGTGCAGGATCTCGCACATCTGACCCGGCAGAACGTTGTCGACGTGAACGGTGATGGTCTTGGGTCCGCCGTGAACCTCGATGGTGGGCTGCGGCGTGCTCGATCCAACGAGTCTGAGGTAGCTCTTGTCTCTGCGCACGGCCTCGACTTCCCTGTTAGCGTGCTCCACCGTGAGGTGAACGTCCGACGTGGTCTCGTTGGTACTTCGTGGCACGACGAAGGGCGGATTGGTAGTGCACATCGTCATCGGCCTCGAACCGAGCCTCTCTTATCATCGGGCGCACGCTCGGCCACGTTACGAACCCGCGTCCGACCAGCCCTGCAACAGCCGCTGACACCGAACGATCGTGATGTCATCGGACAGAACATACCTCCCGGACGGCAGATCTGCGAACGGACTGATCGAAACCGATACCTTTACGTATCCTTACGCCCTGTAACCCCAGGTCTAGGGACGATTCACAGTATCGACGTCACTTGTTCGGGTCGAACCCGAGCAGTTCGGCCTTCTCGGCGGCGCACTCGGCCTCCTGCACCCGACGCCGCCGATTCTTGATACCCACCACTCCAGCCGCGAGCCCCACCGGCGCACCGATCGCAGCCCCGATCCACAAGGACTGAAGATTGCCGCCTCCGTAGTGAGCCAGGAGGCGAAGCGCCGCTCCTGCACCGGCGAGAAAGAAGAGCAGTCCGGCGAACGCTATCCGCGAGCGTCGAAGTTTCTGCGAGGCGTACATGTCGATCCCTCGCTGCCTGGCGTATCCCAACACCGCGAAGGACACGGAGATCAGCACGAAGAACAGGCCGAGCGCCATCCACGCTCCGGTGACACCCGCCGCGTAGGGCAGGACCGCGCCACTGATCAGTCCGATCCACAGCAGAGACTGAAATCCGACGGCCGAGGCCTCGTTCCAGATGTCGCGTTGCAGCTCGTCGGCATAGAACTCGTCGTCGAGGTCTCCGACGAATCGGGCTGCTGTGACGAATGCACTCATGATCGACCCATTCTTTGGGCTACGGATTACCCAAAAGTCAACTCCGCTTGTCAAAAAATGTCAAGGATGATTGTCACTTGGCTGCTTTTACGTCGACGTAACGCGGGAAACAGACTCGTCACCGCGCAACATACCGGCGCAATAACTTCCCTTTACTGTTCGCAATCGCGAATACACCTCTGTATACAAACTCCGAAAGGGCCGTAGATGCCTGCTGTCTCGAAGCGCATGTCCGTCAAGCGCGTCATGGTCGTTCCCGCGGCTCTGGCTGCATTGAGCCTGGTCGCCACCGCCTGCGGCAGCAAGGCGAGCGACACCACCTCCGCGGACGGCGGCGGCAGTACCGCCACCTCGTGCGTGGACACCTCGGGTGACACCATCAAGGTGGGCTCGCTCAACTCCCTGTCCGGCACCATGGCGATCAGCGAAGTGACGGTGCGTGATTCGATCGCGCTGGCCGTCGAGCAGATCAACGCAGCGGGCGGCGTCAACGGCAAGCAGATCGAGGTCGTCGCCGAGGACGGCGCGTCCGAGCCCACCGTGTTCGCCGAGAAGGCCGAGAAACTGATCAGCAGCGATTGTGTCGCAGCAGTTTTCGGTGGTTGGACCTCGTCGTCGCGCAAGGCGATGCTGCCCGTGTTCGAGGACAACGACGCTCTCCTCTACTACCCCGTTCAGTACGAGGGCCTCGAGGCGTCCAAGAACATCTTCTACACCGGTGCCACCACCAACCAGCAGATCATTCCGGCCCTGGACTACCTGAAAGAGAAGGGCGTCAAGTCGCTCTACTTGGTCGGTAGCGACTACGTCTTCCCGCAGACGGCCAACCGCGAGATCAAGGCCTACGCCGCGGCCAACGGAATCGAGATCAAGGGCGAGGACTACACCCCGCTCGGCTCGACCGATTTCTCCACCATCGTCAACAAGGTTCGCTCCGCCGACGCCGACGCGGTGTTCAACACTCTCAACGGCGACTCCAACGTCGCGTTCTTCCGCGAGTACACCAACGCCGGCCTCAAAGCTGCTGACATGCCGGTCATCTCGGTGTCCATCGCCGAGGAGGAAGTGGCGGGCATCGGAGCCGCGAACATCGAGGGCCAGCTGACCGCCTGGAACTACTACCAGACCGTCGACTCCCCGGAGAACACCAAGTTCGTCGCCGACTACAAGGCGAAGTACGGTGCCGACAAGCCCACCTCGGATCCCATGGAAGCCGCCTACACGTCGGTCTACCTGTGGAAGAACACCGTGGAGAAGGCCGATTCCTTTGCGGTGGCCGACATTCAGGCCGCGGCCGACGGCGTCAGCTTCGCCGCTCCCGAGGGTGAGGTCGTCATCGACGGCGAGAACCACCACATCTCCAAGACCGCCCGCATCGGTGAGATCCGCCCCGACGGACTGATCTACACGGTGTGGGAGTCGCCCGAAGCAATTGCACCCGACCCGTTCCTCGAGACCTACGACTGGGCCTCCGACCTCAACTGACCACCACCCATGTGAGTGGAACTTCGTAGCCTGCTACGAGGTTCCACTCACATGCTCCGAAGGAGCTCCCCCATGGACGTCGTGATCGGACAGTTGTTCACCGGCCTGTCGATCGGATCCATTCTTCTGCTCGCCGCCCTCGGGCTCTCACTGACGTTCGGTCAGATGGGCGTCATCAACATGGCGCACGGCGAGTTCATCATGGCCGGTTCGTACACGGCCTACGTTGTGCAGCAGATCGTCTCGACCGGCGGCGCATCACTGTTCATCTCGCTGATCGTCGGCTTCCTCGTCGGCGGCGCGATGGGTGTGCTGCTCGAGGTGACGCTGATCCAGCGCATGTACCACCGTCCACTGGACACCCTGCTCGTCACGTTCGGCGTCGGGCTCATCCTGCAGCAGCTCGCTCGCGACATCTTCGGCGCTCCGGCGGTCAACGTCGTCTCCCCGGAATGGCTGAGCGGCGGCGTCGACATTCTCGGTGCCGTGGTGCCCAAGACCAGAATCTTCATTCTCGTCCTCGCGGTCGTCGCCGTCGTCGCGCTGTCGATCGCACTGAAGAAGACCGCGATGGGTCGACGCATCCGCGCGGTGGTGCAGAACCGCGATCTCGCGGAGACCTCGGGCATCTCGAGCCGCAGGACCGACATCTCGACGTTCTTCCTCGGCTCCGGTTTGGCGGGCGTCGCGGGCGTGGCACTGACTCTGATCGGTTCCACCAGTTCCACTGTGGGACAGAGCTATCTGATCGACGCCTTCCTCGTGGTCGTCGTCGGCGGACTCGGCCAGATCAAGGGCGCGGTGATCGCCGCCTTCGCTCTGGGAATTCTCAACTCGTTCATCGAATACAGCACCACGGCCTCGATCGCCAAGGTCATCGTGTTCGTCCTCATCGTGATCTTCCTGCAGGCCCGCCCGCAGGGCTTGTTCGCCGTCAAGACAAGGAGCCTGGTATGAGCGAATTCATCGCCAAGCGCGGCGCTCTACTGGGATTCGCCCTCGCCGCGATCCTGCTGTTCGCCGTTGCTCCGGCCGTCCTCAGCGACTTCCGGTTGAATTTGCTGGGCAAGTTCATCTGCTACGCGATCGTGGCCGTCGGAATCGGATTGGCCTGGGGTCGTGGCGGAATGCTGACTCTCGGCCAGGGCGTGTTCTTCGGCATCGGTGCCTACATCATGGCCATGCACCTGAAGATCTCCGACGCAGATCTGCGCGGCGACGACGTACCGGACTTCATGTCCATCGCCGGTATTCGTGAATTGCCCTCGTACTGGGTGCCGTTCACCTCACCCATCTCGACGATCCTGGGCATCCTGTTCGTGCCGGCCCTGGTGGCATTGGTTCTCGGCCTCGGCGTGTTCAAGCGCCGAGTCAAGGGCGCATACTTCGCGATCCTGAGCCAGGCCCTGGCCGCGGCCTTCGCCATCCTGCTCATCGGACAGCAGAGCACCGGCGGCTCCAACGGGCTCAACAGGTTCCGGACGTTCTTCGGGTTCAATCTCAACGACCCCGCGAACAAGCAGATGCTCTTCTTCATCGCCGCAGGGGTACTGCTCGTCGTCGTCGCCATCACCCGC
The DNA here is from genome assembly GCF_000760935.2 of Rhodococcoides fascians A25f. Lineage (NCBI taxonomy): Bacteria > Bacillati > Actinomycetota > Actinomycetes > Mycobacteriales > Nocardiaceae > Rhodococcoides > Rhodococcoides fascians. The sequence goes on along the minus strand of NZ_CP049744.1, from coordinate 1,309,725 downwards.
CAGCTGATGTACTCGCGCTACGGCGAGCTGTTGGTGGCGGTGCGTGATCAGGAGGAGCGCGTCCGCTTCCTCGGTTACGACCCGGCCAACGTCAAGATCGTGGCGTACGTGGCCGCGGCGTTCTTCGCGGGACTGGCCGGGGCACTGTTCGTTCCGATCGTCGGCATCATCTCCCCCAACGACGTCGGTATCGTCCCGTCCATCGCGTTCCTCATCGGCGTCGCCATCGGCGGCCGCACCACCCTTCTCGGCCCCGTCCTCGGTGCCCTCGGAGTCGCGTGGGCTCAGACCACGCTGTCCGAGCAGTTCCCGTCCGGCTGGACGTACGCGCAGGGTCTGCTGTTCGTGGTGGTCGTCGGATTCTTCCCCGCCGGCATCGCCGGACTCTTCGCCTTGCGCAAGCGAAAGCAGGAAGCCGAATCGGTCCCCGAATCGAGCGCAGAACCAGAGAAGGAACTCGCACGATGATTCATGTCGAAGGCCCGCAGCCCACGTTCGGCGGCAACGCCGGCATGTCCAGTCAGTACCTCGAAGTCCGCGATCTGACGGTCAGTTTCGACGGTTTCAAGGCCAACACCAGCGTCGATCTGACGCTGATGCAGGGCGATCTGCGCTTCCTCATCGGGCCAAACGGTGCAGGCAAGACCACGCTGATCGACGCCATTACCGGTCTCGTCCCGGCTACCGGATCGGTCACCAAGTCCGGGGTGGAACTGCTGGGCAAGAAGGTGCATCAGATCGCTCGCCTTGGCATCGGTCGAACCTTCCAGACCGCCAGCATCTTCGAGAATCTGACGGTGCTGCAGAACCTGGACATCGCCGCCGGATCCGGACGATCGGTACTGACGATGCTGCGTCGTCGCGGATCGGTGCTGCCTGCCATCGAGGAGGCCCTCGAGACCATCGGTCTGACGGCCGAACGAGACAAGGCGGCCGGAATCCTCGCGCACGGCCAGAAGCAGTGGCTCGAGATCGGAATGTTGTTGGTGCAGAACGCCGATGTGCTCCTGCTCGACGAGCCGGTCGCCGGTATGAGCCACGAGGAACGCGAGGAGACGGGCCAGCTGCTGCAACGCATCGGCGGTGAGCGGACCGTGGTGGTCGTGGAGCACGACATGGACTTCATGCGCATGTTCGCCACCTCGGTGACGGTGTTGGCTGCCGGGCGCGTTCTGGCCGAGGGCACAGTGGCCGAGGTACAGGCCGATCCGAAGGTCCAGGAGGTCTACCTCGGCACCGCAGCGGCGGGCGAGGAACTCGAACAGATCGCAGAAGAGGGAGCCGGTCATGCTTGAACTGGTCGATGTGCGTACCGGTTACGGCCGCAGCGAAGTGATTCACGGTGCTTCGCTGACGGTTCCGGCCGACGGTGTGGCCGCGGTGATGGGCCACAACGGCGCGGGCAAGACGACGCTGTTGCGCGCAGCGGTCGGATTGTTGAAAGTGAACTCCGGCAAGGTCATGTTCGACGGTGAGGACGTCAGTGCGTTGCGACCCAGCGCTCGCGTCGCCAGGGGACTCGCCTACGTGCCGCAGGGTCAGCAGTCGTTCGGTCAGTTGACGACGGCCGAGAACCTACAGGTGGTGGCCGACGGCCGCAAGCGCGGCAAGGCACTGATCGACGAGGCACTCGACCTGTTCCCGGCGTTGAAGGAATTGCTCGGCCGCAGAGCAGGATTGCTCTCGGGCGGGCAGCGCCAGCAACTTGCCATCGCGCGAGCGCTGATCACCGAACCTCGGATGCTGATTCTCGACGAGCCGACCGAGGGCATCCAGCCGTCGGTGGTCGCCGAGATCGAACGCACCATCCTCGAGCTCACTCGCCGCGGTGGTCTCGGAGTGCTACTGGTGGAGCAGCACATCGGCTTTGCACTCGAGTCCGCGCAGAACTATTACATCCTCGAGGCCGGCCGCATCACCTCGACCGGTGTCGGCGGTAGCGAGTCCGAGGCCGACGTGCGCGCAGCCATGGCGATCTGACCGGACGTATCGTGCCGCGCAGTGACCTTCGCGAGAAGGTCTATTCGTCACTGCGCCGGGATCTGATCTCCGGTGCCATCAGCTCCACCGCGCGGCTCGGCGAGGAACGTCTCGCCGAGTTGTACGGGGTCTCACGCACTCCCGTGCGGGAGGCTCTGGCACGGCTGCAGGCCGACGGGCTCGTCACCCGCGACGAGGCCGGCCTGCACGCCTATCGCCCTCGGCTCGGCGACCTGCCCGATCTCTACGAGCTACGGGCCACACTCGAGGCCCGCGGCATCACACGTTCGACGTCGCAGTCCTTCGATCGGGCAGCACTGTCGACTCTGTCGGCCACCTGGGTCGCGCTACGCACCGACCCGCCCGACACCACCGACGACCTGGTGGCGCTGGACGAGAACTTCCACGTCACATTGCTTGCGGCGTCCGGCAATTCGGCACTCACCGATGCGCTGTGCGCCGTCAATGCCAAGGTACGTCCGGTACGGATACTCGGCGGACTCGATGCGTCGGCCGTCGTCTCGGCGATCGATCAGCACATCGACATCGTCGAGCACGTGTTGGCGGGGACCCTCGATACGGCCCTGGAACTACTTCTCGCCCACATCGATTCCTCGCGCGATCGAGTGGTCGAGCGAGCCCAGCAGGCCGCGGCCCTGGCGGGTGCCGTCCGGATCTGAAGGTGTCAACCGCGCCCCGCCAGGAGTGGAGCCTGCGGAACGACCCAACTAGTCCGACAGGATTCGATCGATGTCGTCGAGTACGGCCTGTCCGCCCTTGGGCCCGACGCCGGTGATCCAGTAGGACAGATCCACCGCATGGGGATTGGGCAGCGCGGCTGCATTGGCGGTGATCGACGCCGGAATCGCCGCCGGGTCCGACGGATCGGTGGCGGTGACGACGATCAAGTCCGCTGCCGCCTGGGCTGCCAGTTCTGGTGAGAGGTCGACCGAGATCTCGTCCGCCCATTCCGGCCGCGGCGGAGTGGTGAACCCTGCGCACTCGAGGGTGCTGCCTGCGAACGAGGACGGTCCGTACAGGGTCAGCTCGCCGCTACGAGGCCGGATGAGTTGCGCTGTCTTCCCTTCGGTTCCGAACTTTTCGGCTATCTCGCCGCACCGGTCGTCGTATGCGGTGAGCAATTCCTCCGCCTTCGATTCCCTGCCGAGAATGCGCCCGACGAACCGGACACTCTCGCGCCACGGATCGGACTGGGAGGCGATGAACACCGTCGGCGCAAGGGCGGAGAGTTGGTCGTAGTACTCGGCGTGCCGAGTCTCGGTGCCGAGAATGAGGTCGGGTTGCAGGGCCGCGATGTCCTCGATGGTCGGTTCGGCCACCGTGCCGACGGTCGCGATGTCCGCCGCTTCAGCGCCGAGATACGACGGCACACCGCTCACCTCACTGAGCACCGCGGTGCCGACGGGTACGACACCGAGGGCGACGGAAGTGTCGAGCTCGACCGGCTCGAGTGTCACCACACGCAGTGGGGTCTCCGGAACGTCGACCGTTCCCCGGACGGTCTCGATCGATCGCGTTGCGCTGCCTGCCCCGTCGGAGGTGGCCTCGGTGGACGAACACGCCGTCGCAGTCACACCGAAGGCGGCGACGGTGAGGGCGAGCGCCGTGATGCGGGCATGGAACTTCGTCAAGGGTCCTCCATGGGAACATTGTTCGGAATCACAAATAGGGTAGCCTACCCTCCCACTATCCGGTGACGTTCGGCCAGCCAGTCGGTACGGTGTGGCTGTGACCACTCCACGCATTCCGTCCGGTACCGCCAAAACTCTCGGGCCCATCAACTGGGTCATCTGCAAGGTGATCGCCAAGGGTGCAGGCGTGCCGAATCCCCATCTGTTCACCACCCTCGGTCGCACCGGCGGCCTGTTCCGAGCGTGGCTGTTCTACAGCGGGCACCTGATGCCCGGCGGCAAGATCTCGCGCAAGGAATCCGAGATGGTGATCCTGCGTGTGGCGCACCTCCGAGAATCCGCGTACGAGATGGACCACCACGTTCGGCTCGGCAGGCGCGCAGGCATCGACCGCGACCTACTGGAGTCGATCAAGACCGGACCCGATGCACCGGGTCTGTCTTCGCGCTACCGCGCAATTCTGACCGCCGTCGACGAGCTCGTTGCCACCAAGACCCTCGCCGACGCCACCTGGGCGGAGCTCGCGACGCAGTTCGACGAACGTCGACTCCTCGAGTTCATGCTGTTGGTCACCCAATACGACGGCCTGGCAACCACTCTCGGGACCCTGCGCGTCGAACGCGACTACACCGAACGCTGAAGATGCCCACCGATCGTCCGATACCCACCTCGCGGGCCGCGCGGGGAAGCGCCCTCGGCCGCGCGGTGGCCGGTCAGGCCATCCGCGGCGCCGGAGCCAGGATGTCGATGATCGGTCGGTCCGAGGAACTGCGAGAACGGATCTCGGAGAAGCGATCGCTTCAGGCAGCCGATCAACTCGTGACAGTGCTCGGCAGCATGAAGGGCGCGGCGATGAAGCTGGGCCAGATGCTCTCGGTACTCGACCTCGCCCTGGTACCCGAGCAGCATCGACAACGCTTCCAGGACAAGCTCTCCGCACTGCGCGATCGCGCACCGGAAGTCGATGTCGAGGTGATGCTGTCCGTCATCGAGGACGACCTGGGCGAGACCGTGGAGAGCCTCTTCGCAGACTTCGATCGACAGCCCATTGCCGCAGCCTCGATCGGCCAGGTCTATCGCGCCCGCCTGCACGACGGCCGAGCCGTTGCCGTCAAGATCCAATACCCCGGAGTCGACGCGGCCGTGCGCGCGGACCTGAAGAACCTGGCACTGTTCCTCAAGTTCTGGCGCAACGCATTGCCGACAGTGGCGGCACCGGAGCTGATCGAAGAACTACGACAGAATTTCGAGCGGGAGCTCGACTACATCGAGGAAGCCCGCACCCAATCGGTCTTGGCTCGACGATTTCGCGGTCACCCGTTCGTCGCCGTTCCCGACGCGATCGAGCAACTGTGCACACGGCGGGTACTCGTCACCGAGTTCTTCGACGGCGTCTCGTTCGATCACATCCGCTCGCTACCGGTTGCCGAGCGTGATCGCATCGGCGAGATCGTCTACCGCTTCTACATCGGTTCGCTCTACCTGTACGACGAATTCTGCGGGGACCCACATCCGGGAAACCTCCTGCTCGGCAACGACGGCCGCGTGGGATTCATCGACTTCGGTCTGTTCAACCGGATGCGAGCCGAACACGTCGCGTTCGAGATCGACTGCTTGCGGATGGCTTCGGAGGAACGCGGTGAGGATCTGCTCGCCGCAATGATCGCCCGCGGCATAGTCGACGCGTCCGCCGGGGTCACCCCAGACGAGTGTCTCGAGTACGTCTACGCGGCGTCCGAATGGAACCTCGTGGACCGGGCGATGACGGTGACACCGTCGCTGGCGTCGAGTGGTCTGATGCTCGCGATCGATCCGCGCGGCGCGCAATTCACCGGCATGAAGCGACAGAACCTGCCTCCCGAGCACCTGTTCTCACGTCGCGCAGATTTTCTGACGTTCGGCGTTCTCGGCCAGCTGGGGGCAACGGCCAACTGGCACAGGATCGCTCGGGAATGGATCTACGGAGACTCCCCCGCCACCGAACTCGGCGTCGCCGAGCAGCAGTGGCGAGACCGGGCTCAATAGTCGTTCCGCAGGCTCCACTCCCGGGATAGATGATGCACTACTGGGTGACGCGAAATTTCTTGCCCGCTGCGGTGCCGAGTCGATTGAGGGGAGCCATGATGTCTTGATAGCGCGGGCCGATGATGCGAGGAATGGCGTCGAAACCACGTGCGTCCGGGCCGATGAGCACTCGTGGCTTGTTCTTCTCCACGCCCGCGAGAATGACCTGCGCCGCGCGAGTGGGTGTTGTTCTGGCGATCCGCTGGAACGCTTCGGACACCTTGTCGGCGTCGCCCAGGCTGTCCATGCCTCGGGCGTTGGCCACGATGTTGGTCTTGATGCCGCCCGGGTGCACGCACGTCACGCCGACGGGGTGTCGCGCGATCTTCAGCTCCTGACGCAAGGCCTCGGTGAATCCGCGAACAGCGAACTTGGCGGAATTGTAGGCACTTTGGCCCGGGATACCCATCAGACCGAACACGCTCGAAATGTTCACCAGATGCCCCTCGCCGGAGTCGATCAACGCGGGCAGGAAGGCCTTGGTGCCATTCGCAACTCCCCAGAAGTCGACGTTCATGACCCACTCGAAGTCATCCCAACTCATCTCGAGCACATCCGCATTCAGCGCCACTCCGGCGTTGTTGACCACGAGGTTGACCCGGCCGAAATCGCTGACAACCGAGTCTGCGTGGAAGTACATAGCGGCGCGGTCGGACACGTCCAACTCGTACGAGCGGGTCTTGGCCCCGGCCTTCTCGCACGCAGCCACCGTGTCGGCGAGTCCGCTTGTGTCGACATCGGACAGCGCGAGTTCCGCACCCCGGCCGGCCAGGTCGATCGCCAGTGCTCGTCCGATGCCCGAGCCGGCTCCGGTGACGACGGCGACCTTGTTTCCGAGATTCTTCATACGTTCACGTTCTCTTTCGCTTGCAGCAGTTCGTATTCGGTGGGATCGATCGTGCGGGTACGCAGCCAGTACTGCCAGGTGAAACCCGGCCAGACGGTTCGGTTCACACCGGTGCTGTCGAGATACCAACTGGTGCAACCGCCGGTGCTCCACACCCCGTTTCTCAGTTTGCTCTGTATCTCGGTGTCGAAGCGGTCCTGTACCTGCTCACGAACGGCGATCGCATCCGCGTCGCTCCGCTCGACCAGTTCCACTGCCCGCAGCACGTACTTGATCTGTTGCTCGATCATGAACACCACCGAGTTGTGACCGAGGCCGGTGTTCGGCCCGAGTAGGAAGAACGCATTGGGATATCCCGCTGCGGTGATACCCAGGTGGGTTGCAATGCCGTTTTTCTGCCAGTGCTGCACAAGCTTTCGACCGCCGACGCCGGCGACGTTCATGCTGTCGAAGCCGTCGGTGACGTGGAAGCCCGTCGCATAGACGATGACGTCGACCTCGCGTTCGGTGCCGCCACGGTCGACGATCGAGCGTTCGCGAACCTCGGCGATGCCGTCGGTGATCACCTCGGCACGTGCGGAATTCAGCGCCTTGTAGTACGTGTTGGAGCCGAGGATTCGCTTACAGCCGATTCGGTAGCTCGGGGTGAGCTTCGCGCGCAGTGTCGGGTCCGAGATCTCTCTGCGGATGAAGCGTCTGCCCGCAAACTCGACGGGACGCAACAGCGAGGAGTGGCCGTTGAGGCCGACGGCCAACGCCTCCGCGCTCCAGTACACCGAGTTCCGAAAAGCTTTCCGTAGCAGCGGTACCCGTGCGAACACTCGTTGCACCACCGGCGGCACCGAGAAGTTCCGACGCGGCAGTACCCACGCGGGTGTGCGTTGATACAACTGCAACTGCGCCACTCGTCCGGCGATTTCCGGCACGAATTGCACTGCGCTCGCACCGGTTCCGATCACGGCCACTCGCTTGCCCGTGAGATCGACCTCGTGGTCCCACCGGGCCGAGTGGAACACCTTGCCGGTGAAGTTCTCGATGCCGGGGAGCGTCGGAATGTTCGGTATGTGGAGCGCACCGACGCCCGAGACCAGGAACTGTGCAATGTACTCGTCTCCCTCGGCGGTGCTCACGTGCCAGCGCGCCTGCCTCTCGTCCCAGTACCCGCCGGAGCAGGTGCTGCCGAAACGGACGCTCCGGCGCACGTCGTACTTGTCGGCGAGGGACCTCAGGTACGCGAAAATCTCGGGCTGACCCGACCACATCTTCGACCAGTACGGATTCGGCTCCCCCGACAGCGAATACAGGTGCGACGGCACATCGCAGGCGCATCCGGGGTAGGTGTTCTCGCGCCAGGTTCCGCCGACCTCGTCTGCCTTCTCCAGCACCAGGAAGTCCTCGCGCCCGCGCTTACGGAGTTCGATCGCCATGCCGAGCCCGGAGAACCCCGTTCCGACGATCAGCACACCCGTGCGGTGCACCGTCATCGTCGACCGTTCGATGGCACTACACCGGTCAGTCTCCACAGCGCTGCGGTGATGGTGCCGTCGAGCATCCCGGCCGAATCGAGGAAGGCAACGGTGTTCTCCGCGTCCCGCCGCCTGATCTCGGATCGCCGACGCCGCGACGCGAACGCGCCCCGAGCAGGACTGATGCCGATGGATCGGTACACCTCGAACGACACTCCGAGACGGAGAATCACGTTGGCCAGCAGAGCGAGCAGCACACGGTTGTACGCGCGAGCCACCGCATTCGAGTTACTCTGAGCGGCAACCACTTCCGATCGAGCGGACGCAAAACGATCGGCGCTCCCGAGCCCATGGATCTTGACGGCCTGTCGAACGTGGGGCTCGATACCGGGGTCGGTCACCGCACCGGCCATCGACCGAGCGAAGGTCTCCTCGACCAACAGGACGGACGCACGCGATGCTGCACCCAGCGGTAGAAAGCCCAACAGCTTGACGGCTGTGGTCGTGCCCCGCGGCGGCTTGTAGGGTGCCACTTCCGTGGCGCGAACCAGCCGTCCGAAAGTGATCGTGGTCCGCGAACCGCCTGCGACCTCGTCGAGAGCATTGCGAGAATCGGCGCTGTTGAGCCCCTCCTCCGCTACTCGCCTGAGCTGGGTTCCGATCAGCATGGCCGACAGATACGACACCGTGCTCCATCTGCTCACCGCCTCGTGCAGAGCCAAGGTACGCCGGTCCTGCTCGGCCAACCTGCCCCACAGGCGAGTCCCGTACAACGTCACCGAGTCTCGCGGCAACGCCGACGCCTCACTCTGCCAGGGTGATTCCCAGTCGATGTCGACGTGCGGATCGTACTGGACCGCCGACGAGCGTGGGCTCATGCCAGATCGTCCGGCATTGCCCGCGTCATCTTCCACAGGCGACGGGTCACGAATCCATCGCACATGCCGGCATCGGCGAAGAATCGGATCATGGGTTCGGAGAAGAACTGCATGTTGGTCTTGTAGGTGGGGCTGGCCATCGCGGTGACGATTCCGCGAATCGGATTGATACCGACGGATCTGTACACGCGCGGATTGATCAGTGCGAGGTACGTGAAGTTGGCGATCGTCGCAAGGATGACGCGGTGGACCGCACGGTTGACCCGATTGGTCGATTGCATCGCGCGCACCATTTCCTCACGGGCGTAGGTGATGTGGCGCGACTCCTCGATCACGTGGATGCGCATCATCTGGCGCAGGTGCGGCTGCATCTCGGGATCGTTCTGAGCTTCTCGCTGCGCCCGATCGAGAACCTCCTCGATGAGAAGCGTCCCGCCGTAGGTCGCCGGCCCGAGCGGAAGAAACTGACCGATCTTCGCGATGATCAGACCCGCTCTCGGCATGAGGTACGGCTTCAGGCCCGCCTTCTCGATCAGCTTTCCGAACATGATCGAGTGGCGCGATTCCTCGCCCACCTCGGCTATCGAGTACATCGAATGGTCGGAGAACGTCCCTTTTCCGAACACCCGTAGCAGGTTTGCGCTGAGAAAACCCTCTGCGTAGATACCGAACGAGAGAATGCTGACGATCTCGTGCCGACCCAGTTCACGACGCTGCTCTTCGGAGAGCTTGTGCCACAGCTTGGTTCGGTACAGCGAGACTCGATGCTCTGGCATCCACCGCATACCGTCGACCACCGGAGCAGCCCAGTCGATGTCGACTTCGCCATCGTAGAACTTGTTGGCAGTCGACTTCAGCAAGCGACTCGCGGTTTTCTCACGAGGCCCGACGGACCGCGCCCGCGAGACCGCGAGGTCCTCGGTCGTCAGCGGTGTATGCACCGCCGATTCCGCCCCGACCGATACCGCAACACTGTCGATTCCCCTTGCAGGCTTCACAACCGATCCCCCCTCGCGATCGACCACACCCCGAGACTTCGCGTACCCGAAACTCGCGGTAGCCAGTACCGGCGGTAGTAGGTACTGTACGAGTGTGGTTCAAGTCACCGGACGTGTCAACCCCGAGAAGGGGCGGCAGCCGACTCCGTGCAAGAAGATCGATGCGCGCACCGAGCGGTGGCGTGAGCATCGCCTCCAAGTGCGCCGGGAAATCGTCGCGGCCGCACTGATCGCGATCGATGTGCACGGCCCGAACGTCAGCATGGGAGATATAGCGAAGGTGGCCGGGACGGCCAAGCCCAAGCTGTATCGACATTTCGCAGACCGTTCCGATCTGCATACGGCAATAGTCCAGAACGTCCAGGACATGTTGTGGGACCGGATCATGGACACCGTCAACCTGTTCGAGGATTCCGTCACCGATCTCATCGATCGCAGCGTCGCCGGTTATGCGGCCGTCGTCGGAGAACATCCCAATCTGTTCCGGTTTCTCGTTCACGGCCACTTCCTGACTCGCACCACGGACCGTGGAACTTCGAAAGGCGTTGCCGGTGACCCGGCGTTGGATTCGGCTCGCGCCGCGTCCGACACGGTGGCCCGCGTACTGGCCGACGCCATACAGGGCCCCGCAGTGGACCGTTCGACCGTCGAGATGGTCTCCTACTCGACGTTCGGGGCGGTGGCCACTGCGACGGACTGGTGGCTCGGCAGTTCCGAAGACCATGAATCCACCATGTCCACCGAGGCGTTCGTTGCGCATCTGGCCGCCATAGTGCGGGGCCTCGTCGAATCCTCGTGCGCACTTGCCGGCGTCCGTCTCGAATCCGATCGACCCATGCATCTCGCGTTCGTTCGCGACCAGGAGGAAGAAACCTGTGAGTGATCTATCCGGTAAGCCCGACTACCGCGGCCCGGCAACTCTGACTTTCGAGGCCCCTCCTGCCGAGTTCGAGGTGCAGATCGATCTGCGCGGACACTCCCAACCCATCGACGGCGTCTTCCGGTGGTACGGGCGAGTACGGCCACACGAAGCACTTCAGGGGTTCATGGAGGCCGCAGGCAGCAGCCGCAAGGGCAGACTCAGCACCGACAGCGGGGATGTGCCCGTTCTGGTGAGCGACGTGGACCTCTGGGGCCGATACCGCTTGCAGGGCACCGGGATGCCGCCGTATCCACTCGAACCCGACGTAGATCCGGACGGTGAGGCCGAGACTGCTGCCACGCCGTCTCCCGAGACCCGGGCCCTCGACCGCGCCGCAGCATTGCTCGAACCCGAATTTCGCGCGGGTGCCGTCACCACCGACGGCTATGTGGAACTGCTCGGCGGCACGCCTGCACCGTCACCCACGGCAGCCAGCCGAGCCATGAACAACCCTCTGGTCGCCTCGATCTACGAAAAGCTGTGGCGTCCCGCTGGTGTCGCCATGATGGGAGTGGGCGGCCTGTCCATGTCCGCCGAACGAGCCAAGGCCGTCGCAGACCTACGCCTGTCAGGAGCCATGAGTGTGTTGGACGTGGCATCGGGACCGGGGAATTTCACCAGGTACCTCTCCGACCACCTGAGCGGTGATGGCATCGCCCTCGGGTTCGACATTTCCGAGCAGATGATCAGGCGTGCCGTCCGCGACAATCGCGGTCCTCACGCCGCCTACATGCGAGGTGATGCGCAATCACTTCCGTTCGCCGACAACACGTTCGACGCCGTCTGCTGTTTCGCCGCCCTGTACCTGATGCCCAACCCGCTGACAGTGGTCGACGAACTGATCCGCGTCCTGCGCCCTGGCGGCCGGATTGCGATCATGACGAGTTACGGCCGCAGCGCCGCGCCGGTGAAGTCGATTCTGGGTGCGGTGTCGGGGCGTATCGGGATCCGCATGTTCGACAAGAATCAGTTCACGTCGATCTTCGAGACGCACGGCATGACCGAGATCGAGCAGGAGGTGCGCGGCCTCGCGCAGTTCGTCAGCGCTACCAACGCCCGCTGAACCGACGGACCTAAGTCTTGGGTCCGTAGTCACTCACGATCCACTGCCCGTCCTGATCGGTGACCGTCACCAACAGAAGGTTGGGCACCTTGCCTGGGTCGGGCTGTTGCACGTTCTGCGTCGTCTGCTGAGCGAAGACCGCAACCTTGTACTCGCCTCCGGACTCGGAATCGATTGCTGCCGACAGAACTTCGCCGGTTGCCACCACCTGTGACTCGTTCATGATCGCCGTGAGCGCCTCGCGGACACCGTCGTACCTGTCTTGCAGGGACTGCGACGCCCCCTGATCGACACCCTCGAAGAAAGCGTCGAGATTGCGGTAGTCGTACGTCAACGACCGCGCGGTGTATTCGGTCGCCGTGTTCACCGCCATCTGCCGGTCCTGATCATGGGTACGCTCGTCGGCCAGATCGCCTGCTGCCGAACGCCACAGCACCCCGAATACCACCGCGAGCGCAATGCCCGGTACCGCGGCAGCGACCACCGCCCAGCGAATTCGCCGGCGTCGGGTGGAGTTCTCGGGCACTGCTGCTTTCTCCTCGGGTACAGCTGCCTTCGCCTCGGATGCTTCTGTCTCGACCATGAGGGGGTGACTCCTGTCAGTTCGGAATTTCTACGGAGAGTTTCGCCGGGCCGCCGGGAGGAAACACCGTCTGCAATACGTCCACGATGGATCCCGCATCTACCCGCATCGGCTTGATGGGTTCGGTGTACGGCTTGAGAAGCGTTGCGATCAGCGCCAAGTCGGGCGACAGAGGCGTGAGATATTGGTCGATCTTCGGTCCGATCTTTCCGAGTGGATCGTCCCAGACGTCCGCGCCGACGTAGGAGTACTGGTTGAATCCCTCGAGCAGATTCGCCACACCCGCGCCCGTCGCACCCACGTACGGTGCGGCGTCGGTCATCACCGGGCCGTATCCGTAGGCGTTGCGTCCCGCCTGCTGAGCGTTGTCGTACAGGCGTCGAATTTCGCCGCTCTTGTCGCGCAGGGTCGCCGCCAGGAATCGGAAGGCTTCCACCAGACGGTCGACATCGCCTTCACGACCGTCGATCGCCGCCGACGCGGTCTCCGTCAATCCCGTCAACGCGTTCGTATCCAGTTGTGATGCAAGGGAATCACCCAGGCTCAGCGCTTCGCTGACGGTGACCGACGCGCGTACGTGATCGCTGCCGATCACGTCCCCGTCCGTGAGGTACGGCCCGCCTGTCCCTCGTGGGCGTAGATCCATGTATTGCTCGCCCGCGGCAGACAGGTTGGCGACTACCACCTCCGAGTCCTTCGGAATGCGGTGGGCGGCGTCGAGCGCGAGCGTGACGTCCAAACCACCCGGCACCACGTCGATCGACTCGACTCGGCCGACCTGGATTCCGCGGGATGTCACCTGCGAGGTATCCATCAGTCCGCCGGAGGACTCCATGTGGACCACCACGTGGTCGGTCGTTCGGGTCGGATCGATGTCGAGTACACCGACAACCAGGTACCCGACGCTGGCCACCGTCATCACCACCAGCGCAACGAGCGAGACCACTGTGCCCGGCTTCATCGGACGATCCCGATGCCGCGCAGAATCCCGATCATGCTGTCGGCGAGGGCACTCGGACCTCGGTCGGTCGACACCGACCGAACTGCAATGTTGGGCGTGGACTCGAAGTACGGAATCAAGCGCTCTCGCAACAGGGTATTGACCTTGTCCACGTTCATCGGCACCGTGGTGTCTGCGTTCGAGATCGTGATCAGAGCCGGTGCGATGATGTCGACGGCATCCTTGAGTTCCGGATATGGGCCCGCGAGAACGTCACCGATATTCTGCGACATGTATCCCAGCATGAAGATCATGTGTACAACGCTGAACAGGACCTCGGACAGGCCCTCCGATCGCTTCGGACCGAGCTCGAGCACGCGTTCGACACCGTCGCGCTGTGACACAACGGTATTGGAGACTCCCTCCGCAGCTGCGAGTATCCGATCGATCTCGCCGGTGTTGTCACCGATATCGGTCAGCGCAGTCCGAGCGGCCAGATTGATCTTGTCGACCTCGGCCGGATCCGGAGGGACAGCGGCGTTGACATTGTTGACCGCCTCCTGCAATTGCACGTAATGACCGCCGGTCACGATGTTCGACAGTCCTCGCAACACGTCCTCGACGTTGTCGGCCGGCACTGTCCGCTCCATGGGAATCACGTCACCATCTCGAAGGTACGGTCCCTCCGAGCCCGAGCCCGAGCCCGAGCCCGAGCCCGAACTCGAGCCCGAGCTCACCGCGGGATCGGCCGGTGGCTGCAACGAGATGTAGATCTCTCCCAGAATCGACGACTGCCGAAGCTCGGCGACGGTGTCGGTGGGTAGCTGAACGTCGGCCGACAGGTCGACCGTCGCCACAGCAGTGGACCCCACGAGGTCGACCTTGTCGAGAACGCCCGCATCGACGCCTTCGACGATGACCTTCGCCTTCTCGGGAAGATTGAGGACACTGGCGAATTCGATCTTCAGGGAGTACTTGTCTCCGGACACGTAGCTACCGGGAATCGGAAGGTCTGCCGGGTCGACGCTGCACGCCGACAGCAGCGCAACACAGCACAGCCCGGCGGCGACGCGCCTCATCGCCATCCCGCCGAACCGAGGACCAGCTGCACCAATCCGACGTCGATGACATCGCCGCGCTGCTGGTTCGCCGAACACGTCGGTGCGTACTTGTTGAGCAGCGCACAGACCTCGTTGGGCGAGTTCGTGTCGATCTCGAACTGCGGCGGGTGATAGATCACGCGACCACTCTTGGAGTCGTTGTCGTACATCGTCATCAAGTTCTGCCCTATGGTCGGCACCTGTTCCAGAATGTCCTTGATATCGCCCACCCGTCCGAGCAGCACATCGACCACGGGGGCCGCCTGGTCGAGAAATGCGTAGACCTTGTCGTCGTACTTGGCGACGTTGCGCGCAAGTGGCGGAATGAATTCGGTCGTGAGGGCGACAGTGGTGCCGAACGACTGGGTGAACTCCGACAGCGTGATCATTCCTCGTTTGAGGTTGTCGAGCAGCTTCGCCACCTCGGGCCAGCTCACCACGAACGTATCGATCAGACCGTCGAGGTTGTCGATCAGTCGCCGCACGGTCGTGTCACGGTCGGCCGGATCGCCGACCAGTTGGGCCAGTTGGCGCAGGCTGTCGTTGAGCTGGGCGCCGGATCCTCGTAGCGAACCATCGACCGAACGAAGTGTGTCGCCCAGGATTTCCTCGTGCTTGCCGTCGGCGTCGGCCGGACCCAGCAGGTCCGACGCCAGCCCCGATACGGCGTCGAGGGTGTCGCTGATCCCCAGCGGGGTTCGAGTGCGTTCCAACGGAATACAGTTCGCACGATCGAGCTCGGGTCCGTCGGTGTACGGCTTCGTGAATTCCACGTGCCGATCGGTGACGATCGAGCTCGACAGTGTCACGGCCCCGACGTCGGCGGGGAGCCTGAGACCGTCGTCGACATCCATCGTGACCACCACTGCGCCGTCGGTGTTCTCGATATTTTTCACCGTTCCGACGGTCACGCCGAGCATCGTCACCGAATTGCCCTCGTACAACCCGACCGTATCGCCGAACTCGGCACACAGCGAGGAACTGGTCGAGGCGGTGTCGATGACCGCGGTCGCCGATGCGACCGAACCGACGAGCGTGACCACCACTGCTGCCGCCACGGCGATCCGCACGGTTCTGCGTCTCATCAGCACACTCTCCCCGGCAATGGAATGCACACGCCGACACCGACGACCGTGTCCTGTGACTGATCGATCACGGGGCCTTCGCCCCCGCCGATCAGGGCGGCGAGGCCGTCGGTGCTTTGCTGCATGGTCGTGATCGCTCCGTCGAAGTCACCGAGCTGTGCGAAGAGCTTCTGGGTGATCTCTTCGAGTTGGACGATCGACGGCTCCAACCCCTTTTCGAACGCGACCACGGGTCGGTGGAAGAGCTTGAACATTCGCCCCAGAAGGTCGAAGGCGCTGACCACTTCTGCGCGCTTGTCACCGAATCCCTTTGTCAGGGTGCCGAGTTCACGTACCAGCTCGGTGAGCATCACGCGATCGGCTGCCAACGCGCCGACGTACTCGTCCGATACGACGAGTCCGCGTTCGAGTTGGTCCGAGCGAGTGGCGATCACGTCGGTCAGGGAGGACAGATTGTCCACGATGGCGCGCGTCGATTGTGGCTGCGTGCTGACGGCCTCGTCCAACTCGGCCACGGTCTGGCGCAGCGTCGATCCGTCGATATCGCGGACCAGCGGTGTTGCCTGCTGGATCGCGTCGGACAGCTCGTACGGAAGTTCGACTCGTTCCGGAGGGATCGGCGTCGAGCCGAGTTCGCCGTCGCCGTGCGACGTGAGCATCACGTAGTGACCACCGATCGGCGTCAGCAACTTCACTGTCATCGTCGACGCATCACCCACAAAAACGTCCGAGTGCACGCTGAATTCGACGTCGACATGATCACCGGCCAGCTCGACCGAGCGCACCGAACCGACGGAGATACCGGCGATTCGGACTTCGTCACCGGGCTTCACCCCTGCTGCCGAACCGAACTCTGCAGTGTAGGTCTGCTCGCCGAACGGGATCGTGTACAGCGCAGCCGCGGCGAGAAGGAGCACCACAGCGAACGCGACACCGACCGTGCCCCAGAAGAAATGGGTCTTGTTCTCCGATTGCTCGTCGCGAACACCCTTGCGAACCACGCGTGTCATTTGCACACCACCAAATTTTGTCCGCCGAGCACTATCTGGCCGATGCCCGGGATGTCTTGTTGCCCATGACTGCAGGTGTAGGTCCGGCTGCCCGGCTTGGGGATGCTTGCGTTCAGTCCCGTCAACAGGGATGGTGTGAGCGCGAGCAACTCGGTGACCTGATCGGTCTGAGGAAGCAACCGACGCAGCGCACCGTCGACCGGTGCGTAACTGTTGTCGTATGCATCTTGCAAGCTCTCCAGCAGACCGACGAACGGGGCGAGCCCGTAGTTGGCCTGGTCCAACGAGGCCAGTACCCCGTCCATCTGGGTACTGAGCTTCGACACCAGACCGTGCAGTTGTTCGAGAAGGTCTGCAACGGAGGAGGACTGACCACCGATCGAATCGGAGATCTGGCCGAGATTGTCGATCAGCAGTCCGATGATCGACTCGCGCTGAACCGCGAACTGGGTGATGCGGTCCACGTCCCGGAGCACCGGCCCCAGGCCGGAACCATCACCCTGGACCATGCGGAGAATGTTCTCCGTGAACTGATTGAGCTGCGCGGTGTCGAGGGTGTCGAAGATCGGTTTGAAACCGTTGAACAGTGTGGATATATCGAACGACGGAATCGAGTGATCCAGCGGTATCGTCTCGTCGGCAGCCAGCGGGGCACCTGCGGCGGCGTCCTTCTGGATCAGCTCGACATACCGCTGCCCGAGGAGGTTCTGATAGCGGACAGCGGCCTGCGTGTTGGCGAAGATCGGCCGCTGGCCTTCGATCTCGAACTCGACTCGCGCGATGGCTCCGTCGAGTTCGACCGACGAGACCTTGCCGATCTGCACCCCGGACATGCGCACGTCGTCACCGGCGTACAACCCCGATACGTCTTCGAACTCTGCGCCGTAGGACGACAGCGGCCCGGCGACCGGAGTACGAAGGGCGGCAACGATGATCACCGCACACAGCGCGGTCACCGTGAAGAAGACGAGCAGTTTGATCGCTGGGCCGGCTACCTTCTTCACCTGTTCGCCTCCTCGTGTGCCGCAACGGCTCCGGCCAGATTGGGCATGGTCCTGACAATCAGATCGAGTTGCAACTGCGGCTTGCCGTCGACGATGGGGAATGCGTCGGAGATGCCGTCGAGCACCTGTGGCACCCGGTTGTAGCTGGGTGCGAACGTGCCGATCGATGCCGTGATGGGCACGAGAAGATCGAGCGTCGTCGACAGCAGTCGGGTCAGGTCCGGATTGTTCTTCTTCAGCAAGTCGCCCACCGGAACCATCAACTGATCGCTCAGGCCGTCGTTGGCAGCGATGGTCCTGGCCCGATCTTCGGGGGCCTCCACGTACACGCTCTTGTCCACCACTCCCACCACCAGGTCGAGCAGGGGCGGAATCAGGTTCGCAATTCCATCACCCAGTTCTGCCCCTCGATGCAGCTTCCAGGCCAGCGGATCGATCTGGTGGTCCGCCATCATCTGTGCAGTATCGAAGTACGGCTTCAGATTTCGACTCACCTCGACAGAGGTGTTGGAGATGACGTCCAGCAGATGCTGCACTTGATCGGTGTCGAGAACTGCGGTGAGGTCGGCTACTCGCCGGAACACACCGGTGACAGTTGCACCCCGCTGGTTCCCGGATATCTCGAGCGTCGAGTCCGCGGCGAGGGGATTTCCCGTCCCGTCCGACACCAATTCGATTGCAGTGGAACCGAACACATTCGACGACGAGAACTGCGCCTGCATGGTGTCGGTCAGCTCACCCGCCTGGCTCGGATCGATCTCCAATTGCAGTCTCTGACGTCCGAACCCGACGGTCTCGATGTTGTCCACCGTTCCGATCGACACACCGCGGAACTTCACCTCCGACCCGGGCGTCAGACCGTCCCCGACCGACGCTGCGTCCAGAGTCAGCCCGAACGGCGAGTCGAAGGCACCCTGCGCATACGCCGTGAGGCCGCCGGCCAGCACAGCCGCCGCAACCGCAACCGCCAGGCCTCGCAGTCGAAGCGCAGCGGGACCTGCCGATCGTCCCGTCAGATCGTCGAACACTGCCATCTCTACCCCGAAATCCTTATGCCCGAGTCGAATCCCCACAGAACCAACGTCATGATCATGTCCAGTACCACCACCGCGACGAGGCTGGCTCTGATCGCGCGACCCGAGGCGCGGCCGACACCTTCCGGACCACCCGAGGCGTAGTACCCCTGATAGCCATGGATCAGGATGATCGTCACGACGAAGACAGCTGCCTTGAGCAGTGAGAACAGCACATCCATCGGCTGCAGGAATGCGCTGAAGTAATGGTCGTACGTGCCGGACGACTGGCCGCCGAACACTCGAACCACCACGGCGCACGATACGTAGCTGAGAATGAGTGTCAGCAGGTAGAGCGGCACGATCGTGACGATTCCCGCGATCACTCGGGTGGTGACGACGAACGGCATCGACTGTATGCCTTGAGCTTCGAGGGCGTCGATCTCTTCCGAGATACGCATCGCACCGATCTCGGCCGTCATTCGACATCCTGCCTGCGTCGCGAATCCGATGGCCGCGATCATCGGGGCCAGTTCGCGAGTGCTGGCGTACGCCGAGATGAAACCGGTCAACGGCTCCATGCCCACCATGCCGAGGGAATTGAATCCTTCGATTCCGACCGACGCACCCACCGCAACACCCAGTACGACGAGCACCGACACCGTCCCGCCACCGACGATCAATTTTCCACTGCCCCAGGTGATGTCACTGAGTATCAGCAGCATCTGACGCTGGTAGGAGCGAACGGTATGCGGTATCGCGGTGAGAACCTTGACGCAGAACGTCAGTTGATGGCCCAGCATCTCGAGCACCGCGAACGGCTTACGCCCGAGGTACCTGGCACCGCGGGTGAGGTGAGCGGTGCCGTGCACGGTGTAGCGCGAAGGAGTTGCCATCTCAGCCCAACTTCTGTGGCATGAACATCGCAACCACCTGGGTGATCACGACGTTGACGGTGAACGCGGACACCACACCGAGAACCACGGAGGCGTTGACCGCGTTGGCTACCCCGCGCGGTCCGTGGGCGGCGGACAACCCACGGTGGCAGGCGACGACGATGACGATGATCCCGAATATCTCGGTCTTCACCAGAGCTACGACGAGGTCCGCCACCGAGGCGAACGACGCGAACGAGCTGATGTAACTGCCGGGCGTCCCGCTCTGAAAGCCGACGTTGATCGCATAGCCCGCAGCCAAGCCCATGAAGATGATGAGGATGCACAAGAACGGTGCCACCAGAAGGATGGCCGCCAACCGCGGCGCGACAAGCCTGCGCACCGGGTCGATTCCCATCGTCGACAACGCGTCGATCTCGTCCCGGATCGTCCGCGCCCCCAGATCGGCAGCGACCGCCGAGCCTGCGGCACCGCCCAACAACAGTGCCGCAACGATCGGGGCACCTTGGCGGATCACCCCGAGCCCGCCCGCTGCTCCTGCGATGGACGTCGCGCCGATCTGATCGGTGAGACTGCCGACCTGCACGGAGACGATGACGCCGAACGGGATCGACACCAATATTGCTGGAACCACCGTGACGGTGACGACGAACCAGGCCTGGTCGATGGTGTCGCGCCACGGATGACGCAGCGTGACGACATCGCGAAAGAGGTGAACGAAGGCCAGTACGCCCAGTTCCAGGGTTTGCCCGAATGTTCTGAATCCACCGGACACCCCGTCGCTGACGCGCGCGAGTGTCGATGTTCGCGACGACAATTCCCCACCCCCCAGGCTTTACGAGAAGCGCGACTCCCCCGCGCAGAATCGAAAGCTACCAGCATGCGCTCGACCAAGTGACGTTTTCATCAGTCGCTGAGCTATGAGTGTTCACAGAATCGGTAGCACTGCTTCATGATCCGAGTTCGGACCACTCACCCCGCTTTACTGATACTTTAATTTTCCACCGACTACTGGGAGAAACAGATTGACCACCCCTCCGGATCGCACTCGCATCGAATTCCCCGATATCTCCTCTCGCACGTGGGAGCACCCGTCGGACCGAGCTGCCCTGGTCACACTGCGCACCCTCAAAGGGTTCGACACCGTTCTGCGCACGCTGTCGGGTCTGTTGCGCGAACGACAGCATCGCCTGATGTACCTCGCCACCGCGGTGCGCGTCGACGAACGCCAATTCAAGGACTTGAACGACCTGCGCACCGACTGCGTGCAGATTCTCGGGGCCGAGGAGACACCCGAACTGTTCGTGGTTCAGTCGCCGATGGTCAACGCGTTCACCATCGGCATGGACCGCCCGTTCATCGTCCTGACCACCGGCATGCTCGACATCATGACCTACGAGGAGCAGCGATTCGTCGTCGGCCACGAACTGGGCCACGCGCTGTCCGGTCACGCGGTGTATCGCACCGTGCTGATGCATCTGATGCGCCTCGCCGGCACCGTCGGCTGGGTTCCGGTGGGCGGCTGGGCCCTGCGCGCGGTCATTGCAGGATTGATGGAATGGCAGCGCAAATCCGAATTATCCGGCGACAGAGCAGGATTGCTGTGCGGACAGGATGTGCACACCGCGATCCGCGTGCAGCTCAAGTTGGCGGGCGGCGCACGCATCAGCGAGATCGACGTCGACGCATTCCTCCAGCAAGCTGCCGAGTACGAGTCCAGTGGGGATCTGCGTGACGGCGTGCTCAAGCTGCTCAATCTCGAACTCCTCTCGCATCCCTTCTCCGTTCTGCGCGCCGCCGAGCTGAAGAAGTGGGTCGACAGCGGCGAGTACGCGACCGTACTGCGGGGCGACTACCCGCGCAGGTCCACCGACCACGAGGCCAAGGTGGCGGAGGAGTTCCGTAACGCGGCGCGCACCTACAAGAACAACTTCGACACCTCGGAGGACCCGCTGATCAAGACGGTTCGCGACATCGGAAGTGGCTTCACCGGTGCCGTCGACGCCGTCGGCAACGGAATCGGCGACGTGGCGTCGGACATCAAGGGCCGCTTCGATCACTGGCGAAAGTCGTAGGCAGAGCACACAGAACGAACGGCGGCGACCACCGAAGTGGTCGCCGCCGTTGTGTTCCGGGGAGAGGATCAGAAGTTGATCATGTGGCCTGCGAGGCCGTGGATCGCTTCCTGCAGTGCCTCCGACAGAGTCGGGTGCGTGTGGACGTTGCGGGCCAGCTCGTTGACCGTCAGATCCCACTTCTGAGCCAGGGTCAGCTCGGGCAGCAGCTCGGAGACGTCCGGTCCGATGAGGTGGCCGCCGAGCAGCTCGCCGTGCTCGGTGTCGGCGATGAGCTTGACGAAGCCCGTCGCGTCGCCCAGGCCGTGGGCCTTGCCGTTGGCGGCGAACGGGAAGTTCGCGACCTTGATGTCGGATCCACGAGCCTGCGCTTCTTCGCGGGCCTGGTCCTCGGTGAGACCGAAGCTGGCGACCTGCGGCTGGCAGAACGTGGCGCGCGGCATCATCCGGTAGTCGTCGATCGGCAATGTCTCTGCGCCGCCGATGGTTTCGGCAGCCACGACGGCCTGCGCCTCCGCCACGTGGGCGAGCTGGAGCTTGGCGGTGACGTCGCCGATGGCGTAGATGTGCGGGACGTTGGTCTGCATCGTGTTCGTGATGCCGATGGCACCGCGATCGGTGAGCTCGACACCGGTCTTCTCGAGGCCGAATCCTTCGACTCGAGGGGCGAATCCGACGGACTGCATCACCTTGTCGACGGTGAAGGTCTCGCTCTCACCGGACTTGTTGTGCTTGATCTCGACGGTGACCTTGGAGCCGTCGTCGTCGATGCTCTGCACGCCTGCACCGGTGATGACCTTGACGCCGAGCTTCTTGTACTGCTTCTCGATTTCCTTCGAGACGTCCTTGTCCTCGTTCGGGAGCGCCCGATCGAGGAACTCGACGATGGTGACGTCGACGCCGTAGTTCTTGAGCACGTAGCCGAACTCCATGCCGATGGCACCGGCACCGACGATCAGGATCGAACCCGGCAGATCCTTGGTCATGATCTGCTCTTCGTACGTGACGACGTTCTTGCTCAGCTCGGTTCCGGGGAGCAGCTTGGTGGTGCTACCGGTGGCGATGATCGCGTTGTCGAACGTGATCGTCTCGGTGCCACCCTTGGTCAGCTCGACCTCGATGGTGTTGGCATCGGTGAACGTGCCCTGGCCGTCGTACTCGGGGATCTTGTTCTTCTTCATCAAGAAGTGGATGCCCTTGACGCGGCCGTCGGCGACCTTGCGGCTGCGGTCGAATGCCGCGCCGAAGTCGAAGGACGCTTCACCGGAAATACCGAACAGCTTGGCCTCTTTGGTGAAGAGATGCGCCAACTCGGCGTTACGGAGAAGGGCTTTGGAGGGGATGCAGCCGACGTTCAGGCACACACCGCCCCAGTACTTCTTCTCGATGATGGCAGTGCTGAGTCCGAGTTGTGCCGCGCGGATAGCAGCGACGTACCCACCGGGACCGGCTCCGAGGACAACGACGTCATAGTGTGAGGTCACGAGGCCCCAGCGTAGTCGTGCTCTGCCGCACTGTCTCGACCTGGTCTTCGTTACCCGTCGGTAGCCTCTCGATCACCGGCCGACCCGAGGACGCGTCTGCTGCTAGAACTGTGGAATGGCAATTTCGGACGACCCGTACCTCTGGCTCGAAGACGTCACCGGCGACGCTGCGCTCGCG
This sequence comes from Rhodococcoides fascians A25f, assembly GCF_000760935.2. NCBI lineage: Bacteria > Bacillati > Actinomycetota > Actinomycetes > Mycobacteriales > Nocardiaceae > Rhodococcoides > Rhodococcoides fascians. Next base: position 1,286,487 of record NZ_CP049744.1, on the reverse strand, counting down.
TGGGTGCGCGAGAAGAACGAGGTGACGGTCGAGGCGCTGAGCGGTCCGGCCTTCGAGGCCACCGAGGCGAGCATCCGAGAGATTCTCGACACCGACGCCCGCATTCCGTACGCCCGACGCCGCGGGCAGTTCCTGTACAACTTCTGGCGCGACGGCGAGCACGTCCGCGGTCTCTGGCGTCGAACCACGATGGACGAATACCGAACCGAGAATCCGGTGTGGGACGTGCTGCTCGATCTCGACGCGCTGGCCGAGAGCGAGGGTGAGAACTGGGTCTGGGGCGGTGCCCAGGTGCTGCGGCCCGATCAGCGGCTGGCGCTGGTCACTCTTTCGCGCGGCGGAGCCGACGCGACGGTGGTCCGTGAGTTCGATCTCGACTCCCGCACGTTCCGCGCCCCGGAAGACGGCGGATTCGCGCTACCCGAGGCCAAGACCGACATCGGCTGGATCGATGCCGACACCGTCTTCGTCGGAACCGATTTCGGACCCGGTTCACTGACCGAATCGGGTTACCCGCGGATCACCAAGCGGTGGCGGCGCGGCACTCCCCTCGTCGAGGCCGAGACCGTCTTCGAGGGTGAAGCACAGGACATCTCGATCTCCGCCTGGCACGACCGCACCCCCGGCTTCGAACGCGACTTCGTCCAGCGGGCCACCGACTTCTACAACTCCGAGACCTACCTGCTCGATGGGTCCGATCTGACGCTGATCTCGACGCCGACCGATGCGTCGACCTCGGTGCACGAGAGGTGGTTGCTGGTTCGGACCATGACGCCGTGGACCGTCGGCGACACCACCTACCCGGCCGGTGCACTGCTCGCTGCAGATTTCGACGAGTTCATGTCCGGCACAGCATCTTTGACAGTTCTGTTCGCCCCGGACGAGCATACTTCGTTACATCAGTACGCCTGGACCGAGAACTACCTGCTGTTGGTGACGCTGCAGGACGTACGAACGCAGTTGCACGTCCTCACCCCTCGTGCGCGTTTTGCGTACCTGGAAGGACGCAAAACGCGCACGAGGGAGTGGGACACGACCACCATCGACGGGTTGTCGGACCTGACGTCCACCGAGATCGTCGGCACCGACGCCGAGGAGAACGGTGACGAGTTCTTTCTCTCCTCCTCCGGCTATCTCACTCCGGCGACGCTCCTGCTCGGCACGGTGGGAGCAGAACTCGAGATCCTCAAGCAGGCCCCGGGGTTCTTCGACGCCGACGGTATGACGGTGGAGCAGTTCTTCGCCCGCTCGGACGACGGAACACAGATCCCCTACTTCGTCGTCCGCCGCGCCGATTCCGGGCCCGGTCCCACGCTGCTGTACGGCTACGGCGGCTTCGAGATCTCGATGACCCCCGGCTACAGCGGCGCAACCGGACGGGCGTGGCTCGAACGTGGTGGCACCTACGTCGTGGCCAACATCCGCGGCGGCGGTGAGTACGGGCCGTCCTGGCACACCCAGGTACTGCGCGCCGGACGCCATCTGGTGCACGAGGACTTCGCCGCTGTCGCACGCGATCTCGTCACCCGAGGCATCACCACCACCGATCGGCTGGCCGCGCAGGGCGGTAGCAATGGCGGCCTGTTGATGGGCATCATGGTGACGAAGTACCCGGAACTGTTCGGAGCGTTGGTATGCCAGGTCCCGCTACTGGACATGAAGCGGTACCACCTGCTGCTCGCGGGCGCGTCCTGGGTGGCCGAGTACGGCGACCCGGACGACCCGGACGAGTGGGAGTTCATCTCGCAGTACTCCCCGTATCAGAACGTGGTGCCCGCGTCGGAGCGCCGGTACCCACCGATCTTGATCGCGACGTCGACGAGGGACGACCGCGTCCACCCCGGACACGCTCGCAAGATGGCCGCATCACTGGCCGAACTCGGCCACGACGTGAGCTACTACGAGAACATCGAAGGTGGGCACGGCGGGGCGTCGGACAATGCGCAGTTGGCCTTCAAGACGGCGTTGACCTACGAGTTTCTGTGGCGACACCTAGGGGGAGACCGCTGATCACCCGGCGAGAGCGGCCTCGAACATCGGCCACGAGTTGTGCAGGTCGGTCTGCCAGTAACCCCACGAGTGGGTACCCCGGTCACGGAGCTCGAAATGAGCCGGAATGTCGAGCCGTTCGAGGGCGGTCTTCAAACGCCGAGTGCAGTCGCCGGTGGCTACCTCGATAGCACCGCCCACGACCATCTGGTTGAGCAGCACGAAGCCCGGTCCGTTGGGATTGGTCCCGTCCAGAGTGTCCGACGCACCGGCCAGACCACTGCCGTTGGAGACGTACAGCGCTGTGCCACGCAGACTTTCGGCATTGACCACAGCGTCGTTGCGAATCCAATCCGGGTCGTTGTCCGGTCCCCACATGTTCGCCACGTTCGCACCGAGCGCCATGGACACGACCGTTTTGACGTACGCCTTGCCCAACGCATCGGTCGTCGAAGCACAGCCGCTGTACGAGCCGACGGCCTTGTAGAGCCCCGGATTCCGAATCGCCAGATTCAGTACCGATGTCGCCGCCATCGAGATACCGGCAATAGCATTGCGCCCATCGGTGTCCAGCAGGTCGTCGATGAGCGGGGGCAGTTCGTCCGCCAGGAACGTCGCCCACTTGTTGCGGCCGAGGACGGGATCGTCGTGCTGCCAGTCCGTGTAGTAGGAGTAGGCCCCACCCACCGGCGTCACCACGTTGACGTTCTTGTCGGCGAAGAAGGATACGACGTCGGTTTGGGTGTACCAGTCCATTCCGTCGGTTCCGCCGCCCGCACCGTTGAGCAGGTACAGCGTGGGACTCGGTGCCGTCCGGTCGGGTGAGCGCAGAATCTCGAGGGGAATCGTTCGATCCATCGCCGCCGAGTGGACGAACGCGGTCATGGCCACGTCGTCGGTCGCCTCGGTGCGCACCACGTAGGACGATGTGGACGGAATCGACAGCGGGTCGATCGGCGTCGCGTTCGCGAGAGGGTGCACCACTGCCGTCATGCAGGCGGCCACACACAGAACTGCCAGTCTGCGCCCTCTGGACGACCGGACGACCCTCGTCCCACCCCTGCGTCGACGAATAGAATCCCCCACGCCGTTCATAGTCGTGCTCACTAACGTCGTCGAACAATTGTTGGTTCAAAAGCTTTCTACACCAAAACGAACCGAAAGTATGTAGAAGTGACGACTAGTGGGTGAAAAACCAAAAGTTAATTCGAGTGATCTACTTGTGCATCCACTCGGCGACGAGGTCGGCCACCGCGGTGGGGTTACGGATCCAGCCGTTGTGACCGAGCGGCTCGTCCACGTGCTTCGAAGTGACGTCGGCACTAACGAGCTTGCGGACGAGGTTGTCCATCGAGCCGCGCGGTGCGAGGTCGTCACCTTCGATGGTCACCGCGAGCACCGGAAGCGTCAGCCGGCCCATGCGCTCCTCGTAGTCCATGTCCGCCCCCGCCGGCTCGATCGATCCGGTGCGCGCGAATCGGGACCAATCGTCGATGAGGACACGCGATTGACGACCGAAACCGCCGATACCGATTCGGTCCCCGGGCCAGAATCCGGCGATGCTGCTGGTGATCGCCATGGCGGCCGCGCCCACGTACAGCGGCACGCCGCGGGTCGTGCCGAAGCCACGGTGATACGGCGACCCGGACGCCACCAGAATCAACCCGCCGAGCCTGCCGCGGATACGGGCGGCGTACATCGACCCGAGCTGCCCACCCATGCTGTGACCGAGAAGGTAGGGCGTCGCCTCCGGGAACTGCTCCCGAACCACCTCGAAGATCGCCGGAAAATCGACCGACACCAATTCTTGGTAGCCGTACCGACTCGCCGAACTCGGTTTCGGGACACTGTCGCCCTGACCGCGTAGGTCGCCTATCGCGGCATGGAACCCGCGCGCGACGAGCGCCTCGGCGAACAAACGGTAGTAACCCCCGGGAATACCAAGGCCGGGAAGGACGACGATCACAGGCGCATCGTCACGTCCTTCGCCGGGGAACAGCGACACCGGCACCGTCGAACCGTCGGGCATCTGAATCGGAACCGTCTGCATCGGCCCACCCTATGACGGAGCGGGATTTCGACTGTCCATCCCCCGAGGGTCTACCTCACCGAATGATCGGCCGGGAGTTACCGGCCGCAGCGACGATAGGGCTCAGGACTACCGGATCGCTGGTGAATCATCGAGTCGTACAGATCTTTTCGATCGAACGCATGACGCCTCGAACGACGAGAGCCGGGTCCGACGGTACGTCGGGCCCGGCTCGAAGCCGTTGGTCGGGAAGCCGTGAATCAGGAGGGCAGGCCGGGGACCTCGAGGGCCGAGCCGGTACCTTCCGAGCTACCGAGGGCGAGCAACTGCAGCAGGATTGCGAGCAATTCCATGAAAACTCCTTCGAGAGAGGGCGATTCGATGCCGACACAGCATCGTGAACCGTTGCAAGTTCGTCGGACGAGAGACTGCGGTCAGCCGTTCGGGCCTTCAGGCCCACGGCGCGGCGGTCGGTCAGTCCGAGGAAGAACTGATACCCGAGAAGAGCTGGAGGAGGATTGTGAAGAGGTCACCGAGTTCAGCGGACATGCGACAGACTCCTTGATAGAGGGGGATGTGCAGATCGAACGTGACGGTCGTCACTCGATTACCTCTGCAAGAAGATTTCTACCCGACCAGATAACGTTCTGTATACGCATTCGGGACTAAAAGTCGAAAATCTTAGTGAGCCATCACAAAACGGTCACGACGTCGCCGATGCCGCGGCCGCCCCCCCGACGGCGACCGCGGCACGTCACGCACTGTTTAAGCGGCGCTACCCGACGTCAGCACGCCGACGATCTGGTCGACGATCGCATCGACGATGCCGTCGTAGACTCCGGTGGCAATGTCGGAAATGAACTGCGCTGCTGAACCCATGGGATCTCCTGATGCTCGTGTGTACGTACAGCCGTAGGTGATACGACCTACCTCGTTCCTACCGCACACGCACCTCCGGTGCAGTACCCGGTACCAACTCGAGATCCCGAAGAGTCGGTACCGCAACGTTTTGCCGGAAAGCGCACCGCGTTCCGGTCGAAAACTATTCGCCGATCACGTCTTTCGCGCGCCCCACGAGCAATGGGTCTGTTTCACCGACGATTTCGGGGTCCTTGTTGGCATAGTCGAATTTGTTGAGCACAAAACGCATCGCGTTGATGCGGGCGCGCTTCTTGTCGTTGCTCTTGACGACCGTCCACGGTGCGACGTCGGTGTCGGTAGCGCGAAAGCTCTCTTCCTTCGCAGCGGTGTACGCGTCCCACTTGTCCAGCGATGCAAGGTCCATGGGCGAGAGTTTCCATTGCCGCACCGGGTCGACCTGCCGAATGGCGAAGCGGGTGCGCTGCTCGTGCTGCGACACCGAGAACCAGAACTTGGTCAAACTGATGCCCTCGTCCACGAGCATCTGCTCGAACAGTGGAGCCTGCCGGACGAACTGAGCGTGCTGCTCGTCGGTGCAGAAACCCATGACGCGCTCCACACCTGCCCGGTTGTACCAAGACCTGTCGAACATGACTATCTCGCCTGCGGCGGGCAGATGCGCGATGTACCGCTGGAAGTACCATTCCGTCGACTCACGGGCCGACGGCTTCTCCAGGGCGACGACGCTGGCACCGCGGGGGTTCAGGTGCTCCATGAAACGCTTGATCGTGCCACCCTTACCGGCAGCATCACGACCCTCGAAGATGATGACGTGACGTCGACCGGTCTCTTTGGTCCACATCTGCAGCTTGAGCAGTTCGATCTGCAGCAGGCGCTTCTCCAGGTCGTATTCCGCCCGGGTCATGCGCTCGTCGTACGGGTAGTTCTCCCGCCAGGTATCGACGACGTGCCCGTCGGGAACCGTCAGCAGAACCGGGTCGTCGTCATCGGAGTCGTCGACAGTGAAACCCGACGTATCGGCAAGATCCACGGCCGTGGTGACGTCGAGCAGTTCGCTCAGGTCGGTGCGCGAAGCCTCACCGTTGCGAAGATCGTTGGCGGTCATGGGCCGAAAGTTAGTGCTCCTCGGTGACCAATCCATGGCGATTCGGTGAACAGCTGACACCTGCGGCACGCAACGCGTCGCCCCGGCCCGCAAGGGGGACGGGCCGGGCACGCGCGCGTCCGATCAGGTGCGACCGTAACCCTCGCCGAAGCCTCCGGTCCAGGGCTCGACCGGGAAAAGTCGAGAATCTTGTTCGCGCTGCGTTTTCGGACCATCCGTATATCGGGGTCGATATGGGTGAAACCCCCGATGTGCCGAAAGCCGTTGATGACGCAGACTTTTCACCATGACATTCGAGAGCGGTTCACCCAGAGAATTCACCCTGTCCAGTTCACAGAAGATGATCGGAGGTGTGTGCGGCGGCATCGCCGAATATTTCGGCTGGGACGTCAATGTCGTCCGACTCGCCACCGTCGCCGGAGCGGTCCTGACCGGCGGTACCGTCGTGCTGATCTACCTCGCGGCCCTGATGCTGGTGCCGCGTCATGCATGACAGCGCAGCCCGAACACGACGAAGCCCCGGACCCGAACGAACCGGGCCGGGGCTTTGCGGCTAGCTGGCGCTGGAGATTCCCTCGGCGCTACCGGTGAACAGACCGGTGATCGCGTCGGAGATGCCTGCGGCGATGCCGTCGGTGATGATTCCGCCGAGGCCGCCGCCGTCGGTGCCGCCGCCGAGCAGACCGGTGATGAGATCGAGAAGCATGTGAATGGTTACCTTTCGAAGGCAGGACTGAGGCCCGGTCCGGACGTGTGACCAGGCGGTGTGAAACATAACGTTCCGAACACAGCCTGGTCCACGGTTTCGGACAAAAAGGACCTGCGGACTGTTTGGCGACACGAAACCTACTCGCTGGAGCAGAATCCGATCGGTCGTCGTCACTTTCCGGTGATCAACCACCCGCACGGTGCCGTGAGTTCGTCGGCCGCGGCAGGACCCATCGAACCGGGCGCATAACTCTGCACCGCGGGCGGGTCGTTCAGCAACGGCGCAGCCACGTCCCATACGTGCGCCAAACCGTCGGGCCGGGTGAACAGCGATCGGTCGCCGCCCAGCACGTCGAGAATCAGGCGCGCGTACGGGCTGAGCGGCTCGGCATCGGGCACCGACTCGAGAGGCAGCGCAAGGTGTCCGACCGACAGGTCGAAATCCGGACCCGGCTCCTTGACCGTCATGGCGATGTCGATGCTGCCGTCGCCGGAGAGGTCGAACGAGAGCACCGCGCCGTCCTCCGGCAGCTCGCCCAGCGGACTGTCGGCCGGCTTGCGGAACACCAACGAGACGCGCTGTTCGCTGACACCCAACATCTTTCCCGTGCGGAGCAGAAACGGAACCCCACGCCAGCGGTCGGTGTCGACCCACAACGTGGCCGCGACGAACGTGTCGACGTTCGAGTTCTCGTCGACGCCCTCGACGTCGCGGTAACCGTCGTATTGACCCAGAACCACTTCGGCCGTGTCGAGCGGCCGGAACTGGCCGATCACCGTCTCGCGAGCCGATTGCAGATCATCGGCCTTCAGCGATGCGGGCGGTTCCATCGCCACCTCGGCCGCGACCTGGAACAGATGCGTGACGAGCATGTCCAGCACGGCACCGGTGGCGTCGTAGAACTCGGCGCGGTCGTCGATGTCGAGCGTCTCGGGGACGTCGATCTGTACCTGCGCCACGTGCTCGGCGTTCCAGATGCCACTGATCATTCCGTTGGCGAACCGCGCCACGTGCAGGTTCTGCGTCGCTTCCTTACCGAGGAAGTGGTCGATTCGATAGACCTGCTTTTCGTCGACCACCTCGTGGACGGCCTTGTCGAGTTCCTCGAAGTTGCTCTGCGACGTGCCGAAGGGCTTCTCGTAGACCACCCGGGCACCGTCGGCCAGGTCGTGTGCACCGAGGGCCTTCGTGTAGTCGACGAAGGTGCTCGGCGGCAACGCGATGTAGTGCACCAACTGGGCGTCGTCGCCGATGTCCTTCTTCACCTCGGCCACGACCTCGGGCAGCTTGCCGGGATCGTCGACGGTGAAGCCGTTGCCCGCGAAGCGGATTCGCTCGGAGAATGCCGACCAATCGTCCTCGGCCACGTTCTCGACGAACTCGTCGAGCACGCTGCGGACATGATCGCGGAACTCGTCGTCGGACGAGTCCTTACGCCCGTTGCCGATCAGGACCCACTTCTCGGGCAGCAGGCCTTCGACGTGAAGTTGGTAGAACGACGGCAGGACCATTCGCTTCGCGAGGTCTCCGGTTGCGCCGAACAGGACGAATACAGTGGGTTGAGAGGACGCCATGACCTCCACTATGCACCGCACAGTTTGGGAGCGCACAGTGCTGACGAGGTAAGGGTGCACGATGACAAGATCACGGTTTCACGGTGAGATCTACGGGGTAGGCACAGCGTCGGGTGTGCGAATCGTCGTCGGACATTGGACTCGATCGCCACTCGGCGAGTTCACCGACGTCATGATCCAATTCGCCGACGGGAGACGCCTGCTCGTCGCGCCCGACGAGGACGTTCGAGAGTTCGTCACCGCCACATACACCTTCGACTCCACCGAGATCGTGCCGGTGACATTCGCCGCTCAGCCCGACAACTGGCGGTCGGTACAGGCCGGTGATCTGTCGGTGAGAATCCGCGTTGCCGGACCCACCCTGCTCGGGCGCGCGCTGAGCCTCGTTCCCGACGCGGTGTCCACGGCGCCGTGGTTCTGCGCGATCAGCGACCCCATCGCCCGAGTGATCCTGCGGGGAGTACGCACCCGCGGCAGCGCAGGCGGCGGCCGACGCGAGTACTACGGTGCGCGAGGGCAACACCGCGTCACCGACGTCTCGGCATCCTGGCAGGGCGAGGACCTCGGGACACTCACCCCGGTCACTCCCCCGGTGACCTTCGGCTTCGGAAGCACCCCCGCCGCACCGTCGGTCACCCTCATCACCACGACGATCGACGGTTAGACCACCGCCGCACCGGACGCCCGCAGATCGTCGAGGGCCGCAGCGGAGGTCTCGGGCGCAACTCCCGCAACGAGGTCGGTGAGAACGCGGACGTCGAGCTTCTCGGTCACAGCGTCCTTCGCCGACGCCAGCACGCAGTAGTCGGTCGCAAGTCCGACGACGTCGATGGCAGTGACCTCGTTGGCGGCGAGTACCTCGGCCAGAGGTGTCCCGTCCTCGGTGACGCCCTCGAACGCGGAGTACGACGGCTTCCCCTGCCCCTTGTAGACGTGCACGTCGACCGAACCGGTCGCGTAGTCCGGGTGATACTCGGCTCCGACCGTGCCCGCCACACAGTGCACCGGCCAGGTGGTGACGAAATCCGGGGCGGCATCGGTAGCGAAGTGTCCGCCGTTGTCGCCCTCCGCATCGTGCCAATCGCGCGAGGACACCACGAGGTCGTACTCGTCGCCGTGGCGCGCCAGGTACGCGCTGACCTTGCGCGCCACCTCCGCACCGCCGGTCACCGCGAGCGCGCCGCCCTCGGTGAAATCGTTCTGCACATCCACTACCAACAGAGCACGTGTCATGGAGCCCAGTATCCTCGACGCGTGCGCATCTCGTCTCTGGTCACCTACCCCGTCAAGGGATGCGCAGGTGTCGCACTGAATTCGGCCTCGGTGAGTGCCACCGGGCTCGAACACGATCGAGCGTTCATGATCGTCGACGACGACGGCGCTTTTCGCAGTCAGCGCAGCGATCCCGTTCTCGCGGTCGTTCGGTGCTCGATGACGGACGGGGCGTTGACTCTCGAACACGCATCGGCAGGTTCGATGACCGTGTCCGTCGATCGCGACTCCGCGCCGCGCGACATCACGATGTTCCGCGCACCCATGCGAGGTATCGATCAGGGCGACGAGGTTGCCGCCTGGCTCACCGAGGTGATCGGAGAACCGTCGAGGCTGGTCGCCGCTCCACGCGACCACGGCCGAGTCACCGATGGAATCTCGCCCGGGTCAGCACAATTCGCCGACAGCGCCGCCGTGCACATCCTCTCGACCGCCACGCTGGCCGGTCTCAACTCCCGACTCGACGTCGCACTGCCGATGGATCGATTTCGCCCGAACATCGTCGTCGACGGCTGGGAAGAACCGCATCGGGAAGACGAGGTTCGCGAGGTCGGGATCGGGTCCGCTCGCCTCACCTACACCAAACTGGCCATCCGGTGTGCGGTGACCACGGTCGAGCAGACCACCGGTGAGCGGGGCGGCCCCGAACCCCTGCGCACTCTGGCCACCTACCGCCGCGCGCGGCAGAAGGGCGTCGCCTTCGGAGCGAAGTTCTCGGTGCTGCAGAACGGCACCGTGTCGATCGGTGACGAACTACTCGTCGAGACCTGGGGCGCGTCGGAGCTCTAGCTCGAACGGCATATGATTGGCCCAGCCGTTGCGAGCGCACATCGAAACCTGTTGCCCTGCTTGCACAGTCACCGTTCGACGGCCGGTTCCCAGTGCAGCGTTCGTGCCGCGGTATCGGATGAACGACGTCACCTCGTGGGCACCTGGCTCGACTGCATACGTCGACGACTCGGTCCACGACTGCCGATGCTCGACGCCGTCGATCGTGACGAACGGCCGTGCCAGCGTGCGCACCAGCGCCGCGTTCACCCAATGCGGAGCGAATTCGATCTCGATCGCGGCGACCATAGTTACCTAGGGTAACGGTATAGCGCGGGTGTGGTGCGCTGAGTGTCCACTATTTGCCTCCGCAGACGGTTTTCCGCCTACGAGAACGAATTGTGGACGACCACGTCACTTGCTCCGGTGGCAACGAGCGCCGCCAACTGAATGCGTGCCTGCCCCGCGCGCAGTTCCCGCGAGAACACCGCACCTGCATCGAGCAGATCGTGTCCACCTCCGCCGCCGCCGTACGTCGGTGAGGTCTCACCGAACGGCACCCGCGTCGTGACGACCACGTGCACCCCGGCCGCCACCGCCTCCTTCACTGCGTGCACGACTCCGGCATTGGTGTTGCCCGAGCCCAGCGCCTCGAGCACGATCCCCGACGCCCCGGCTTCACGGGCGGCGTCGATCTGCATACCGTCGGCACCGGGGTACAGGGCGACGATGTCGACCCGAATCCCGGCAACGGGCTTCCACTGCAGGGGTTTCGGCCGACGAAGCGCCGCAGACCGAAACGCATCGAGCTCGGTGGTGTGCGTCTTGATGGCACCGCGGGCAGGCAGCACCCGTCCGCCGAAGGCGATCAGGACACCCTGCTCGGACTGCGCTGCCGCCACCGCTGCAGCGATATTGTTCGGACCGTCCGGATCGGGATGATCCGAGGTGCGCTGCGCACCGGTGAACACCACCGGACGCTCGTCGTCGTGGAACAGATCGACGTACAACGCCGACTCCTCCATCGTGTCGGTGCCGTGCAGCACCACCACTCCGACGCAGCCGTCCTCGGCCAGAGCGTCGGCCGTTGCCGTGCGAATGGTGTCGAGATCCGTGAAGTCCAGGGCGGAGCTGTCCTTCGACATCACCTCGCGCACTCGCACACCGTCGAGTTCGATCCCCGCGCCGGCAACCGGACGAGAGACCCCGTGCTCGTCTCGACTGCTGGCAATCGTCCCGCCGGTGGTCAACAAGGCGACATGCTCACTCACTGCGCGCCGCCACCTCTCGAATTCTGTTGCGGCACAGGTACCAACCGCCGATCAGCATCGGCGCGATGAGCAGGATCGACGCCACCGTCCAGGTTCCCACCGGTTTGTCGAAGGCCATCAGCACGAGTACACACGCCAGAAAGCCTAGCGTTGCGTATCCGGTGTACGGAGCACCGAACAGTCGGAATGCAGGTCGGGTGACCGCGCCGGTCTTGGACAGCGACCAGAACTTCAGCTGACACGCCACGATGACGGCCCAGGCGCTGATGATGCCGAGTGCAGCGAGGTTGAGCACGATCTCGAATGCCTGCGCCGGCACAACGGCGTTGAGGACGACGCCGAGCAATGTCACCACCGACGTCAGCGCGATGCCGCCGTACGGTACACCCGACTTGTTCATCCGTGCAGCGAATTTCGGCGCCGAGCCGGCGACGGCCATCGAATGCAGGATACGCCCGGTGGAGTACAGCCCGGCGTTGAGTGAGGACAGCGCCGCAGTGAGGACCACCAGATTCATGATCGCGTCGGCACCTTCGACGTCGATGGCTCCGAAGAACGTCACGAACGGACTCTCACCGGCCTGATAGGCGGTGTACGGCAACAACAGTGACAGCAGCAGAACCGAGCCGACGTAGAACACGACGATGCGGACGATGACGGTGTTGATCGCCTTGGGGATGACCTTCTCCGGGTTCTGCGTCTCCCCGGCTGCGGTGCCGACGAGCTCGATCGAGGCGTAGGCGAACACGACACCCTGGATCACGACGATCGCCGGCAGCAGTCCGTTGGGGATGAGACCGCCGTTGTCGGTGAGGACGCTCAGACCCGGTTCCTGCCCGTCGATGGGGGTTCCGAAGATGACGTAGTAGGTACCGATCGCCAAGAAGGTCACCAGCGCAACGACTTTGATGAGCGCGAACCAGAACTCCAGCTCGCCGAACACCTTGACCGACACCAGATTCAAGCCGAGTACCAGCACCAAGCCTGCGAGCGCGAACACCCATTGGTCGACGTTGCCCAGTGGGGCCCAGTACTTCTTGAAGAAGTTCATGTACAGCGCGACGGCCGTGACGTCCACGACGGCCGTCATCGCCCAGTTCATCCAATAGAGCCAGCCGGCGGCGAACGCGACCTTCTCCCCGAAGAACTCGCGGGAGTACGAGACGAACGATCCCGACGACGGGCGGTGCATCACCAGCTCGCCCAGTGCGCGCAGGATCAAGAACGCGAAGAAGCCGCACAGCGCGTACACGAGCACCAGGGCCGGCCCAGCGTCGTGCAGTCGGCCGCCGGCACCCATGAAGAGGCCCGTGCCGATCGCGCCGCCGATGGCGATCATCTGAATCTGGCGCGGGGCCAGCTCTTTTCGATACCCCAGGTCCTCTTCGCTGAAGGCCTGCTTGGTTGTCGGGTTCTCGGTGCTCATCGTGTCACCTCGTCGACGTCTCGGGAGCAACGGCATGCTCGGTGGGAGCCACCCGCAGGTTCGCGAGATGCTCGGGGCTCAGCAGTCGATCCAGCTCCTCGCGCGCCAGCAGGCCCTTTTCGAGTACGAGATCCACGACGTTGCGGCCACTGACCAGTGCTTCCTGCGCAATGGCAGTCGATTCCACGTATCCGAGGTACGGGCTGAGCGCGGTCACCAGACCGATGGAGTTCTCCACGCGCTCACGCAACAGATCGACATTGGCGGTGATGCCGTCGACACATCGATGCGCGACGGTTCGGCATGCGGCGCTCAGATGCGCCATGCCGTCGGACAGGGATTTGACGATGATCGGCTCGAATGCGTTGAGCTGCAGCTGTCCTGCCTCGGCGGCCATCGTGATGGTGACGTCGTGGCCGATCACTTCGTAGGCAACCTGATTGAGAACCTCGGGGATGACGGGGTTGACCTTGCCGGGCATGATCGACGAACCCGCCTGCATCGGAGGGAGATTGATCTCGTTGAAGCCGGCTCGCGGTCCGGAGGACAGCAGCCGCAGATCGTTGCAGATCTTCGACAGCTTCACTGCGACTCGCTTGAGCACACCGGAGAGGTGCACGAACTGCCCGACGTCCTGGGTGGCCTCGATGAGGTCCGTCGCGGTGACGAGCGGCAGGCCGGTGATGGTGCGCAGATGCGCGACGGCCGATTCGGTGTAGCCGGCGGGTGCATTGAGGCCGGTGCCGATTGCGGTGGCCCCGAGGTTGATCTCGTGGACCAGCAGCGCTGCTTCCTCGAGCCGCGAGCAGTCCTCGTCGATCATGATCGCGTAGGTGCCGAACTCCTGGCCGAGGGTCATCGGCACCGCGTCCTGCAGCTGGGTGCGGCCCATCTTGACGACGGTAGCGAACTCGCTTGCCTTGCGGGAGAACGCGTCTCGCAACACCTTCATCGAGGCGATCAGCTCGTGGACGGCGAAAATGGTCGCGATGTTGACCGACGTCGGGTACACGTCGTTGGTGGACTGCGAAGCGTTCACGTGCTCGTTGGGGTGCAGCATGCTGTAGTCGCCGTGCGGATGCCCGAGGATCTCCAGGGCGCGATTGGCGATGACCTCGTTGGCGTTCATGTTGGTCGAGGTGCCCGCGCCGCCCTGAATGACGTCGACGACGAACTCCTCGTGCCACTGGCCGTCGAGGATCTCCTGGCACGCCGTGCGGATCGCTTCCCCGCGGGTGGCGTCGAGAATTCCGAGATCTTGATTGGCCGACGCGGCCGCCCACTTCACCGCCGCGAGTCCGCGAACGAGGTGCGCGTTGGTGGAGATCGGACGCCCGGTGATGGGGAAGTTCTCCAGGGCTCGCAGAGTGTGGATTCCCCAATACACGCTCGTCGGGATGTCACGTTCCCCGAGAAGATCCTTCTCGATACGGGTATCGGCCACAGTGCGCTCCTAGGTGGGGGTGTCCAGCTGTCCGGCTGTCTGACAGGTATAGTGTGGCGCAGAACACCTCATCGGTCAACCCCACGCTAGGATCACGTTATGAACCTGTCGGACAGCTGGGCGGTCAGGCAGCCCACCACTGCGCGCATGAGCGCGGCCGAGGCGGTGTTCGCCGATCTGCGCGCGGCTATCTCGTCGGGAGATCTCTCCGTCGGCCAGAAGTTGCCGTCCGAGGCGGCCCTTGCCGCCAGGCACAGCGTCAGCCGTTCCGTCATCCGCGAGGCCCTGCGCTCGTGCCATGCCCTCGGTCTGACCGAAACCAAGACGGGCCTCGGCACTTTTGTCGTCCGCGATCGGGTCGGCAGCGACCTCGACATCGGCAACTACGCCGCCCGTGAACTGATGGAGGCCCGCCCGCACGTCGAGATCCCCGCAGCCGGCTGGGCCGCGGAGCGTCGCACCGAGGAGGAGCTGACGGTGCTCGCCGGCCTGGCCGACGAGATGCGCTCCGAGGACGACCACGAGGCCTGGGTGCTGCTGGACGCGCAGTTCCATACCGCCATCGCGCGGGCCAGCAAGAACCGCGTGTTCGAGGCGATCATCGTCGACATCCGGGATGCGTTGACGCGGCAATCGGAGACGCTCAATCTCGTCGCCCACCGCCAGCAGCAGTCCAACATCGAGCACGATGCGATCGTCGACGGCATCCGATCAGGCCGGTACGACGACGCTGCCCGTGCCATGACCGCGCACCTAGATGCCGTCCGGGGTGCAGTGGAGTCGCTCGCCGATCACCCATAACAGCCCGAGTAGCCCGTCCGACTAGGCTGCTTGCCGTGACGAAGGTATTGAACTCCCTCCCGGTCGGCGAACGAATCGGCATTGCATTCTCCGGCGGTCTCGACACCTCGGTGGCCGTGGCATGGATGCGCGAGCACGGCGCGATTCCGTATGCCTACACCGCCGACATCGGCCAGTACGACGAGCCGGATCTGTCCGATGTGCCCGAGCGCGGCCTGGCATACGGGGCCGAGCAGGCGCGGCTCATCGACTGCCGTGAGCCGCTCGTCGAGGAGGGCCTGGCTGCGCTGACCTGCGGTGCATTCCACATTCGCTCGTCGCTGCAGACGTACTTCAACACCACCCCGCTCGGCCGTGCAGTGACCGGCACGATGCTGGTTCGCGCGATGGCCGAAGACGGCGTCTCGATCTGGGGCGACGGTTCGACGTACAAGGGCAACGACATCGAGCGGTTCTACCGCTACGGTCTGCTCGCCAATCCGCAGCTGCGAATCTACAAGCCCTGGCTCGACGAGGCGTTCGTCGCCGAGCTCGGCGGCCGCCACGAGATGTCGCAGTGGCTCACCCAGCGCACCCTCCCCTACCGCGACTCCGCAGAGAAGGCGTACTCAACCGACGCCAACATCTGGGGCGCCACCCACGAGGCGAAGAAGCTCGAGTACCTGGACACGTCCCTCGAGATCGTCAGCCCCATCATGGGCGTCAGGTTCTGGGACCCCGAGGTGGAGATCGCTCCCGAGGAGGTCACCGTCGAGTTCGAGCGCGGCCGCCCGGTGCGGATCAACGGCAAGAGCTTCGACAGCCCTGTCGACCTCGTCATGGAAGCCAACGCCATCGGCGGACGCCACGGCCTCGGCATGAGCGACCAGATCGAGAACCGCATCATCGAAGCCAAGAGCCGCGGCATCTACGAGGCCCCCGGAATGGCGTTGCTGCACATCACCTACGAGCGCCTCGTCAACGCCATCCACAACGAGGACACCGTCGCCTCGTACCACAACGAGGGCCGTCGACTGGGGCGCTTGCTGTACGAGGGACGTTGGTTCGACCCGCAGGCACTGATGCTGCGCGAGGGTCTGCAGCGCTGGGTCGGCAACGTCGTCAGCGGCAGTGTGACGGTGCGTCTGCGCCGCGGCCAGGACTTCACCATCGTCGACACCCAGGGCACCAACTTCAGCTACCACCCCGAGAAGCTGTCGATGGAACGGAGCCAGGGCCAGGCGTTCTTCCCCGGCGACCGCATCGGCCAGCTGACGATGCGCAACCTCGACATAGCCGATTCTCGCAGCAAACTCGAGCAGTACGCCGCGCAGAATCAGCTCACGGCCTGGGGCGACCTGATCGGCGAACTGCCTGCGGGCGGAGCCGACGCCATCGCCGCAAGCAGCCCCGGGAGCTCCGTGGACTCCTCTGCACTGGACCACGCCGCCATCGAGTCCGGCACCGACTAGCTGTCTGGTTGCCGCCGAACTCGAAGTTGTGGACGGATTTCCGCTGATTTCCGTCCACAACTTCGAGTTCGGCTACTCCTCGGGCTCCGTCAAACCCTGGTGCTCGTCCCGCTCAGCCCATTCGAGTAACTCGTCGATGGCGAACACCGCGTCATCGATGCCGGCGTGCAGGTCTCCCAGATCGGCGAATCGGGCAGGCACTGTGAAGATCGTGAATTCGCGCGGATCGACGTCGGCAATCTCGTCCCAGGAGATCGGCGTCGACACCGTCGCCTGCTGATTTCCGCGAACCGAATACGCGCTGGCGATGGTGTGATCACGGGCATTCTGGTTGTAGTCCACGAACAGTTTCGCCGGATCGCGGTCCTTGCGCCACCACGTGGTGGTGACGTCCTCCGGTGCGCGACGCTCGACCTCACGCGCGAAAGCCAGTGCCGCCCTTCGCAAGTCCTTGAATCCGTAGGCCGGGTCGATCCGAACGTAGATGTGCAGCCCGTGCCCGCCGGAGGTCTTGGGCCATCCGACGGCACCGAGATCTCCCAGAACCTCCTGCACCACCCCGGCGACGCGTCGTACCCGGTCGAAGGAACAGTCGGGCATCGGATCGAGGTCGATACGCCACTCGTCGGGCATCTCCACGTCGGCGCGGCGACTGTTCCACGGATGGAATTCGACGGTCGACATCTGCACCGCCCAGGCCACGTGCGCCAGTTCGGTCACGCACAGCTCGTCCGCCGTGCGGTTGTAGCGGGGAAACGTGACCTGCACCGTCTCGAGCCACGGCGGCGCTCCGTTGGGCACGCGCTTCTGGTGCACCTTGTCGCCGGCGAGGCCCTTGGGAAAACGATGCATCATGCACGGGCGCTCCCGCAGCGCACGCACTATGCCGTCGCCGACGCTCAGGTAGTAGTTCACCAGGTCCAACTTCGTGGCCCCGCTCTCGGGGAAGTACACCCGATCGGGATTGGAGATGCGAACGATGCGGTCACCGACCGGTAACTCGATCGACGGAGAGCTACTGGCCATGAGGTCGAGGGTAAGCGATCAAGAACGCAGCGTGATGCCGTAACGGTCTCTTTTGCGGTAGATGGTCGCGCGGCTCATGCCCAGCTCCTCCGCCGCCTCGCTCATCGTGATGCCGGGGCGCGTGAGCACGCGGATCATCTCGTCGCGCTCGAACGTCTCGATGCGGGTGAGCCGATGGGTGGTGTGCGAGAGCACCTCCGGCGGTAAATGTTCGACGCCGATGACATCGGCTCGAATCGCGGCGTGATGCATCACCGTCGCCACTTCCGCCACGTTGCCCGGCCAGGCATATTCACGCAATGCCCGCTGGGCCGCGCCGGTCAGCGTGACTGCCCGGCCGCGCACCCGGCCCGCCAGGTGCAGTGCGAGAGGCGCGATGTCGTCGGGTCGATGCCGAAGTGCAGGCAATTCGACGACCGTGCGCAGCAATCCGGCCAGTGCATGCGGCACGTCGTCGTAGTTCGACGCCGTCACGGTCACCGGCACGCCTGCTCCCGCGCGGCGCAATAGCTCGGCCAACGTGTCCGCCGCGCGGGCGGGCAGCCTGTCTACGTCACGAATGACCACGGCGGTATCGGGTTTCGGCAATTCGGGCGTCCACAGGTCGAGCCAGGCTTCGGCGTCACGGGCAGCGGGTGCACCGGCACTGAGGATCCGGCCACGGGGGCGCGATGCCCGCAGCGCTCGGGCAAGGACGGTGGCTCGACCCGATCCTGCCTCGCCGACCATCAAGACCGAACCATGATCGGCCAGAGCCGATCTCGCGGTGCCGAACGCGCTGCGCCACGCCGGCGAGAGGTCGTCGACGATGCCGGATCCCGCTCCGCTGTGCGCGGTCTCGACCCGGAACACCTCACCGCGCGGAGCCGGCCGAGGCTGCTGGCCCTGCGACCGTGCGAGCATCATGGCCGAGGTGTTCCCGGCCGCCGATTGAGCAAGGGCCAGAAGCAGATCCGACGACGACTGCGACCACGTCGTGAGGTTGACGCACCCCTCGACCCGGCCGGTCAGTGGATCGAGCACCGGAGCGGCCGCACACGTGTACCCGGCCAACGACAGCGAGTAGTGTTCGTCGGCTCTGACCACCGCGGGCACCCGATCCGCGAGCGCCAGCGCGAGTCCGTTGGTCCCCGTCTGATCCTCGGCATACGAGAACCCGGGTGCCAGATGGACGCGATCGAGAGCGGCGAGCAACTCACGGTCGGCGCTCACCCGATCCAGCACGAGGCCGTCGGCATCGGTGAGCATCATCGACACCGGCTCGTTCGCCAACGTGTCGCGCAGACCGTCGAGCACTTCCCGGCCGCACCGGTAGAACAGGGATTCACCGTCGTAGGTTCCCGAGAACACGGGAGCAACCTCGTCCAGCGAAACGCCGTACCGCTGACTGCGGTGCCAGGATGCGAGAAGACGGTGCGAGACGGCAGCGAGGGGCTCCGAGTGGAGTCGGGCTCGCGCGAGGCCCTCCGATTCAGCCATGTGACCCACGTTACATTCGCATGTCGCAATCCCAGTCTGCCGATCGTCTCGAATTGAGACAGCGAGAGGCCCCCGAGGCGGCCACACCGCCTTACCGTCGTGCACAGACAAACGTGACCCACGTCACGAACTGCACTTCGGGAGGCTCACGCATGTACACGAAAAACGGCGAAAACTTCTTCATCGTCGACGCCCACGTCGCCCTGTGGGACGCGCGGCAGGAGAACCAACGCAACATCCACGGCAAGCAGTTCATCGACTGCTTCTACGACTATCACCGCAACCTCTCGCCCGAGAGCGAGCTGTGGACGTACGACGAGTACCTCTACCAGGGCGGCGAGCGGTTGATGCACGACCTGTTCGAGATCGGATACGTCGATCACGCGATCTTCCAGCCGGCGCACCTCGGGGAGTTCTACAAGACCGGGTTCGGGCAGACAGAGGAAGCGTCGGCGCTTGCCGCCGCACACCCGGACAAGTTGACCTACAACCACCACTTCGACCCGCGTAACGGCGAGCGTGGCCTCGACCAGCTACGCGCCGACGCGGAACGATTCGGGCTGAAGGGCGTCAAGCTCTACACCGCCGAGTGGCACGGCGACTCGCGTGGCTACAAGCTCGACGACGACTGGACGCGCCGCTACCTCGAGGTGTGCCGCGAGGTCGGCATCAAGAACATTCACGTGCACAAGGGTCCGACCATCCGTCCGCTCGACCGCGATGCGTTCGACGTCGCGGACGTAGACCATGTGGCCACCGACTTCACCGATCTGAACTTCGTCGTCGAACATTGCGGACTGCCGCGCCTCGAGGACTTCTGCTGGATCGCCACCCAGGAGCCCAACGTGTACGCCGGCCTCGCTGTGGCCATTCCGTTCATGCACACGCGCCCGAAGTACTTCGGTCAGATCATGGGTGAGCTGCTGTACTGGCTCGGCGAGGACCGCATCTTCTTCTCTTCCGACTATGCGCTGTGGACACCCAAGTGGCTGGTCGAAGGATTCGTCGACTTCCAGATCCACGAGTCCCTCGACGAATACGCGCCCATCACGCTCGAGCAGAAGAAAAAGGTGCTCGGACTCAACGCCGCCAAGCTCTACGACATCCCGGTGCCGGCCGAGCTGCAGCTGCCCGACGCCGACGAGACCGAGACCGGTCCTCGTCAGCCCGAACGCGCCGACCTCGCGGCGGTGTGACATGACAACCGCTACGACTACCAGGAAGGACGAGGCGTACGCCGCCCTCGGTGTCGTCCTGGATCCCGAATTGGACGAGCCCATCACCGATCTCGGCTTCGTCCGATCCCTCGAGGTAGACGAGGGCACCGTCCACCTTCATCTGCGGTTGCCCACGTCGTTCTGCTCGCCGAACTTCGCGTACCTCATGTCGGGGGATGCGAAGGACGTGTTGACGGCATTGCCGTGGACCGAGCGTGTTCTCGTCGAACTGGACGATCACCACGACTCGGACAAGATCAACGCCGGCCTCGCCGCCGACGCAGGTTACCGAGGCACTTTCGGGCACGAGGCCGAGGAGGACCTCGAGGAATTACGAGCGACGTTCCGACGCAAGGCATATGTGGCGGCGATGGAACGGTCGCTCATGGCATGGTTGCGCGCCAATCCCGACTCGACCGAAAATGACTTGGCTGCAGTGGTTCTCGGAGATCTAGCGGACGATCGCACCTCGACCGCGCTGCTTCGCCGACGTGAGGCACTCGGGCTGAGGGTCGACCCGGCAGCTCCGGCTCTGGTCGACCACACCGGTCGTTCACACACCGGAGATCTGACGATGGTGATGCGGCGCGCCCGCGCCACCCGCGTCTCGATCGACGGCAACGCGCACTTCTGTCGTGGATTGCTGCAGACCCGCTACCCAGGGTCGGAGGAGCAGCAAGTACCTCGGATGGAAGGCGCGTTCATCCCCCTCACCACCCTCACCGTCCAGCACAGCACTACACAGGAGCAGTCACGATGAGCATGATGCGCGCAGTCCAGGTGGTCGGGTACCACAAGAATCTGGAGATGACCGAGGTTCCGATTCCGGAAGTACAGGGCCCACTCGACGTCATCGTCAAGATCGGCGGGGCCGGCGTGTGCCGCACCGATCTGCACATCCTCGAAGGCCAATGGGCCGAAAAGTCAGGCGTCACACTGCCCTACACGATCGGGCACGAGAACGCCGGGTGGGTCCATGCCGTCGGCTCGGCGGTCACCAACGTGCGCGAGGGCGACAAGGTGATCCTGCATCCACTGGTGACGTGCGGGTTGTGCCGCGCCTGCCGATCCGGAGACGACGTCCATTGCGAGACGAGCGATTTCCCCGGCATCGACACCAACGGTGGATACGCCGATTACCTACGGACCAATGCGCGAACCGTCGTCAAGATCGACGATTCACTCGAACCGTCCGCCGTAGCCGCACTGGCCGATGCCGGTCTGACGGCGTACCACGCGGCGGCGAAGGCGGCCAGGCGTCTGACACCGCGAGACAAGTGCGTCGTCATCGGAGCAGGCGGTTTGGGCCACATCGGTATTCAGGTACTCGAGGCGCTGTCCCCGGCCGAGTTGATCGTCATCGACCGCAATGCCGATGCCGTGAAGCTGGCGCTCACCCTGGGCGCAGATCACGCGGTGGTCGCTGACGGTACCCAGGTCGATCAGGTCATGGAACTCACCCGCGGCTTCGGGGCCGAGGTGGTACTCGACTTCGTCGGCGAAAACGGCTCCACCGCAGAAGGATTGGCGATGACCAGGCGGGCCGGTGACTATCACGTCATCGGGTACGGCGAGAACGTCGACGTGCCGACCATCGACCTGGTCTCGGCGGAGAAGAACATCGTCGGCAATCTCGTCGGGTCCTACAACGACCTGTGTGATCTGATGTCGCTCGCCGCACGCGGTGCCGTCAACCTGCACACGCAGACCTACGCACTGGACGACTTTCAGAGCGCCATCGACGACCTCGACAACGGACGAGTTCGCGGCCGCGCGATTCTCGTACCGTGAAATCGGGTACAGCCCAGATTCGTCACTACAACCACAGGGAGCAACGTTGATCTTCATCACCGCCAAGTTCAAGGTCAAGCCCGAGCACGCCGACAACTGGCCCGAGATCTCACGCGATTTCACCGAAGCGTGCCAAGCCGAAGAAGGATGCCTCTGGTACTTCTGGTCGCGCACCCTCGACGACCCCACCGAGTACGTCCTGGTGGAGGCATTCAAGGATCCCGATGCCGGTGCGACGCACGTGAACTCGGATCACTTCAAGCAGGCCCAGAAGGACCTCCCGCCGTACCTGCAGGAGACGCCGAAGATCATCAGCCAGGAAGTCGACGGAACCGACTGGAACGAACTGGGCGAGCTCGCGGTCGACTAGTCCCGTTCGCGATCCCGGACCACCTGGCCCAGAGTCACGATGGCGTCGGCGAACTGCCCGGGCAACTCCTGAGGCGGGTTGTGACCGCAATCGACCTGACGAACATCGATCAGATCGGTGAAGTGCGCCGCGTGGTCCGGGCTGCCGTACAGCGAGGCGACGGTGTCCTCGGTCGGATCGATCACGACCGTGGGCACCGTGATCCTCGGTTGCCGCGTCAGCAACTCCTGCGTTTCTGCATAGGGCGCGTCCCCGGACTCGATGCCGTATCGGTGCCGGTAGGAATGCACGGACACGTCCACGAAGTCGGGGTTGTCGAACGAGGGTGCGGTGGCGGCGAATTCGGAGTCACCGAACCTCCAGGTAGGCGACCAATCCGTCCACAGTGTCTGGGCGATCTCTGCGCGGTAGGCCGCCAGCCCGGCCCGGCCCCGCTCGGAGTGCAGGTAGTACTGGTACCAGTACCGCTTCTCGAGGTGCGGCGGCACCGGTGTGGACACAGCGGCAGCGATGTCCTGGACCAGATATCCGGAGACGCTCACCAGGCCCGACACCAGCTCCGGCCACAGCGCGGCGACGACGCAGGCGGCTCGCCCACCCCAGTCGTAGCCCGCGACGATGGGCTCGTTCAGTCCCAGCGCGATGATCAGCTCGCGGACGTCGTGGCCGATCGCGGCCTGCTCACCGGAGCGCATCGTGTCGGCGTCGACGAACCGGGTAGGTCCGAAGCCGCGTAGGTACGGCACCACCACGTCGTAGCCGGATTCTGCGAGCAGCCTGGCGACGTCGTCGTAGGACCTGGTGTCGTAAGGAAATCCGTGCAGCAGCACCACTGCGCGGCCGGACGGATCACCGAAGCGGTCGAAGGCGATGTCCAGCACCCCTGCGCGAATCATCATGGGTCCATGCTCGCATTGCGGTGGCGGTCAGTGCCGACAGTCAGCTGCTCAGCACGTCCTGCATACCGGGAGCGAGTACGTCGGACAGGTCGGTCCATGGGACGGTGATCGTGATGAGGCCGATGCCATAGGCCCCCACCTGATAGTCCCCGAAGTGAATGTTCATCCCCTCCGGCGATGCCGTCCAGTTCCCGAAGTTTGCCACCGTCGGCTCGATGCCCGAGCGCTCGAAACTCTCGCCCGCGCGGGTGGTCGGCAGGATCTTCGCTGCTCGATCCGACAGCCGTGCCAGGCCTGTGTCGAGGTCGGTGAAGGCATCGCCGAGGGAGATCGGCTGTGCGGTGTCGGCGTCGATAGTCACGGTCGCAAGCAGTGAATTGCCATGCGCACCAGGCGGCACGGCGATCCAGTCGGTGATCTGTTCGGCACTGATCACGCGCCGGCCGACGTAGGTCGTACCCGTCGAGTAACCGTCGCTGAGGGCGAAGTCGTATCCGTAGTCGCCGTCGATCTGATCCTGGAGTGCAGCGCGCATCGACTCGTTGAACTCTGCCGTCGCGGCGGGATTCCCGCCACTGAGCTGCGGAATGGCGACGTCGTAGGTTGCATGTTGCGTGGATCCGGTGACTCGAGTGCTGCCGACGACGTACGGCTCGACGGCATTCGAGGTCGTGGGCGGCGCTGTACTCGCAGGCTCGGCTCGCTCGGTCGTGACGGTGACATCAGTGGTCGTCGGTGCCGACGCAGGCGTGGCGGTTCCCGAGGTGGAGCAGCCCGCCACGGCCGCGGTCACGGCCACTGCGGCGACCATCGAGCGAATACGAATCATGACCGACCCTAACCACAAACTCGACGGGTAGTACCCCGAATCGGCTGCAGCCGACCGCGCTCAGCGCGGCCCACTGCACCGGATTCGAGCACGAAAAAGCCCGACCCCCTCGAAAGGGAGTCGGGCTTCTTCAGCGAGGGGCTGGACTCAGAAGTCCATGCCGCCCATGCCACCGGTCGGATCGCCAGCGGGCGCTCCGGCCTTTTCGGGCTTGTCGGCGACGACGGCCTCGGTGGTGAGGAACAGAGCCGCGATGGACGCTGCGTTCTGCAGTGCCGAGCGGGTGACCTTGACCGGGTCGTTGATGCCTGCAGCGAGCAGGTCCTCGTACTCGTTGGTCGCGGCGTTGAGGCCGTGACCGGCGGGCAGGTTGGCAACCTTGTCCGCAACGACGCCGGGCTCGAGGCCTGCGTTGAATGCGATCTGCTTGAGCGGAGCGGACAGCGCGACGCGAACGATGTTCACGCCGGTTGCCTCGTCACCGTCGAGCTTGAGGTTGTCGAGTGCGGGCGCTGCCTGGAGCAGTGCCACGCCGCCACCGGCGACGATGCCTTCTTCGACGGCTGCCTTGGCGTTGCGCACTGCATCTTCGATGCGGTGCTTGCGCTCCTTGAGCTCGACCTCGGTTGCGGCTCCGGCCTTGATGACTGCAACGCCGCCGGCCAGCTTGGCCAGGCGCTCCTGCAGCTTCTCGCGGTCGTAGTCGGAATCGGAGTTCTCGATCTCGGCGCGGATCTGGTTGACGCGACCGGCGATGGCGTCGGAATCGCCCGAGCCCTCGACGATGGTGGTCTCGTCCTTGGTGATGACGACCTTGCGTGCCTGACCGAGCAGCTCGAGTCCGGCGGTCTCCAGGGAGAGGCCGACCTCTTCGCTGATGACCTCGCCACCGGTGAGGATGGCGATGTCGGCGAGCTGCGCCTTGCGACGGTCACCGAATCCGGGAGCCTTGACGGCGACGGACTTGAAGGTGCCACGGATCTTGTTCACCACGAGGGTGGAGAGAGCTTCGCCCTCGACGTCCTCGGCGATGATGACGAGCGGCTTGCCGGACTGGATGACCTTCTCCAGCAGGGGCAGCAGGTCCTTGACGGTGCTGATCTTGGAGCTGACGAGCAGGATGTACGCGTCTTCGAGGACGGCTTCCTGACGCTCTGCATCGGTGGCGAAGTACGCCGAGATGTAGCCCTTGTCGAAGCGCATGCCCTCGGTGAGCTCGAGCTGCAGGCCGAAGGTGTTGGACTCCTCGACCGTGATGACGCCTTCCTTGCCGACCTTGTCCATTGCCTCGGCGATGAGCTCGCCGATGGACGGGTCGCCTGCGGAGATGCCAGCGGTAGCAGCGATCTGCTCCTTGGTGTCGATCTCCTTGGCGGACGCGAGCAGAGCCTCGGTGACGGCTGCAACAGCCTTCTCGATGCCGCGCTTGAGGCCGAGCGGGTTCGCGCCGGCTGCGACGTTGCGCAGGCCTTCACGGACGAGTGCCTGGGCGAGAACGGTAGCGGTGGTGGTGCCGTCGCCTGCGACGTCGTCGGTCTTCTTGGCGACCTCCTTGACGAGCTCGGCACCGATCTTCTCGTAGGGATCTTCGAGCTCGATCTCCTTGGCGATGGAAACACCATCGTTGGTGATCGTGGGAGCTCCCCACTTCTTCTCGAGTACGACGTTGCGACCCTTGGGGCCCAACGTCACCTTTACTGCGTCGGCGAGGGCATTGAGGCCTCGCTCGAGGCCACGGCGTGCCTCTTCGTCGAACGCGATGATCTTGGCCATTGCGAAGTGATCCTCCGGATTGGGGGTGACACATTGCTGGCCGAGCTCGGTGCCCGCGACGGACGACCAGGGGTGTCGTTGATTCCCCGGCCTCACCGTGTCCCGACCTGGCACTCACGTGTCGAGAGTGCCAACTGCATTTCTAGCACTCGACCATGGCGAGTGCAAGGTCGTCCGCCTCGAGCGAACCACCACCGCCCCTGTGCCCGACGCCACCGCGCGACGCAGGTCTCGAGCAGATGCTCAGCCGAGCTGCCATTCGTCACACACTGTTCACACCAGTACGCGTTGTTAACATCCGAATACTGTGCATCGAACCCTCGGCGCTAATACCGTTGAGCGACAACAGCTTCGACGCCACAAAATTCGGACAAAACCCTACAAATCCGACAGTAAGGATCGAAACATGTCCGATACGGTCGACACCTCGTACGACAACTCGGCGATGGACCACGAGGAAGAGGGCTACCACAAGGGCCTCAAACCTCGGCAGTTGCAGATGATCGCGATCGGTGGCGCAATCGGCACCGGCCTGTTCCTCGGCGCGGGCGGACGCCTGGCCAGCGCCGGGCCCGGCCTCTTTCTCGCCTACGCACTCTGTGGAATCTTCGTCTTCTTCATTCTGCGTGCCCTCGGCGAGTTGGTGCTGCACCGTCCGTCGTCGGGCAGTTTCGTCTCCTACGCGCGTGAGTTCTTCGGCGAGAAAGCCGCTTTCGTCGCCGGGTGGATGTACTTCCTGAACTGGGCGATGACGGCCATCGTCGACGTCACCGCCATCGCGACGTACATGCATTACTGGGGCAGTTTCGAGGTGATCCCGCAGTGGGTCATCGCATTGATTGCTCTGGTCATCGTCATGAGCTTGAATCTCGTGTCGGTCAAGTGGTTCGGTGAGATGGAGTTCTGGGCGGCCATCATCAAGGTCATTGCCTTGGTGACCTTCCTGATCGTGGGCGTCGTGTTCCTCGCGGGCCGGATCCCCGTCGGTACCCAGATGCCGGGCATCAGTCTCATCACCGACAACGGCGGGTTGTTCCCGTCGGGCGCGTGGCCGCTCGTCATCGTCATCTCCGGCGTCGTGTTCGCTTACGCCGCAGTCGAATTGGTGGGCACTGCCGCGGGTGAGACCGAGAACCCGGAGAAGATCATGCCGCGGGCGATCAACTCGGTCATCGCGCGTATCGCTCTGTTCTACGTCGGCTCGCTCGTACTGCTCGCGCTGCTGATGCCGTACACCGCATACCAGTCCGGTACCTCACCGTTCGTGACGTTCTTCTCGAGCATCGGCCTCGGCGGCGCGGGCACCATCATGAACATCGTGGTGCTCACGGCGGCACTGTCTTCCCTGAACGCCGGCCTGTACTCGACCGGCCGCATCCTGCGGTCGATGGCGATGAACGGCAGCGCGCCGGAGTTCACCAAGAAGATGACCAAGGGCGGAGTGCCGTTCGGCGGCATTCTGCTCACCTGCTTCATCACCTTGTTCGGTGTCGCCCTGAACGCGATCGCGCCCGGCGAGGCATTCGAGATCGTGCTCAACATGTCTGCACTGGGCATCATCGCCAGCTGGGCAACCATCGTCCTGTGCCAGATCCAGCTGTACCGCTGGTCCAAGAAGGGCATCGTGGAGCGGCCCAAGTTCCGCCTCTTCGGCGCGCCGTACACCAGCTACGCGACGCTGGTGTTCCTGTTCGGCGTGCTGGTACTGATGGCCTTCGACGCGCCTATCGGGTCGTGGACCATCGCCACCCTGGTGGTCATCATTCCCGCGCTGATCGGTGGCTGGTACCTGGTACGCACCAAGGTGCTCACCGTCGCCGAGGAACGCTTGGGCTACACCGGTCAGTACCCGGTGGTGGCGAATCGTCCGACCGAACCGGAGGAGTGACCCGTACACACCCCGAGGAACAGGGCCCCGCATCGAGTCGATGCGGGGCCCTGCTTCGTGCACGGGCCGGTGTCGTCAGGAGAACCTGAGCCATCTCGATCGAGTGAACGGTGAGCGTCGCACGGGCGGTTCCGGAATCCCTGCGGCAATGGCGGCAGCGACGGCGTCGGCCAGGTCCACGCAGGTCTCGAAACGATCCGCCGGGTCCTTGGCCAATGCGCGTGCGACCACCGCATCGAGTCCCCGCGGTAGTGATCGCCGACGCCGCGTCACCGCAGGCGGCTCGGCCGACAGATGGGCTGCGGTGATCGCGAGTGGCGTGGCCAAGGGGTACGGCGTTCGCCCGGTGAGTAATTCGACCAGAGTCGCCCCCAGTGCGTAGACGTCGGTCTGCGCGCTCAGTGCTTCCCCGCGGAGCAGTTCCGGTGCCGCGTAGTGAATGGACGCGAGCACCGTTCCGCCGACGACCAACGGCGTCGAGTCGTCGACCAGACGCGCAATTCCCCAGTCGGACAACAACACCTGCTCGTAGCCGTCCACCCGCTCGGTGGAGATGAGGATGTTCGACGGCTTGACGTCCCGGTGCAGGACGCCGTTCGAGTGGGCGTAGTCGAGCCCCTTGGCCACCTCGGCGACGATGCGCGCCACCCGGGAGACGTCGAGCGCGATCTGACCGCGAGCGACCAGCCGCGACGCGCTGTACCCGTCGACGTAGTGCATCGACATCCACAGCTGGTGCTCGAACTCACCATGTTCGTGCACCGACACGATGTTCGGATGCACCAAGAGCGCCGCAACGGTGGCCTCGGTCCGAAATTTGGTGCGTAGTCGCGGTGACCGCGATGCGTCACGATCGAGAACCTTCAGTGCTTCGAGCCGATCGTGTCCGCGACCGAGGACCAGGTACACCTCACTCATGCCGCCGACCCCCAGGCGACGCTGCACTCGAAAGCCCGCAAACTCGGTGCCCGGCTGCAACCGACCGGGAGTCACGGAATCACCTGTGCAACAGCACTACTCGCGGCACATCGACTCCCACGAAGGACGACCGGGCGAGACCGCAACATCGACAGAACTGTAGTCCGTTCGGGTGTTCGCGGCGACTCGGCAGACTGTCGACGCGGGCTTGTCTCCCCTGCTCACCGGCTCCGTCACGTTTCGCCGCCCGCGCCGACGTCGTTTATGGTGATTACCGGTACTTGACCAAAACAAGGGAAAAAGAACGGCAAACCGATAGTGGTCAGCCGATCACCTCGACTCGAGTTGTAAGGAAGTCAAGTAAGTGAAAGCAGTAAAAGAAGCGTGGGGCGGCCTGCTCAAGCCGGTCTTCGTCCCCGCATCTATCGTCATTTTTGTCATGATCGCCTTCTCGGTGATCTACGCCGGCACTGCCGCCGACGCATTCGACAATCTCAACAACGCCATCACCAGCGGAGTCGGCTGGTGGTACATCCTGGCCACCACCGGCTTCGTGCTGTTCGCGCTGTACTGCGGTCTGAGCAAAGTCGGCAACATCCGCCTCGGACGTGACGACGAGAAGCCCGAATTCGGCGTCCTGTCCTGGTTCGCGATGCTGTTCAGCGCCGGCATGGGCATCGGCCTGGTGTTCTACGGCGTCGCCGAGCCTCTTTCGCACTACGTCACACCGCCCGAAGCCGGCGGCGTTCCCGGCAGCACCGACCCGGCAGCGCGTCAGGCGATGGAGCTGACCCTGTTCCACTGGGGTCTGCACGCCTGGGCCATCTACGTGGTGGTCGGCCTCGGGCTGGCCTACATGACGTACCGCAAGGGACGCCCGCTGTCCGTGCGTTGGCTGCTCGAGCCGCTTCTGGGGCGCAAGCGCATCGAGGGCGGCATCGGCCATGCGATCGACGCCGTCGCAATCATCGGCACGTTGTTCGGCGTTGCCACCTCGCTCGGATTCGGTGTGCAACAGATCTCGGCCGGCCTCGAGTACCTGGGTTGGGTCGATACCAACAACTGGGTGACGGTCATCATCATCGCCGGAGTCACCGGTCTCGCGACGTTCTCCGTCGTGTCCGGCGTCTCACGAGGGCTCAAATGGCTCTCCAACATCAACATGGGAATGGCCGCGGCTCTGGCAGTCTTCGTTCTGATTGCCGGACCGAGCCTGTTTCTCATGCAGTCGTGGGTGCAGAACCTCGGCGGCTACATCCAGGCGTTGCCCGAGTTGATGCTGCGCACGTCACCGTTCTCCGACGACGGCTGGACCGGCGACTGGACCATCTTCTACTGGGGCTGGTGGATGAGCTGGGCGCCGTTCGTCGGCATGTTCATCGCCCGCATCTCACGCGGCCGCACCATCCGCGAGTTCGTGTTCGGAGTACTGCTGGCACCGACGATCATCGGATCGCTGTGGTTCACGATCTTCGGTGATGCCGGCATCCTGCGTCAGCGCGAGAACGGCGACCTGTTGGTCGACGGTGCCGTCGACACGAACACGAGTCTGTTTCAGCTGCTCGACACGTTGCCGTTGGCCACGATCAGCAGCGTGCTGGCGATCTTCGTCATCGTGTTCTTCTTCGTGACGTCCTCCGACTCCGGCTCGCTGGTCATCGACATCCTCTCCACCGGCGGCGATCTGGAGCCCCCGAAGATCACCCGCGTGTACTGGTCGATTCTCGAAGGCGTGGCAGCGACGGTTCTGCTCCTCATCGGCGGAACCGGATCGTTGACGGCCTTGCAAACGATGTCGATAGCCACGGCAGTGCCGTTCTCGATCATCCTGGTGCTCGCGTGCGTGTCGATGCTCAGGGCCTTCCGCTACGACGTCGCCACCACCCCGCGGTACGTGCGCGTGACCACTACGCCGGAGGTCAAGGACAGCGAACAGGACCCAGCTCGGTCGACTCCGCGCAAGAAGGCGTCGGCAGGCATCTCGAGCACGTTCTCCGGCCTGACAGCGTCACGGGAGGGACTCACTTCGCCCGCTCGCACCGGGACCGTCGTGCTCGCGGTGCACGAGGTGTCCACCGAACAGCTCGAGGTTCATCCCGAGACCGGAGCCGTCGAATACTCGAGCGACAACGCTCCCGTCGATCCGCTGGGCGGCGAGGTGTTCGACACTCAGGAGTTCGCCGACTCCGCCGAGGGACAGAAAGACAGCAACCACCCCGGCTGATCGATCGATCCATCTCTGGCCCTCGCGACAGTGTTGCGGGGGTCAGAGGTTTTTCGAAGCCCAGTCGGTGAGCGCCTCGAGCGACGGCAGCAGCGCCTCCCCCGACGTCGTCAGGCTGTACTCCACCGAGATGGGGGGCCCGTCCGTGACGGCGCGCGCCACCAGTCCCGCTTTGCCGAGTTCTCCGAGTCGCTCCGACAGCACCGAGTCACTGATGCCGCCGACAGCGCGGCGCAGGTCCGAGAATCCCATCGGCCCGTTCATCAGCGTCGCAAGAAGAAGTCCGTTCCATCGCTTGCCGAGAAAGCCGAAGGCTTTGGTCAACGCTCCGTCACAGGCACGGGAGTCATGTGGCTGTTCGTTCGTGACCATGACTCCACCCTACCGAGGTGCTACAGTCCGCCTTGCTACTTCTGATTTACTAGTGGCCCCAGAAATGAAAGCAGGGATCATGTTCATCGCAACCCTCGTCGTCTCGGTACTGCTCGCCGTGGCGCTCACGTTCTCGGCAATCGGCAAACTGACGAAAAATCCCTCCGTCATCCCGATGCTCGAGCAGGTGGGCGTCCCCGCCGACAAGATTCCGTGGTTGGCCTACGCGGAGATACTCGGTGCCATCGGCCTCCTGGTCGGCCTGTTGGTCTGGCCCATCGGCGTGGCAGCTGCTGTCGGCGTCATCCTCTACTTCGTCGGTGCGGTTGCCGCGCACCTTCGCGCCAAGGACAAGGACTTCGCCCCAGCCGCCGGACTCGCCGTGTTCGCCGTCGTGGCGCTGGTTCTACGGGTGCTCAGCGCCTGACCAGTCGTAGTCCATCTGGCCCGCGGTGGCGAGGGCGTGATCCGCGCCCGCCCACCGCGCGACCAGATGCAGCGCGAGATCGAGGCCGGCACTGATACCGGCCGATGTCGCCAGATCGCCATGATCGATGTACCGAACGCCCTCGTGCACCACGAGTGCAGGCCACCTTGTCCGCAACAATTCCAGATCTTCCCAGTGCGTCGTCACCGGACGCGCGTCGAGCAGTCCCGCCGCCGCGAGCACGAACGCACCGGTGCACACCGACGCGACCACTTCTGCGGTGGGTCGAGTTCGCTGCAGCCACTCCAGAACTCGGCCGTCCGCTTCGACGGCGTCGACGACGCCGCCGGGAACCAAGACGAGGTCGTAGGTCCGCGGATCGTCGATCGTGGTGTCGACGCCGATCCTCATGCCACCTCGCGCACGCACGGGCGAGGCATCGACGCCGACCAGTACCACCTCGAAAGGCGCTGCGCTACCAGCACGTTCGGCGACACGATCGGCCACCGAGAACACCTCGAACGGACCGCAGGCGTCGAGCACCTCGACGTCGTCGAACAACAGAATCGCTACGCTTCTCATGTCGCCTCAGCTACTCGTGGTCGAAACGATGACGGGCACCATGACAGCAGCCATCACCGCAGTGTTGACGTCGGAAACTGCCTTGCGTACTGCCTCCCCTGCCCACTCACCCTCGGCAATCTCCTTGGCCCGCTTCTTCAACAGCTTCTTGTCCGCATCTGTGATGACCTTGTGAGTGAGATCCACCGCCGAGACGAGCGAGATCAGGGCCGCGGAATGCGGCTCGGGAGTCGTGCCGTCGACGAGCGCGCTTCGTAGCGCATCCCGCAGCACCTTCTCCCGCGAGGTGTCGCGCGCGGGCCACGTCGTCGTCGGGAACAACCCCAACACCTTGTCCTGCTTCTCGGTGACAAAACCCTGAGCCACCAGACGCGCGGCCAGTTCCTTGGCCAGATTCTTCTGCGACTTCTCGATCACCTTCTGCGGCTTCATCGGCCGTGACGTCGTTGCCACGAGATCGAACACACGGCGCAGCAGTGCATCTTCGGGCGGCTCCCCCGCCACGACCACGTGATCCTTCTCGAGCTGCTCGTCGGGGCCGGTGATGCGCAGCGATCCATTCATTGCGAGCTCGACGACCAACGCGCCGGCCAGCACCCGCGGCAACTTGGTGCTGTCTGCCGACGGTTTGCCCGACTCGTCGTCGAGCAACAACAGCAGCAGATCCTCCGCAATCAACGTCATGGAGCGAGATTACCCACAACGCGCGCCCGATTTG
This sequence comes from Rhodococcoides fascians A25f, assembly GCF_000760935.2. Lineage (NCBI taxonomy): Bacteria > Bacillati > Actinomycetota > Actinomycetes > Mycobacteriales > Nocardiaceae > Rhodococcoides > Rhodococcoides fascians. The sequence goes on along the minus strand of NZ_CP049744.1, from coordinate 1,253,253 downwards.
CGGTGTTCACCTTCTCGCTACCCAGTGTTTCACCGGTGCCGAACGAGTCAGTTGATCAAGCTCTGCCAGTTCGACGGCACCCGTTCACGCGGCCCCGGAACCGTCTGGTCGAGTGGATGATGCTGCGGTGGAGCAAGTTCGGGGCCGTCGTACATCTGCTCGTCGGCGTAGTTGTAGAACCATTCCTCGCCGGGCTCGTAGCTCCGCACGAACTGATGTCGAGTGGATTCGGCGTGCTTGCTGGCGTGCTGCGACGGCGAGGAATCGCAGCACCCGATATGACCGCACTGCGCACACCGACGCAGGTGCACCCACCAGCCCTGCGTCTGAGTGCACTCGACACAGCCGGGTCCCGACGGCGGAACCTGCGGGTCGATGCCTTCGATGGTCATGATGCCTCCTCGACAGCGGGTTGGACTGGCAGTCTCACGATGAAGCGCGTGTTCCCAGGTTCGGACACCACCTGCAGGTCACCCTGGTGCTTCTTCACCACGATGCGCCACGAGATGTCGAGGCCGAGACCCGTACCCTCGCCGACGGCCTTGGTGGTGAAGAACGGCTCGAAGATGCGTGACCGAATCTCCTGCGGCACACCGGGTCCGGTGTCGCAGATCTCGATCTGCACTTGATCCTCGTCCAACGACGTGCGCACCGTCAAAACCCCCGACCCATCCATCGCCTGCACGGCATTGTCGATCAGGTTCGTCCACACCTGGTTGAGTTCGGCGGCATAGGCGGGGATGGGCGGAACCGCCGGATCGTATTCCTTGACCACCGCGATGTCGTCACCGATCTTGCGGCCCAACATGATCAGTGTGCTGTCGAGCAACTCCCGCACATCCACGGTCTGGTACGGCGCGCGGTCCATCTGCGAATATTGCTTCGCGGCACCGACCAGCGTGGAGATTCGCGTGGTCGAATCCGCGATCTCGTTCATCAGCAACTCGGTTTCGACCGTGTAGTTGAGCCACCTGATCGCACCCTCGAGCATGGCCGGATCGTCGACGGTCGCCGATACCCGATCGAGCCACGGCACATCGAGCCCCGCCGAGACGAACGTGGGGGCCAGATCCCATCCGTCTCGAATGTCCTTGTCCTCGAACCATTCTCCGAGCTCGTCCTCGCGGTCCGACGCCTCCATGGCCGTCAACTTCGGTGCCTTCGCGACCAACTCGACGGCCTCGTTCTGCAGTTCGACCAGACGCGCCAGGCTCGCGCGGTCGAGGGTGCCGCCGGCGATCATCGCCAACTTCTGCCGCATGTGCGCCACCCGATTGCGCAACGCGGACGTCGCCCGCACCGCGGCCGCGGCCGGATTGTTGAGCTCGTGCGTCAACCCTGCCGACAGAGAACCCAACGCCAGCAAGCGCTCTCGCTGCTCCACCACTTGCTTGGTGTTCTGATTTCCGAAGAACAATCCTTCGAGCAGATGCAGGGCCATCGGAAACCACTCGCGCACGATCGATGCGAAACAGTCCGCGTCGAGCACGAAGAAGCGCGAGGGCTCACTCACCCGCATCGAACCCTGGTACGTCTGAGGCACCCGATCACCCAGATATGCCTGCCACGCACCGGCATACACCCCACGTTGCGACGTTCGGTTGATCACCAGATCCTCGCCGCCCGAGAGCTTCGAGAGCACCACAGCACCGTCCATCAAGACGTAGAAGCACGTCGCCGGCTCGCCCTCGGCGTACACCGGACCCGGTTCGATCGTCTCGATGCGCCCGTCCCGACACAGCTCAGCCAACTGAGAGTCGGTGAGATGCTCGAACAGGAACAGCGTCCGCAACTCGTCCGGATCACACGCGAGCGTGCTCACGGGTTCGCCAGATATCTGTGCACCAACATCACGGCCATTGCTCCCTCTCCCACTGCCGACGCGACACGTTTGGCCGAGTCGGATCGAACGTCCCCGGCCGCGAACACCCCGGGCACACTCGTCTCGAGGTGATGCGGAAGTCGGGTGGGCGTCCACCCGGCGGGTCCGCGTCCGTCGGTGACGAGGTCCGGTCCGGTGACCACAAATCCATGATCGTCCCGAACGAGCACTCCGTCGAGCCACTCGGTACGCGGGGCAGCCCCGATGAACAGGAACAGGTACTGCGCGTCGACCGTCGAGGTCTCGTCGGTGGCCCGGTTGCGCAGCGTGATCGACTCGAGGTGACCGTCGCCTGCCACGCCCGCGACCTCGGTACACGGCCGAACGCTGATCTTCGGATTCTCTTCGATCTGCTTGATGAGGTAGTACGACATCGACGCTTCGAGCGAGGTGGCACGGATCAAAATGGTGACGGACCTGGCCCCGCGCGAGAGGTACACCGCTGCCTGCCCGGCCGAGTTCGCGCCGCCGACGATGTAGACGTCCTGCTCGGCGCAGCGTGCGGCCTCGGTCATCGCCGATCCGTAGAACACACCCCGGCCGGTGAAGTCGTCGATTCCGGGTGCGTCCAATCGTCGATAGGCGACGCCGGTGGACAGGATGATCGTCTGCGCACTGATGCTGCGGCCGTCCGCGAACCGCACGGTGCGCGCGGATCCGTTGACATCGAGTCCCACCACGTCCTGTGTGGTGACGACCTCGGCACCGAACTTCAACGCCTGCCGCCGGGCTCGCTCGGCCAGCTGCGCACCCGAGACCCCGTCGGGAAATCCCAGGTAATTCTCGATGCGAGAGCTCTGACCGGCCTGACCGCCCGTCGCGGTCCGCTCGATCAGTGTCGTTCGCAGACCCTCCGACGCGCCGTACAGAGCCGCTCCGAGTCCTGCCGGACCGCCGCCGATCACGACGAGATCGTAGAACTCCTCCGAGGGCGAGACGGTCAGACCGAGCCGGTTACCGAGTTCGGCGTCGGACGGTTCGATCAACGCATCACCCTCGGTGGTGATGACCACCGGGAGCCGGTCGTCTGCCACACCTGCCGCGGCCAGCAGTCGCGCGCCCTCGGACTCGTCGGACATGTACCAGCGGTAGGGCAGTTGATTGCGGGCGAGGAACTCGCGAATCTCCGACGACCGCGCGGACCAGCGGTGGCCGACGATCTTGGTGTCCTCGACGGCTCGGTGGTCGTACGCGCACCAGGCTTCGAGTTGGGCGTCGAGCACGGGGTAGAGCTTTTCCTCGGGCGGATCCCACGGCTTGAGCAGGTAGTAATCGAGATCGATGACGTTGATGGCGTCGATCGCCGCGTCCGTATCCGCGTAGGCGGTGAGCAGAATGCGGCGGGCCGTCGGGAAAAGGTCCATGGCCTGTTCGAGAAATTCCATGCCGCTCATCTGGGGCATGCGGTAGTCGGCCAACAGAATGGCGACCGGGGTGCCGCGCAGCGTGAGTTCTTTGAGTGCGTCCAGTGCCCCGGCACCGGATTCGGCGCGCACGATGCGGTACTGCTCGCCGTAGCGGCGGCGCAGGTCGCGGGCGACCGACCTCGATACTCCGGGATCGTCGTCGACACTGAGAATGACCGGTTTCATGACCCTCCAGGACTGATGCTCACCAACCTCATGAGCATGCCACCGGCTCGCCCCGAATGGGAGGCAAGCGGGCCTGGAAAGAGCGGGGTCAGATTCGGCCGCGTCTGATCAGATCGAGTTCGTGTGGGGTGAGGAGTCGTTCGAGCTTCTCGGCCGGCCAGGTTCGCGGGCTTCCGCTCATCCTGGCGGTCTTCAACAGGGGTAGATCACTGCTGGTACGACGCATTATCGACTGTAATTTCACGGTGGATCACTCCGAACAATTTCTTCGTTGGTCCCGACACTCCGCTTGCTACATCGGTCAGTGTCCGCTCGGTGTTAACGCAGCAGTGGGATCTCGTGCGGCGTTTCGTGGGGAAACACGGTTTCTCGTGCCCCTCCTCGGGGTAAACATTCCTTCAAATCAACTGATCGGGGAACGTTCGTGAACACGTCGGGAAAGTCTGTAGCCAACACCGTTCAAGACAACGGTGCATTCGAGAAAGCGGCGCGCGCCGGCCACTTCGTCAGCGGAGTGCTGCACATCCTCATCGGATACATCGCGATCCGGCTGGCGTTCGGTCAGGCGGGTAACGCCGACCAGTCCGGTGCGCTCGCCGAACTGGCCGACAAGCCCGGCGGAAAGATCGCCCTGTGGGTGGCCGTGGTCGCCTTTGTCGCATTGGCCCTGTGGCGAATCGTCGAAGCGATCGTCGGCAAGAAATCCGACGCCGACGAGGGAAGTGCGCTCGATCGCCTCAAGGCGGCGGCACTGGCCATCGTCTACATCGCCTTCGCATTCTCGACCTACGGTTTCGCGACCGGTTCCGGAAAGTCCAGCGGCCAGCAGAACGCCGGCTATTCGGCCCGGTTGATGGAATCCGGCGGCGGCAAGCTGGTGCTGATCGTCGTGGCCCTCGTCGTCATCGGTGTGGGCGGCTACCACGTCTACAAGGGCGTCTCGAAGAATTTCCTCGACGATCTCGAAGGCCACCAGAGCGGAGCCGTCGTCAAACTCGGTATCGCCGGATACGCAGCCAAGGGCACGGCGCTGGTCGGGGCAGGCATCCTCGTCGTCGTGGCGGTACTGCAGTCCGATCCCTCCAAGGCCACCGGAATCGACGGTGCCGTCAAGACACTGGGTGCCCAGCCGTACGGGCAGGTTCTGCTGGTCCTCGCCGGAGTGGGAATTGCGCTCTACGGGCTCTACGCGTTCGTGTTGGCTCGCTTCGCTCGCATGTGAGTGGAGCTCGCTTCGCTCGCAGGTGAGCGGTAACTCGTAGCAGGGTACGAAGTTCCGCTCACCTAGCTGGCCAATTGTGTCCGCTGACACATAGGATGCGCACGATTGTATGTGACAGTCAGTTGCACGTACCACGACCAATTGGAGGCCCACGTTGAGCAGGACTCTCGAAGCCACGATCGATATCGCCGCGAGCCCCGAGACGGTCTGGTCGATCGTCTCCGACCTCCAGCGCATGGGCGAATGGAGCCCGCAGTGCAAGAAGATGAAGGTCCTCGGCGGACCGGTCGGCAAGGGCACCAAGACGCTCAACGTCAACCGCAAGGGCCTGCTCGTCTGGCCGACGACGTCCAAGGTCGTCACTTTCGAGCCCAATCGTGAACTCGCGTTTCGCGTCGTCGAGAACAAGACGATCTGGTCCTACACCCTGACCCCCACCGCCACCGGAACCACCGTCGTCGAGAAGCGGGAGGCACCCAGCGGCACGTCGACGGTGTCGTCGTTGCTGGTCAAGCGCATCCTCGGCGGCATCGACCAGTTCGACGTCGAACTCGTCGAGGGCATGAACAGCACCCTGCGCCGCATCAAGGTCGAGAGCGAGAAGCTGGTAAAAAAATAATTCTTCTCAGGAAGGTTTCAGGTTTGTTTCCCTCGGGCATCCGGCGTTTCGACAAGCAAACGACACGAACGGAAAGTGGGGGCAACATATGTTGGGTCTCGGAATCATCGGCTGGATCATCATCGGCGGACTCGCAGGTTGGATCGGCAGCAAGATCATGAAGACCGATGCTCAGATGGGCATCATCCTGAACATCGTCGTCGGCATCATCGGCGGCCTCATCGGTGGATACCTGCTCAAGGTCTTCGGCGTCGACGTCGAAGGTGGCGGACTGATCTTCAGCTTCATCACCTGCATCCTGGGCGCATGCATCTTGCTGTTCCTGGTCAAGCTCGTGACAGGTCGCAGCCGCGTCTGATCGACTCGCAGCTCCCGACTGCCGGGGCACCTCACGTACGCTGTGAGGGCCTCGGCAGTCGTGCGTCTGCGCCTCGACTGCTTCCAGCACCACGACATGCCAACCCCTGTCCGACGAAAAGTTAGAGGAGACCGTGGCACGCCGTCCCGCCCCGATTGGTCAACCGCCCCGCACCGGAGTGGCTCACATCGTCGACTTGGTCCGTGAAACGGTTCCACCGCTACACCCCGCAGGGCTTCCGTTCGTCGGTGGTCCGCTCGCAGTTGCAGTGCTCGGCCGCCGCTCGAAGTGGGTTCGCAATGCCGGACTCGTCGCCGCCGGAGCCTGCGCCACCTTCTTCCGCCACCCATCACGGGTGCCGCCGAACCGCCCCGGAGTCGTCGTCGCTCCCGCCGACGGCCTCGTCACCCTCGTCGATACTGCGGTCCCGCCGGCCGAGCTCGATCTCGGCTCCGAGCCGGTCCCGCGCGTGAGCATCTTCCTCTCGGTCCTGGACGTGCACGTACAGCGTGTTCCCGTCGGCGGCCGAGTGATGGAGGTCGTTCATCGCCGCGGCCAGTTCAAATCCGCCGATCTCGCCGAGGCCAGCGAAGTCAACGAACGCAACAGCATGCACATCAGGACCGACTCCGGCCAGGACGTCGCCGTCGTGCAGATCGCCGGCCTCATCGCGCGACGCATCATCAACAACGCCAAGGTGGGCGATACGCTCTCGATCGGCGACACGTACGGCCTGATCCGATTCGGCTCACGCGTCGACACCTACTTCCCCGCGGGCACGACCTTGCTGGTCGAGCGCGGCCAACGCGCAGTCGGTGCCGAGACGGTCCTCGCCGAGCTGTCGCAGTAGACGCCGACATGATCACCAGACGCGCCAAGCCGCCTGCTGCCATCCGTCTGCTCCCGTCCGTCGTCACGATTCTCGCGCTGTGCTCCGGCCTGTCCGCGGTCAAGTTCGCCCTCGACGGTCAGCTCGGCACCGCACTCGCCATGATCGGTGCCGCCGCCATTCTCGACGCGTTGGACGGGCGAATCGCGCGTCTGCTCGACGCCACCAGCAAGATCGGTGCCGAACTGGACTCGCTGTCCGACGCCATCTCGTTCGGCGTCGCCCCGGCGCTGGTCTTGTACGTGACGTTGCTCGAAGGCAGCAGCGGCGGCTGGATCGTCGCACTGGTCTACGCGGTGAGCATCGTTCTCCGGCTCGCCCGCTTCAACACCTTGCTCGACGAGGACGACACCCCCGCGTACGCTCGCGAATACTTCACCGGCGTTCCCGCACCCGCCGGGGCACTCATCGCGCTGGCCCCGATCGCCGCATTCGAGGAATTCGGCGACGGCTGGTGGGCGTCGTTCTACGTCGTCGCCGGATGGTCGATCGTCACCGCGGCTCTCATCGTCAGCCGCATCCCCACCCTCGCGCTCAAGACGGTGTCGGTCCCGCCTCGACTGGCGGCCATCCTGCTGGTTCTGGTGGCTCTGCTCGCCGCCGCGCTCATCACCTTCCCGCTGGTTCTCCTGATGGGATTGGTGCTGGCCTACCTGGTCCACATCCCGTTCGCGGTGCGATCACAACGCTGGACTGCCGCGCGCCCGTACACGTGGGACGCCAAGCCGGCCGAGCGCCGCGCGGAGCGACGGGCCATCCGACGCGCGCCGGGTAACAATCGGCGGTCGCAGGCTCGTCTGGGACTGCGTCGGCCTCGTAGTTGACGCCTCGCAGCCAATGTCGGTAGTGGAGCCTGCGGAATGACCCCAGTAGGTTGGGTGTGTGACCGAATCTCGCTCGACGACGCCTGAGCTCGTTCTCACCGCTCGCCTGAATACCTCGGCGGCCGACGCCAGACGCGGTGTCGTTCGACTGCATCCGGAAGTGCTCGCCGCTCTCGGCCTGCGGGAGTGGGATGCGTTGGCGCTCATCGGTTCTCGGCGTACTGCGGCCGTCGTCGCTGCGGCTCCCGAGGGATCACCGCAGGGCACGGCACTGCTGGACGATGTCACTCTCTCCAATGCCGGCTTGCGCGAAAATGCCACTGTCGCAGTCGCGCCCGTCACCGTCTACGGTGCCAAGACCGTTACGGTGACCGGCTCCGCGCTCGCCACCGGTTCCATCTCCGACGCCACCCTGCGACAAGCGTTGCTCGGCAAGGTGTTGACGGTGGGCGACACGGTATCTCTGCTCCCCCGCGATCTGGGCCCCGGCACGTCGACGAGTTCGGCGACGCAAGCGCTGTCGAGGACGTTCGGGGTTGCCTGGACCACCGAACTGTTGACGGTCTCCGCCGTCGACCCGTCGGGTGGGCCGGTGAGTGTTCAGCCCAACTCGGCGGTGAGTTGGGGGACCGGCACCGTGGCCGCTTCCGGCACAACACAATCCGCGTCGGTACACATCCCGAGGGCTGCTCCCCCACGAGTGAGCGCGGCTGATCTGGTGGGCGTGAGCGCACAGTCGGCAAAGCTGACCGAGTGGCTGCGTCTCGCCTTGGACGAATCGGAACTACTGGCCACACTCGGCGCATCGCCACATCTGGGAGTGCTGATCACCGGGCCGGGTGGGGTGGGCAAGGCCACGCTGGCCCGCGCGGTGATCGCCGAGCGAGCCTGCGTGGTACTGGACGGTCCGTCGATCGGCGCACTCGAGGCGTCCGCTCGCGTCGAGCGCGTCACTGCGGCGGTGGACGAACTCGCCGGCTCCGGGGTTCTGATGATCACAGACGTCGACGCACTGTTGCCGTCCGATCCCGAACCGGCGTCGACCTTCGTGCTCGACGTGCTGCGCCGGGCCGTCGACACTCCGGGTCTGGCCCTGATCGCGACGACCGCGCATCCCGAGGCCACCGACGCACGACTACGGGGCCAGGACCTGTGCGATCGCGAGCTCACGCTCACCCTGCCCGACGCCGCCGGCCGCAAGGGATTGCTCGAACACCTGCTGAAGAAGGTGCCGCAGGATGACGTCGATCTTGTCGAGATCGCTTCACGGACACCGGGTTTCGTGGTCGCAGATCTCGCTGCACTGACGCGTGAGGCGGCGTTGCGTGCCGCAGCCCGCGCGTCGGAGAACTCGGCCGCAGCCTCGTTGACTCAGGACGATCTGGTGGGCGCTCTGCAAGTGATCCGCCCGCTGTCGCGTTCGGGCAGTGAGGAGCTCGCGATCGGCAGCCTGTCCCTCGAGGACGTCGGCGACATGGTCGAGACCAAGCAGGCACTCACCGAGGCCGTGCTGTGGCCGCTTCGGCATCCGGATTCGTTCGCGCGCTTGGGAATCGAACCGCCGCGCGGTGTGCTGCTCTACGGTCCACCCGGGTGCGGCAAGACATTCCTCGTGCGCGCTCTCGCCAGCTCCGGCCAGCTCAGCGTGCACTCGGTCAAAGGCGCAGAGCTGATGGACAAGTGGGTCGGCTCCTCGGAAAAGGCTGTGCGAGAGCTCTTTCAGCGAGCCCGCGATTCTGCGCCGTCGCTCATCTTTCTCGACGAGGTCGATGCGCTCGTTCCCCGACGCGGGCAGAGCTCGGATTCGGGCGTCGGCGATCGGGTCGTGGCAGCGCTGCTGACCGAGCTCGACGGCGTCGAACCGTTACGCGACGTGGTGGTACTGGGAGCAACCAACCGGCCCGATCTGATCGACCCGGCCCTGCTGCGGCCCGGCCGACTCGAGCGTCTGGTGTTCGTGCCGCCGCCGGATTCCGATGCCCGGGTGGACATCCTGAAGGCGTCGGGCAAGTCCATTCCACTGGCCGAGGACGTCGATCTGGAATCTCTCGCCCGCGATCTCGACGGCTACTCCGCCGCCGATTGCGCGGCGCTGCTGCGCGAGGCGGCCTTGACGGCGATGCGTCGGTCGATGGATGCCGCGGCCGTCACGGCCGCCGATGTCGCCACCGCTCGGGCGACGGTCAAGCCGTCACTCGATCCCGACCAGGTGGCGCATCTGCGGGCCTACGGGTCGTGAGCGGAAGCTCGTAGCGGGCTACGAGTTTCCGCTCACCTGCGGCGAAGCCGCTCTCACTTCCAGCGCGCGAGGACCTCTTCGGCGCGCTTGGCGAGCACCATCTGGAAGATCGGCCCGAAGCTGATGCGACCGACACCGAGGGATGCGAAGTGCGAGAGATCGCCCTCGGCGGGGTTGGCAATGGCGTTGATCGGCAGCGGGAGTTCCTCGGCCAGACGCTTGTAGTCGGCGTCGTTGTGGAAGCCGACAGGGTAGAGCGAGTCGGCTCCGGCATCGGCGGCCAGCTTCAGACGCGCGATGGCGCGGTCGACGCGATCGTTCTCGTCGCCGATCTCCTTGACGAACAGGTCGGTGCGGGCGTTGATGACCACGTGCACGTCGGTGGCGTCCGACGCCGCGCGCAGTGCTCCGACGAGGTCGGCGTGCTCCTGTGCTTCACGGAGGCGTCCGCCCTCGCTGTGGACGGTGTCCTCGATGTTGAGGCCGACCGCTCCGGCGGAGATCAGTCCGTCGATCAGGCGCTTGGGGTCCTCGCCGTAGCCGGATTCGATGTCGACCGAGAGCGGTGCGTCGACGGCTCCGGAGATCTGCGTGATGCGGGCGAGGAGTTCGTCGAAGGTGATGCCCTCGTTGTCCGGCTTGCCGATGGAGTCCGAGACCGGGTGGCTACCGACGGTCAGCGCGGTGAAGCCCGCGGACACGGCCAGGTTGGCGGACCAGGCGTCCCACACGGTCGGCAACACGACCGGGTTGCCCGGCTTGTGCAGCTCGAGCAGGGTGGTGGCTTTCTGGGACAGATCAGTCATGGAGACTCCTTCGCGGTGGCTGTGGAGAACGTACGTTCTCTCACTGACCAACGTACCTGCTTCAGTCGATCAAATCGAGTGCTTTCATTCGGTCGAACACCATCAGTGACCCCGGAGCGACGTCGGGCATCGCGGCGTACTCGTCCCGGGTGAAGTACCTGATCTCGGCAATTTCGCTGGTCGGCGACGGTTCGCCGACCAGATCGGCCAGAAAGCAGGTGATCTCGAGCGGTGTTCCCGTCGGATGTCCCCAGGCCTCGCACTCGAACACTCCGAGGAGACGAGCATCGATCACTGCGACGTCCAGTTCTTCTCTGATCTCCCGGTGCAATGCCTGCTCTGCCGTCTCACCGGGGTCGATCTTGCCGCCCGCCATGTAGAACGCGGATTTGCCGACCGATCGCGCCTGGATCATGCGACGGTCTCGAACGTAGGCCAACCCGGCCGTCCGAATGAGCCTCTCACCGTTCGCGGGCATAGTTCCTCTTTCCGAGATACGTCCGATTTGTACCGCTGGGTCCGCCGTCGACCATGCAAAGTAGGATGGAATCCGACAACCGAGGTGCCACCGTTCGGTGGCCGGTTCGTTATTTCTCAAAGCCATAGGTCGAATTTCACACAGATTTCAAAACCCTACTCATCGCCGCCCTACGACCACCGCCTCGGCCCCGCAGCCGATGCGACCCGAGACGACGGAGTGATTTTTGCTCGCCATTCTTCTTGCGCACACCGCCGCCGCGCTGCTCGCCCCGCTCCTCGTCCGGTGGTGGGGTCGCACTGCCTTCTTCCCGCTCGCACTCGTTCCCCTGCTGAGTCTGATCTGGGTGTTCGTCAACTGGAACACAGAGCAGAAGCTGAGTATCGAGTGGGTTCCCGGCCTGTCGATGAACATCGATATGCGGTTCGACTCCCTCGCCGCCATCATGTCGTTGCTGGTGCTGGGCATCGGCGCGTTGATTCTGCTCTACTGCGCCCGCTACTTCGAGGACGACGAGCCACGGCTCGGCCTGTTCGCCGCCGAAATGGTCGCGTTCTCCGGTGCCATGTTCGGCCTCATCACCAGCGACAACATGCTGGTGCTCTACATCTTCTGGGAAATCACGACGGTCCTGTCGTTCCTGCTCGTCGGCCACTACGCCGAGCGTGCCTCGAGTAGGCGTGCGGCCACGCAGGCTCTGCTCGTCACCACCGCAGGCGGGCTGGCGATGTTGGTGGGCATCATCGTCCTCGGCCAGGCCGCGGGCACGTACAACCTGTCCGAGGTAGTCACGAACGCCCCGGGCGGCTGGCTGCCCGGCGTGGCGATCGTGTTGATCCTCATCGGCGCGCTGAGCAAGTCGGCCATCGTGCCGATGCACTTCTGGCTCCCCGGAGCCATGGCCGCCCCCACACCGGTCAGCGGCTACCTGCACGCCGCGGCCATGGTGAAGGCCGGCATCTACCTGGTGGCGCGCCTCGCACCGGGTTTCGCCGACTCGGGTCCGTGGCGCGCGACCATCATCAGCTTGGGGCTGCTGTCGATGATCCTGGCCGGGTGGCGCGCGCTGCGTGCCTTCGACCTCAAGCTCATCCTGGCGTTCGGCACCGTCAGCCAGCTCGGCTTCCTGATGGTGCTGGTGGGCATCGGCTCCGAAAAAGCCATGCTGGCCGGCCTGACGATGGTGATCGCGCACGCGATGTTCAAGGCAACACTGTTCATGGTCGTGGGCATCGTCGATCACACCACCGGCACGCGCGACATTCGCAAGCTCGCCCACCTCGGCAAGAAGGCCCCGTGGCTCGCCGCCATCGCAGCGCTCGCTGCCGCCAGCATGGCCGGCCTGCCCCCGATGATCGGTTTCGTCGGCAAAGAGACGGCCCTGTCGGCGGTGATCAGCACTCCGACGCTCGATCCGACCGTCGCCGCCCTCGTCGTCGCCGGCTTGGTGATCGGGTCCATTCTCACCGTCACCTACAGCATCCGATTCGTCTGGGGCGCGTTCGGCCGCAAGCAGCTCAAGCGTCCGAGCCCGTCGGTGAAGAACATGCACGCGCCGTCCGCGCTGTTCCTGGCCGCGCCAGCATTCCTGGCGGTTCTCGGCCTGGTCGCGGGATTCGCGTCCTCGATCGTCGACCACATCGTCAGCCCTTACGCACGCACCCTGCCGTCGTACGGGCAGGAGCCGTACCACCTGGCGCTCTGGCACGGGTTCAACCTGCCGCTGGCGTTGACCGTCGTCGTCGTCACCGGCGGCGTCGGGCTGTTCATAGCCCATCGTGTGGTCAACCGACTCAAGTTCGAGCACCCACCGCTCGGCAACGCCGACCGCATCTACGACAACGTGCTCAAGTCCATGGACACCCTGTCCATCCGCCTCACCGGCACCACGCAGCGTGGTTCGCTCCCCCTCACCCAGGGCACCATCCTGCTGACCCTGGTGCTGCTGCCGATCATCGTGTTGATCGTCGGGCAGAAGCCAGGCCTGGAGTACACCCTGTGGAACACCCCGCTCCAGTTGGTCATCGGAGTGATCATGATCGCGGGTGGCCTCGGGGCAACCGTCATGCGAAACCGTCTGGCAAGCGTCATCCTCGTCGGACTCACCGGCTACGGCTGCGGCGTCATCTTCGCCATCCACGGTGCACCCGACCTCGCCCTGACCCAGTTCCTCGTCGAGACCCTGACCCTCGTGGTCTTCGTGCTGGTGCTGCGCAAGCTGCCGGCCGAGGTCGACGACCGGGGCTCGGCCGGATCTCGCGGCCCCCGCGCCGCGCTCGCCGTCGCCGTCGGCGCAACGGTCAGTGTGCTGGGAGCATTCGCGATGAACGCCCGCAGCGCAGCTCCGGTCTCACTGCAGTTCCCCGAGGCCGCGTACGAGCTGGGCGACGGCAAGAACATCGTCAACGTGATCCTCGTCGACATCCGCGCCTGGGACACCCTCGGCGAGATCTGCGTTCTGCTGGTCGCCGCAACGGGCGTGGCCAGCCTGGTCTTCCGCAACCGCCGGTTCGGCAGCGCTCCGCGAGTGTCCGACGCCCCCGCATCGAACGCCTCCTCGTCGAACTCGGACTCCAACTACGCGGCGGAGACGACGTGGCTGTTGGGTGGCGATCTGATCGATCCGCGCCATCGCTCACTGATTCTCGAAGTGACGACGCGGTTGATCTTCCCGACGATCATGGTGCTCTCGATCTACTTCTTCTTCTCCGGCCACAACGCCCCCGGCGGCGGTTTCGCCGGTGGCCTCACGGCCGGTCTGGCGTTGGTGCTGCGTTATCTCGCGGGCGGCCGCTACGAGCTCGGCGAAGCGGTGCCGATCGATGCCGGAAAGATCCTGGGTCTCGGGTTGATCTTCGCGGCCGGTACGGCGGTGGCGTCGATGTTCCTCGGCGCACCTGCACTGTCCTCGGCGACGTTGGAAGTGACGCTGCCGATACTCGGTGACATCAAGCTCGTCACCGCATTGTTCTTCGACCTCGGTGTGTATCTCATCGTGGTCGGGTTGGTACTCGACGTGCTGCGCAGTCTCGGCGCACGTCTCGACGCACAGGTGGAAATGCAGAGCCAAGGCCGAGTGAGCGCCCCATGACCGCTGATCTCGGAATGCTCATAATCGTCGGCGTCCTCGTCGCCGCCGGCGTCTACCTGCTACTCGAACGCAGCATCACCAAGATGCTGCTCGGCCTGTTGCTGTTCGGCAACGGCGTCAATCTGCTGTTGCTCACTGTCGGTGGGCCGGCCGGTACGCCGCCCATCGTGGGCCGGGACAACTCCCTGGGCCAAAGCATGGCCGATCCGTTGGCGCAGGCGATGATCCTGACGGCAATCGTGATCACCATGGGTATCGCGGCCTTCGTCCTCGCACTCGCCTACCGATCGTTCACGCTCAACACCAAGGACGACGTCGAGAACGACCCCGAGGACACCAAGGTCTCCAAGCGCCGGTCGATGGCCGAGGCACCCGACCGCGACCGCTCCGACGACCCGGTGACGGGCGAACCGAGCTTCGGCGGCGACGCATTCGACTCGAAGGGCAATCCGATCCCCCTCGAGGAGATCAGAAACCTCGAAGACCTCGAATGCTACGAGGATCTGCACGACGGCGACTTCGACAACGACGACGACAACCCACAGCTCCGCGGGCTCGACGGTCTCGATACGGCCGAGAAGGACGACAGCCGCCCAGAGAACGGCAGCAACGACGACCGCAGCACCGACGACACGAAGGGAGACGACAAGTGACGATCTCCCCGGGCGTGATCGATGCCCTGACTCCACTACCCGTTCTCATTCCGATGCTCGCCGCGGCCCTGACGTTGGTACTCGGCCGCAAACCCCGCGCGCAGCGTTTCATCACCATCGTCGCGCTGACTGCCGTGGTCGCGATCTCGTCGATGATGCTCTACCTCGCCGATCGCGACGGCACCAGCGCACTTCAGGTCGGCGGTTGGGATTCACCGCTCGGCATTTCCCTTGTGGTGGACCGACTTTCGGCGATGATGCTCGTCGTTTCCTCGATCGTGTTGCTCGCGGTCATGGTGTACTCGATCGGTCAGGGTATCCGCGACGGCAGTGAGAATCAGCCGGTCTCGATCTTCCTGCCGACCTATCTCGCACTGACCGCAGGCGTGTGCAACGCCTTCTTGGCCGGCGACCTGTTCAATCTGTTCGTCGGCTTCGAGGTACTGCTGGCCGCCTCGTTCGTGCTGCTGACTCTGGGAGCCAGCGCAGACCGCGTGCGAGCAGGCGTCTCGTACGTGATGGTCTCGATGGTGTCCTCACTGATCTTCCTGATCGGTATCGCCCTGGTCTACGGCGCCACCGGAACGCTGAATCTGGCACATATCGCGGTGCGGATGGACGACATCCCGTCGGGCACGAGAACCGCGATCTTCGCCGTGCTGCTGGTGGCGTTCGGCATCAAGGCCGCGGTGTTCCCGCTGTCGACGTGGCTTCCCGACTCGTACCCCACCGCCCCGGCCCCGGTCACGGCAGTGTTCGCCGGTTTGCTGACGAAAGTCGGTGTGTACGCGATCATCCGCGCACACACCCTGCTGTTCCCGGACGGCTCACTCGACAACGTGTTGATGGTCTGTGGTCTGCTGACGATGCTCGTCGGCATCCTCGGCTCCATCGCCCAGAGCGACATCAAACGACTGCTCTCGTTCACCCTCGTCAGCCACATCGGCTACATGATCTTCGGCGTCGCGCTGTCGACCCAATCGGGATTGTCGGGCTCGATCTACTACGTCGCGCACCACATTCTGGTGCAGACGACGCTGTTCCTCGTCGTCGGCCTGATCGAGCGTCAGGCCGGTTCGTCGTCACTGCGACGACTCGGCGGTTTGGCTGCGGCCAGCCCGGTGCTGGCGATCGTGTTCCTGGTGCCCGCCCTCAATCTCGGTGGCATTCCACCGTTCTCGGGCTTCATCGGCAAGGTCGCTCTGCTGCAGGCCGGTAGCGAACAGGGCAGCGTGTTGGCCTGGCTGCTCGTCGCCGGCGGCACCGTCACCAGCCTGCTGACGCTGTACGTGGTGGCCCGGGTGTGGACCAAGGCATTCTGGCGGGCTCGCGCCGACGCCCCCGAGGGCGACCTGGCCGACAACAGCCCGTCCGCTCTGCTCGACGACTCGTCGGACATTCAGTTCGGTGACCGCGAGGACGTCGGCCGGATGCCGGCCTTCATGTTGATCCCGACGATCGGCCTCGTCGTCGTCGGCTTGGCGATGACGGTGTTCGCCGGCCGCATCATCGACATCAGCGACCGCGCCGCAGCGGACCTCCGCGATCGCTCGGTGTACATCGACGCGGTGCGCGGTGCGGAATTCGTCGGCGATCAGGCCTACGAGCAGGCTCGTGCAGACGAGGAGGGCACCCGATGAAGATGAAGATGGACCGCTCGATTCTGCTGCGTCTGTGGACCCTCGCCTGGTTGACGGCCATCTGGGTGCTGTTGTGGGGCAACGTTTCTGCCGCGAACATCCTCGGCGGTATCGCAGTGGGACTGCTGATCATGGTGCTGCTGCCGTTGCCACGAGTTCCGGTCGAGGGCCGCATCCACGTGTTCTCGCTCGTCAAGCTTGCCGTCGTATTCCTCTACTACGCAATCGAATCCAGCGTCAGCGTCGCCTGGTTGGCGATCCGGCCGAAGGCCCCGCCGGTCACCGGAGTGCTGCGCTGCCGCATCGCGATCAAGTCCGATCTGGTACTCACCCTGTTCGTCGACGCTATGAATCTGGTGCCCGGCACCATGGTGCTCGAGATCGACCGAACCCGACGCCTGCTGTACGTGCACGTGCTGGACATGGGTACCCAGAAGGCGGTCGACGGCTTCTACGCCTACGTCCGACACCTGGAGAAGCTGTTCATCGCCGGCTTCGAGCGTGATTCCGACTGGAAGCCCAGCCCCCTGCACTACCAGGAGTACGAGCAGTACCACGGGGTGCTCGGCGACGACCCCGTCGAGGCCGATTCGGACGCTCCTCGGGACGACAAGAAGACCGACGACAAGAGGAAGGGGGACTGGTCGTGACCGTCGTACTCGCCGTAGCAGGCGTCCTCCTGATCGCCGCCGCGATCCTGACCGCGTTCCGATTGCTCGACGGCCCCAGCACACTCGACCGACTCGTCGCCATGGACACGATTCTTGCCGTCTCCATGTGCGGCCTCGCGGTGTGGGCCGTCTACAGCCGCGACACCACGCTGGTACCGGCCATCGTCGCGCTGTCGCTGGTCAGCTTCGTCGGATCGGTCAGCATCGCACGATTCCGGGTGAGGGACGAATGAGCACCGTTGCGCAGGTCATTGCATCCATCTTCATTCTGTTGGGGGCACTACTGGCGTTCACCGCCGCCGTGGGCATCGTGCGCTTCCCCGATACTCTCTCGCGGATGCACGCGGCCACCAAGCCGCAGGTGGTCGGTCTGATCATGGTGTTGATCGGGGCGATCATCAGCCTGCGCGGAAACGTCGACATCTGGATGCTCGTGCTGGTGGGTATTTTCACCCTGGTGACCGCTCCGGTAATCGCTCATACGGTCGGCCGCGTGGCCTACCGAGAGCAGCGGGGCCGCGACGGCCTGCTGATCGTCAACGAGATGGAACCGGACGAGTCCGATCGGTAGCTCGGGGCGAATCGGCGAAGAACACCGCATGGAAGCCGAACGCCATGGCTGCCAGTACGCCGAGAACGAGCGGCCCGAACACCTGAGGGTGTGATGCGAATGCGGCGGCGAGATAGCGGTAGCTCACCAACAGCGCAGCCATCGCGGCGCAGCCGTAGGCCACCAACGTGATTCGGGCCCGATTCCAGCCGCGCTCGGGGTCGCGGAGGACGGATTCGAGAGTCAGGCACAGCACTGCACCGGCCACCAGATCGACGCCGTAGTGGTAGCCGAATCCGAGAGTGGCGGCAAGCGTACCGAGCAACCACAGGGTGCCGCCGGCGCGCAGCCACCACGGGCCGCGTCGGGAATGGATGAAGATGCTCAGCGCCCATGCGGTGTGCAGGCTCGGCATGCAGTTTCTCGGAGTCTCCGAGTCGAACGGGATCTCGCCGAGCGCGCCCGAGAGCGGCATGACCTGCGATGGCCACGAATCGAACGCGAACATCGGTCCTACCACCGGGAACAGCAGATAGAACACCGGTCCGACGAGTCCGATGAGCAGAAACGTGCGGAACAGGAAGTGCCTCGGCCAGGCTGCACCCGCGGCAACTCCGCGTAACTGGTACAGCGCAACGACGATCGCCGCGACGGGAAGCTGGATGTAGATCCAGTGCAGCGTTCCTTCGGCGACCGGGCCGAGGCGGTCCAGGATGTTGCCCAGGACCCAGGACGGATTCCCCAGCGCGTGATCGGCGGCGTATGCGTATTCGTCGAGAACGTAGGGCCGAACGACGGTGGTGATGTGCAACCAGGCGTCGCCCGCCTTGGTCGCGAGCAACAGCAGTGCTCCCAGAGCAACACCGCGCATCGCCCGAGTGTCCCCCCGACCGGCGACGTAGAACCCGAGCCCGACCAACACGAGCGACGGGCCGTTGCCGACCGTCAGGGTGGCGTCGAAACCGAATCGGACACCGAGCACAGCAGCATCGATCAGCGCTGCGATGACCAGGGTGCGCAGACGGAGAGCAGTGTTCAGTCCTACAGTGGCCAGGACCAGCGCCGCCCACGGCAGCGACATCGACTTCGGTGTGCCGAACAGGTCGTTCCACACGCTCGGCAGCGGGCCGGGAAAGTTCCAGACCGTCGCGATGATCTGCAGCAGCACCAGGAACGCGGCAACGAGGGCAGCGCCGACGATCAGGGGACGAACAGAGTTCTCACGTGTCGAATCGACCTCGACGGTCCCGACATCCCCCTGCAGCACGCCGTTGATCGTAAACGGTGAGTGAACACAAAGTTAAATACAAACGGTCACGATTGGAGCTCGGTGACCAACGACTCCACGACGGCTCGCAGATCTCCGCCGGACTGCGCAGCCACCGCACGCTGGCGTTGGTACGACGCCCCGCGCCGGGGAATGTCGGCCACCGCGGCCAACTCGTCGACGCAGTTCAACCGCACGGCCGTCGGCGTCAACTTTTCGAGCAGGTCGTGCAAATCGTCGGTGACCAGGCGTTCGTTGCTGCTCGAGTCCAGGATGATCTCGGCGTCGAGGCCGTACCTGGCCGCTCGCCACTTGTTCTCCTGCACGTGCCACGGCGGGATGGACGGCAGTGTCTCCCCCGCTTCGAGTCGCTCGTCGAGGTGGACGATGAGGCAGTGTGTCAACGCGACGAGGGCCGCCAACTCCCGCTTGCTCGACGCCCCGTCGCACACTCGGACCTCGATGGTTCCCCACTTCGGTGCCGGCCGGATGTCCCAGTGCATGCCGCCGAGTTGCTCGATGACGCCGGTCTTGAGCTGATCGCGAACGAATCCCTCGAACTGCGACCAGTCCTCGAACTGGAACGGCAGACCGGCTGTCGGCAGCTGCTGGAACATCAGCGCACGATTGCTGGCGTATCCGGTGTCGTTTCCAGCCCAGATCGGCGAGGAGGCGGACAATGCCAGCAGGTGTGGGTACTGCAGGAGCAGCGAGTTGAGAATGGGAAAGACCTTGTGGGGCGACGAGACTCCCACGTGCACGTGCACTCCCCAGATCAGCATCTGCCGACCCCACCACTGGGTGCGCGCGATCAGCTCGTCGTAGCTCGGCGAGCTGGTGAGCTGCTGGGTGGACCATTCGGCAAACGGGTGCGTGCCCGCCGAGAACAGATCGATTCCCAGTGGATCCGCGGCGCGGCGCACCAGGTCCAACGAGCCGCCGAGGTCCTCCATGGCCTCTCCGACGTTCTCGCACACTCCGGTGACGAGCTCGACGGTGTTGCGCAGCAATTCCTTGGTTACCCGAGGGGTGTCCCCGGCGATATCGCGCACGCCGTCCATCACCGCTTCGGCGGAGTTGACCAGGTCTCGCGTGTTCTTGTCGACCAGTGCGATCTCCCACTCGACGCCGAGCGTCGGGCGAGGTGAACTCGCGAAGTCGATCCGGGGAGCGCTCAAACTACTGCAGTACCGCGCACGCAGCCCGAGCACCGGCGTCGCCGGTCATCAGGGTCGTCATGTCCGGCACCGCGGCACCGTCGGGAAGTGTGTACCGCGGCGGAATGTTCGCGAAGTTGTCGGCACCCTCGTGCACGATCACCGAGGTTCCCGCACCGCCGGCGCGCAGATCGTCGAGCGTGATCGTGTCGGTCGTGGTGACGAGTCGTCCGGTGCCGTCCTCGCCGACCTGGATGGACGTCAGATCACCGCTGGCCGGATGCTCGGTGCGGCCGTCGACCTGCAGGTGACCGCCCGCAGACAGGAATGCGCCCGGTTCCCCGCCGGTGGGTGCCACGGAGTTCGGCTCGCAGGCGGCCACGGTGTGAACGTGGAAGCCGTGGAATCCGGGAGTCATGTTCTCGACCTCGGCGGTGACGGTGAGCTTCTCACCCTCGGCCGCGAACGTCACTGTGCCCACCTCGGCACCGGAGGCGTTGCGGAGGGTGCCCTCGATGGTCTCCTCGGAGCCCGACCCGGACTCGGCCCGGCCGTCGCCTGCCGTAGCGGCCGCCGACGGATCGGACTCGCCGGTCCAGACCGGCGGAACGGTACCGGGGGTATCGGACGCAACCTCGCCGTTGCTGCAGGCAGAGAGACCGAGCGCTGCGATCGCGAGGACCGGCACCGCGTAACGCAACGATCGGGTCGCAGCAGTGCGTCGCTTGAACATGTCCATCGGAAATCGCTCCTCTTTCAGGCAGTTTCGCCGGGCTCGAAAATAATAACGTGCCGCCCGATTCGACCGAACCGGGCACGTCGTCGATGTGGTGAACTCTCGGGTCTGGATACCTATTGCGTCACGATGACGACGACGCCGACCGTGGATTCGAGCGAGGTCGGCTTGGGCTCGGCCGGAACACCGAGTTCCGTGGCGATCGACTGCGCAGCTTGTTCCTCACCTGCAGCAGTTCCGTAGTACACCGCCGTCTGGGCGAACTGGGCCTCGCTGAAGTTGCCCGTCTCGGCGACGTTCCATCCCCCGGCGGTCAAGGTGCTCGCGGTACCGGCCGCGAGACCGGAGACGTTGGAGTTGTTGAGCACCCGCACTTCGACGTCGGCGGAGGTGCCCGAGGTGGTGGGGGCCGCGGAGCTGGTCGACGCGTCACCTGCCGGTACCTGCGCTGCGGGGGCCTGCGTCGTGGGTGCAACCACAGCCGGCGCGCTCGTCGTCTCGGAAGCGGAGGGCTCGGCGGCCGCCTCGTCGGAATCGGAACCGGTGAGCGAGAGTGCACCGATCGCCGCGAACAGGATCGCGAGCGAAATCAACACCATGGCCAGAGCGCGGAGTGGTGGCCCGGTCTGTTCCGGGTTGGGGCTGCTCACGTACTCGACCCTAGCCGACCGTCGACGGCGGCTCGGAACACGCCGATAGTCGGACCTGCTCAGACGTCGAAACCGAGCCGACGTGCCGCGCGAGCCTTCTGCCGACTCGCCCGCAGGCGGCGCAGGCGCTTGACCAGCATCGGATCCGCGGCGAGCGACTCCGGACGATCGACCAATGCGTTCAGAATCTGGTAGTAGCGGGTGGCCGACATGGAGAAGAGTTCCTTGATGGCCTCTTCCTTCGCACCGGCGTACTTCCACCACTGCCGCTCGAAGGACAGGATGTCGTGCTCTCGTCGACTCAGGCCGTCTGCACCGACTTCGTTCGGATCCTGCGAGCCGTCCGAACTTCCCGGTTGCTGAGCCTGGTTCGAGTCACGCGCTGCTGCGCCGTCCATCCCACTCCTCGACTTCTCGACTCCCTGGACCTGTGCGATCACCAACTCGTGAGACCACAGACCCTGGGGAAATCTGCTTCCCCCAGTACTGCCGGCACCCGTACGCGCACCGACCGAATTACACAGTTGTGTTTCGAGAATCATTCAACCATGCTCGATGCCCGAGGCACGGCTCCCGCGAGGTACCGGCGCGTGGCGTGTTCGACGAAGACCGGCAGCGCAAGGGACCACACGCACCACCCCCCCTGGGTCATTCCGCAGGCTCCACTCCCGCACCACTATCCTTGTCGACCATGGCAATTCTTCCCATCCGGATCGTCGGCGATCCGGTGCTCCACACCGCAACCGCTCCCGTCACCGAGTCACCCGCCGAGCTGGCCGAGCTGATCGCCGACATGTACGAGACCCTGGCCGCCGCGAACGGCGTCGGTCTCGCGGCGAACCAGGTGGGCGTCGGCAAACGTCTGTTCATCTACGACTGCCCCGACCAAGGCGCGGACGGCAAGGTCTTCCGGCGACGCGGGGAGGTCGTCAACCCCGTCCTCGAGACGTCCGAGATTCCCGAGACGATGCCCGATCCCGATGACGACGACGAGGGCTGCCTGTCGGTTCCCGGCGAGCAGCACCCCACCGGCCGCGCCGACTGGGCTCGGGTGACCGGCACCGATGCGAAGGGCGATCCCGTCGACATCGAAGGCCGAGGCTTCTTCGCTCGGATGCTCCAACACGAAGTGGGTCATCTCGACGGTTTCCTCTACACCGACGTACTCATCGGACGACACGCACGGGCAGCCAAGAAGGCCATCAAGCGCGCCGGCTGGGGCGTGCCGGGGCTGAGCTGGACGCCCGGCACCGTCGACGATCCGTTCGGGCACGACGACGAAGACGAAGACTGACCGACCCGATGATCGTCGACCAGTGAGCATTCCGGTGGGTACCCGGGTGATGCTCCGCTATCGGCTGCCGCCCGGGCACACCCATCCGATGACGGACGTGATCGGTGAGCTGGTGACGCTCGACGCCGATGCCGTCTCGGTCCGCGGCCGGGACGGATCGTTGGTGCAGGTTGCCGCCGAGCGCGTCGTAGCCTTGAAACCGTTGGGCCCGAAGCCGATTCGGACGTCGGAGATCAGGGCACTCGAAGCTGCCGCCGCCGACGGATGGCCGGGCGTCGAGCGAGAATGGATCGACGGTTGGCAGCTGCGCTTCGGTCACGGTTTCACCGGTCGCGCCAATTCGGCGGCACCGCTCGAGCCCGGGGCGTCGACGACGCCCGAGACGCTGGCGAGAATCTGCGATCGATACACCGCACGGGGATTGACGCCGACGCTGTCGCTACCCGATCGTCTCGGCACCGCTCCGGCCGGATGGACGTCGTACAACGAGAGTGCCGTCATGGCGGCAGACATCTCGAATCTTGTTCTGCGCGAGGGCGACTCGGCCATCACCGTCACGGCGGAGCCGACCACCGACTGGCTGACGTCACTGCACTACCAGGGTCGCGCAGCACCTCACGGCGCTGCAGAAGTGGCGTCGGCGATCCACGAGGGCACCCTCGGGTTCGGCACGCTCGGAGCAGGTGCAGTCGGATCAGGCGCGATCGCAGTCGGACGAGCGGCGGTCACCACCGCCCCGGACGGTCGCCACTGGGTGGGACTGACCTCCCTCTGGGTCTCCCCCGAACATCGCCGCAACGGACTCGGCACCTTGATGTGCGGCGAACTGGTGCGGTGGGGACGCGAGCACGGCGCAACCCACGCGTACCTGCAGGTGGCCGTCGACAACACCGTCGCGCTCGCCCTGTACCGAGACCTGGGCTTCGTCGACCATCACCACTATCGCTACGCGCGACCGGATTCACACTGAGGCGATCGGTCGGACACCGTGTCGGCGGCGTTCTATAGGGTTCCTCTCCGTGCGCTTGGCTACCTGGAATGTGAACTCCGTCCGCTCTCGTCAGGATCGAATCGTCGATTGGTTGCAGCGATCCGATGTCGATGTACTCGCGATGCAGGAAACCAAGTGCAAGGACGCACAGTTTCCGTATCAGCGGTTCACCGATATCGGATACGAGGTGGCCCACGTCGGACTGAGTCAGTGGAACGGCGTCGCCATCGCGTCCCGAGTCGGTCTCGACGACGTGCAGATCGGGTTCGAGGATCAGCCCGGGTTCAGCAAGGATCCCGAGATCGATCCCGCGCAGGAAGCCCGCGCCATCGGAGCCACGTGTGACGGTGTGCGCGTCTGGAGCCTCTACGTGCCGAACGGCCGCGACCTCGCCGACCCGCACTACACCTACAAACTCGAATGGCTCGCCGCCCTGAAGGCCGACGCTCAGGCGTGGGTTGCGGCCGATCCGGAGGCCCAGATCGCGCTCGTGGGCGACTGGAACATCGCGCCCACCGACGACGACGTCTGGGATCCTGCGCTGTTCGAGGGCAAGACCCACACCTCCCAGGCCGAGCGTGATGCTTTTGCCGCATTCGCCGACGCCGGATTCACCGAGGTGACGCGGCAGTTCACTCCCGAGCCCGGAACGTATACCTACTGGGATTACACGCAGCTGCGGTTTCCCAAGAAGCAGGGCCTACGCATCGACATGGCGCTGACCTCGCCTGCGCTCTCGGCCCGGATCACCGGTGCCTCGATCGACCGCGAGGAACGCAAGGGCAAGGGAGCCAGCGATCACGCTCCGGTGATCATCGAGATCGGCTGAGCAGACCGGACCGAACCGCCTGCCACCGCTCGCGCGGCGATGATCGCCCCTACGGCGATCAGTAATCCGTGGGCGATCCGCAGGGCCGGCGGGGCGTAGAACTGCGGGAGAAACAGGATGAATCCGGCGGCCAACACCATCGCGTAGCGGTTCCGTAGAGCGAAGATCACCAGCCCGACAGCAATCGAGACGAGCCCGAGGCCGAACATCACAGACTGCACAGGCGAGTAGCGGATCGGATCGGCAAGATCGATCAGGCCCGGGTTGGAGTTCGCTACCGCGTCGACACCCAGAGCATGCAGGGCGAACCTCTCTGCGCCGTAGTACGGCAGAACGAGCCCGACGCCGATCCAGGTGGTGACCACTGCGGGATCGGACCGACTACCTCCGTAGAGCACGACCAGGCCGAGTGCAATGAAGCCGAGCATCGCGAAGGTGTGAGCCGGCACCCAGCTCGAGGATGCGAAGGCGTCCGCTCCTGCGCTCCCCACCTCGTCCGAGTAGGGCCGCAATGCGGGGTAGAGGGCGAACATGAGGCCGAGGAAGAGGTACATAGCTGCACGTATCGGGAGTACCAACCTTTCGAGAGCGGCGCTCTCTACAGGAATCAGTATTCACCCATGGTGCACTCCAGGCAAGAGCAGTGCTCTCTACTCGGCGATCAGGTCCAGAAATTCCTCGTGCTGCGCCAGATACCGTTGGACGTACGTGCAGATCGGAACGATGCGCCACTGACGATCACGCGCGGTGTTGAGCGAGGCGCGCACCAGCACACCGGCCCACCCACGATCGCCGAACTCCTCCTTGACGACGGTGTGCATGAGCGCCACGACGCAGCCTTCGCCCACCTCTCCGTCACCGAAGCGGTAGCCGAGAATGCCGACGAGCTCGTCGTCGACGAAAAGATCGAATCTGCTGTGATCGACGTCGTCCTCGATGCGGACGACGGGTCGCTCGACAGGTGTCGCCGGGACGGAGCGACGAGAAATGATGTGACTCATGTCACTTATGAGACCAGTGTTACTCGTGTGACGCGAGTCGAGTGCCTCGATCGTCGCCGAGTCGAGTCCTTAATGTGACCAGCCTTGATGTGACCAGCGAGAGACCGACCCGAGTAGTGGTCAGAGGGCGACGAGCATGTCGTTGTATTCCGGGTTCGCGGCGGCGAATCGCTGCACGTAGGTGCAGACCGGCCTGACCTTCCAACCGTAGGAACGTGCGCTGTCCAGCGCGCGCCGTACCAAGATTCCGGCCAAGCCCTGATGACCGAAGTCCTCGGTGACGACGGTGTGCATGAAGGACACGACGTGCGTGCGCGTTGCGCGCGTGCCGTTTCCCTCCACCTCGAAGAATCCGACGATCCCGACGAGATCGCCGTTCAATCGAAGCTCGAACCGGTTCTGATCCTTGTTGATCGAGACATCAGCGCTAGGAGAACTCGCAAGCATGGGACGCCTCCTTCGCTGTGTATGGGGTGGTGAACGAGTGAATCGAATGTGACGTGCACCACTATTAAACATGCGTGCGGTGGCTCTGTCACCTTTTCTACCAACAAACCTTCGGATGCGTAGGTTTGTCCGTCCATCCCGACTCGAATGCTGGTATCGGTCATAAGCTGCCCTGTTCGACGTTGTGATACAACAACATTCGAAGCCACGTCGCGTTTTCACCGAATATTCACAGGTTCGGATTCGGCCGCCGAGACGGTCGCCTCCGCCCCGCCGGTACTGTCGTCTCTCGTGAAGTTCCTACCGCTCACGCCCAACGGCGAGACTCCCGTCCGCGCGCTGACGATCGCCGGAACCGACTCCGGCGGCGGGGCCGGAATCCAGGCGGACAGCCGCACGATGGCCATGTTGGGCGTCCATGCGTGCGTTGCCGTCGCCGCGGTGACGGTCCAGAACACCGTCGGTGTGACGGGCTTCCACGAGATCCCGCCCGAGATAGTCGCGGCCCAGGTTCGCTCGGTGGTCTCGGACATCGGCGTCGGCGCAGCGAAGACCGGGATGTTGGCGTCCACCGCCATCATCGAAGCGGTCACCGCCGTGTGCACCGAGGTGGGCATCGGCCGCGACCGGCCGGTACCCCTGGTCGTCGATCCGGTGTGCGCATCGATGCACGGCGATCCGCTACTGCACGCCGAAGCGCTCGACGCCATCCGCCACACCCTGTTTCCCATCGCCTCGCTGGTGACCCCCAACCTCGACGAGGTCCGGTTGATCACCGGCATCGAGGTGGTCGACGACGCGTCCGCGCACCGCGCCGCGGAAGCCCTGCACGGCTTGGGCGCGCAGTGGGCACTGGTCAAGGGCGGTCATCTGCGCACATCCACCCACAGCACAGACCTGCTGTTCGACGGCGACACGTTCCTCGAATTCACCAGTGACCGCATCGACACCGGCAACGATCACGGCGGCGGCGACACCCTCGCTGCCTCGATCGCGTCGGCACTGGCACACGGATACTCGATGCCCGACGCGGTGGCCTTCGGTAAGGAGTGGGTCACCCGTTGCCTGGCCGCGTCCTACGACCTGGGTGCGGGCCACGGCCCGGTGTCACCGCTGTGGCGACTGCACGAGTCGGAGGATGCGTAGGTCGTCGGGCGCGCCCTTGATCTTCGGAGCGAAGAAGCTGCGGCGATAGGGCTTGGCCACCACGTGTAGGGCGTCGAGCACCTCCGGCGGGACCGCCTCCAGGGCCGCGGCGGAGATCATGACGTTGCCGTTTCCGCCGGTCTGCATCACGCGGGCGGCGACGGTGACGTCGACACCGAGCCAGTCCGATCCCACCTGACGCGGGCTGCCGGTGTGGATACCGACGCGCATCGTCGGGGTGTGTCCGTCGACATTCACGGCGCCGAGGGCATCCCGTGCTGCGAACACGGCCTCGACGGCTTTGTCCGCATCGGAGAACACGGCCATGATGCCGTCGCCGAGCCTTTTGACGACGTGACCGCCGCGGAACGCGACCTCGGGTTCGACGGCTTTCGAGACTTTGCGAAGCAAAGTCAGCGTGGCGGTATCGCCCGCACGAAGCGACCACGACGAGAATCCGACGAGGTCGGTGAAGACGATCGTGACGTCCGATTCGCCGCGGCCGCGGCCGGCCCGCTCGAGGATCGCCTGCCACACCTGCAGGGCACCGAGGCCGACTTCACGGGATGCACCCGGTTCGTCGTCGAGTCCGTTGGCGGCCAGAAACCGATCCGCAACGCGGGCGACGGCCAATGCTCGTCCCGGGCCGTCGATGGACATCGGATCGCCGAACGTGGGATCGCCGGGTAGTGCTCGCCGCACACGTCGAACCGCCCCGACCACCGTGGGCGCTCGATTGGTGGTGCGGACCCACTCCACCACCGAGGAGACGACTGCGTTCACAGCATCGAGCGTAACCCACGGTTACACATACTTAGCCTCACCCTTCGGCGCGTGCAGCCTCGCGCGCAGCACCGACCGGAACTCCGTTGGGGCCCTCCACAGACTGCGCGTAGACGCCGATTCCGTAGGCGACGGCGGCACCGTTCTTCGCCAGTGCGGCGCGGTCGACGTTCGCCAGGGTGTCCTGATCGGTGTGGTAATTCTCGTCGAAGGTCTGATCGGCAGTGCCGCCCCACTTTGCAGCCTGCTCGGCCGTCTTGTTCTCGTCCGCGCCGCTGAAGACGCCGCCCGCCGGAATGCCGACCTCGATGAACGGGCCGTAGTCGGATCGACCGTCGAAATCGGTGCCGTCCGCGGCGACGCCGTCGGCGGCCAGCCGCTCGACGAAGGTGCGCTCGATGGCGTCGGATCCGGCCGGTCCCGCAGGCTCACCGACCTTGTCGGAGTCGTCGCCGTCGTACGCGAGGTAGCCGGCGTTGTGCGAGCCGATCATGTCGAAGTTCAAGTACAGGGCGATGTTTCGCTTGTCGTCGTCGGACAGGCCCTCGACGTACTTGGTGGAACCGACGAGCCCGTCCTCCTCGGCACCCCAGAACGCGAAGCGCACCGCGTTGGTCACCTCGGGCGCACTACCCATCTGCAGGGCCGTCTCGAGTACTGCCGATGTGCCGGTGCCGTTGTCGTTGATGCCGGGGCCCTCGGGCACGCTGTCGAGGTGAGCACCCGCCACCACAACGTTCTCGGTAGAGCCCGTGGTGGTCTGGGCGATGATGTTGCGGCTCGTGGTCGTGTCGGTCGTCGTGACGAGGGTCAACGTGACCTCGGGTGCCGCGAGGACCGCTGCGCCGTCTTCCTGGCTGACGCCGCCGGTCGGGATCTTTGCGGTCTCGGGATCGCCGAGTGTCCCCGAATCCAGCGGTCCCGGTTCGTTGTTGACGATGATCGTGGCTGCCGCACCCAGTTCGGCGGCGACGGTCTGCTTCGCACCGAACGGGCACACGCCGCGCGGCACGACGGCGACCGCACCGGCGAGATCGAGGCCGGCGTAATCCGCTGCCTCGCATCCGTCTGCACCGGCGGGAGCCCCGACGACGCGCGCGGTGATGCCCTCGGCGGGTGTGGTCGGTGAATAGCTGAGCGCGAACACCGGAATCTCGGTGCCCTCGAGCGACAGGGTCTGGGTCTGCGCCTCGAAGGTCTCGAACTCGAACTCCGGAGTGGTGACTTCGAAACCGGCCGATTCGAGTTGCGAGACAACGTAATCGACACTCGCGTCGTATCCGGCGGTACCGGCGGCACGGTTTCCGTCATGTGCGGCGGCGATCGTTTCCAATTCCTGGAGGTGCCCGACGAGGGCGTCCTCGGTGACCGCGGCCGACAGGCCCGGCCCGTCGGGTGTCGCGAAAACTCTGGCCGGTTCCTCGTCCGAGGTGGACGAGCAACCGGCCAGAATCAACACAGTGACGGCGCTACCTGCAAGCAAGGAAATCCGCATAGCGGACACCCTACCCAGACAAATCGCAGGGTGTCAGGCGTCCCGACGATTGACCACGAACACTGCTGCGCCGAAGATCACCGCAGTGAAGACGACGAAGTAGATCAGACTGCCTACCGGACCCCAATGGAAGTCGATGCCCGCCGAGCCGCCCAGGAAATGGTCGGCGTTCTTGAAGGGCAGGAACGGCTGAATCTTCTCGCCGACCTTCGGGATGACTCCGACGAGGCTCTCGATCAGCAACGGCCACAACAGTAGGACGGCGATGGCACCGGCGGACTGCCGGATGAGCGCACCCACCGCGACAGCGAGAACGATCTGCACGAACGCCAGGACGGCAGTGCCGTAGATGACTCGCCAGGTGCCGTCGACGTCGAAGCTCAAGAGCGCGCCCGCTTCTTCACCCGCGATCGATTTCGCCAGGAAGAATGCACCGAACGCCAGGATCAACGATAGAACCGCGCCGTACACGCCGACGATCAGCGCCTTGGCACCGAGCACCGAGGCCCGGTTGGTGACTGCCTGAAATGTGGTCCGGATCAGGCCGAAGCGGTATTCGCTGGTGACGGTAAGTGCCGCCAGGATCATCAGCACCATGATCCCCAGCCCTCCTACACCGCTGCCGACGACGTCGTATGCGGTGGTCGGCGGAAGCCCCTCCGGAGCATCCGGGCCGATGGCCGTCTTTGCGGCCCAACCGAGGATGGCTCCGAACCCGAGGCCGAATACCACGACGATCGCGCTGCACCACCACGGCGATTTGGTCGAGGTGAACTTGATTCTTTCTGCTGCCAAGACGCCCATCAGAGTGACCCGCCCATCGCTTGCTGAGTGTTCTGGTCTTCGGCGCCCGCGCCGTGGTACTGCACAGTGTCTCCGGTGAGTTTCATGAATGCTTCCTCGAGTGAGCCTCGCTGAGAGGCCAACTCGTGCAGGGTGATTCCGGCGCGGCCGGCGATATCGCCGATCGTGTCGGTCGTGGAGTTCAGCACCACGAGCGAGGGCTGAAGCTCATCGGTCTTGTCCGGCTCGCGCACGGTGAGACCGGCGGTGGTCAGGGCCTGCCGGAGGCCGTCGAGCTGTGGGCTGCGCACGCGCACCGATGCCTCGGACGCGTGGTCGATGAATTCCTGCACCGAGGAATCCGAGATCAGCTTGCCGCGTCCGATGACGATGAGGTGCTCTGCAGTCTGGGCCATCTCCGAGAGCAGGTGGCTCGAGACCAGCACCGTGCGGCCCTCGGCTGCCAAGCGCTGCATGAACTTTCGGATCCAGACGATGCCCTCGGGGTCGAGGCCGTTGACCGGCTCGTCGAACAGCAACACTTTGGGATCGCCCAGCAGAGCGCCCGCGAGACCGAGCCGCTGCGACATGCCGAGCGAGAAGCCGCCCGCATTCTTCTTCGCGACCTCGGACAGTCCCACCAGACGCAGCACCTCTTCGACGCGCGACTTGGGGATGCCGTTGGACGCGGCCATCCACTCGAGATGAGCACGTGCCGAACGATTGGGGTGCACCCACTTGGCGTCGAGCAGAGCGCCGACGGTACGCAGTGGCTGCTTCAGGTGGCTGTAGCTCTTGCCCTCGATGGTCGCCGAGCCCGAGGTGGGTCGGTCGAGCCCGAGGATCATCCGCATGGTGGTCGACTTGCCTGCGCCGTTGGGGCCGAGGAAGCCGGTCACGATGCCGGGTTTGATGGTGAAGGTGAGGTTGTCGACCGCCGTCACCGCGCCGTATTGCTTGGTCAATCCTGTCACTTCGATCATGGGGTCAACCTTCCCCGATCGAACGCGTCCGCACATCGACCTACAGTCGCCGATTGCATCATCCTTTCGGATGACACACACCCTGAGACAGTCGGTCACATGGGCGGCGAGCAATTACATCGGCACCCGTGGCCGACCAGGCGCAGCCGCAAACGCGCGCGCGTTTGCCAGATGCGAGCGGAACAGTTCTCGTATTCGCCACTGTTCTGCGCGCGTTTCACAAATGCGCGCGCGTTTGCCGGATGCGAGCACCCTGGAAGGTGCCGGGCCGCCGACGCAACCGCTCACATCGGCGAGCTGGCCTGCGCCCAGAATCGTTTCGGGATGCGTCCCGCATGTCGGGCCTGGTAGCCAGCCGCTACTGCATGTCTCATCGCCGACGCCATCAGGGCGGGATCCTTCGCCCGGGTCACCGCGGTCGCGAGCAGCACCGCGTCGCAGCCGAGTTCCATCGCGAGGGTGGCGTCGCTGGCGGTACCGATTCCGGCGTCGAGGATCACCGGCACCGTTGCAGCGTCGACGATCATTTCGATGTTGTGCGGGTTGGCGATGCCGAGACCGGTGCCGATGGGCGAGCCGAGCGGCATGACGGCCACGCAGCCGATGTCCTCGAGCCGCTTGGCCAGAACCGGGTCGTCGGTGGTGTACGGCAGCACCTGGAAGCCGTCGTCGACGAGTTGCTCTGCGGCTTTGACCAATTCGATGGCGTCGGGCAGCAGGGTTCGCTCGTCGGCGATCACTTCGAGTTTCACCCAGTCGGTCTCGAGCGCCTCACGACCCAGCTGCGCGGTGAGCACTGCCTCGGCCGATCCTCGGCATCCTGCGGTGTTCGGCAGCGGCGCGATGTTCAACCGGCGCAGCAGATCCAGCACTCCCGTCCCACCCGCGGCGTCGACGCGACGCATCGCAACAGTGGTCAGTTCGGTTCCGGACGCGACGAGCGCCTCCTCGAGTACCGCGAGATTGGCCGCTCCCCCGGTGCCGGTGATGAGCCTGGAAGTGAAGGTGCGGTCCGCAATAGTCAGACCCGTCATGCCCTCAACCACCCTGAACTGCCGTGAGAACGTCGATGTTCCAACCCTTTTGGACGTCGGTGGTGTCCCACCGGCTCTTGGGCAGCACGGAACCGTCGACGGCGACGGCGATGCCCTTCTCCGGCATTCCAAGCTTGTCGAGGAGTCGAGTCATGGTCATGTCCTCGGTGAGCAGGTGATCCTCGCCGTTGACGGTGATGCCGATGGCAACCTGTGTCATGGTGTCCTTTCGATCTGCGGGCTGAGAATGTGCGAGAAGCGTTCAGGACTGGCGGCTTTCGCCTCGGAGATCTCTTCGCCGGAGACAAGTGCGGCTACCGCGTCGGCGGTGATGGGGGCGAGCAGGATGCCGTTTCTGCCGTGGCCGGTGGCGACGATCACCTGGGGAGACAGCCTGCCGATGATGGGTAGTCCGTCCGGGCTCATGGGCCGCAGTCCGGCAGCTGTTTCGTACAGCTCGTATTCGCCGATACTCGGCATGAGCCGTTCGGCGTCGGCTATCAGGTCTCGTACCCCGGCGACGGTGACCTGGGCGTCCTGACCGGATTCGTATTGTGTTGCGCCGACGACCAATCCGTCCCCCCGTGGCACCAGGTAGATCGGTCTGCCGTGCACGGTTCCGCGAATTGTGCGGTGCGGCGGGGGCGCGGCGCTCGGTCGACGACGCAGCCGCAGGATTTCGCCCTTGACCGGCCGGACGGGCAGCGTGGGCCACAGCGCGGCCGACTGTGCCCCGGCGGCCAGCACCACCTGATCGGCGTCGGGGATGGTCTCCACCGGGGCGGCCACGAACTCCACTCCCGCATCCAGGCATCCCTGCTCGAGCGCGGCAACCAGCGCTCGATTGTCGACGGACAGCTCGGTCGGTGCCAGCAGGCCGAGCCGAATATTCTGTGCCAGAGCAGGTTCGAGCTCACGCAGCTGTGCGCGGCCGAGGATCTCCAGTTCGTGTCCTTGCTCGCCCACCCACTCGGCAACGGTCCGCAGATCGGCGGCATCGGCGGAGTCGAGGGCAACCGTCACCGATCCGGACGCGGAGAACACCGACGGGCCGGGCAGGCGCTCGGCGAAGTCCGGCCACCGCGCCAGCGAGGCAGCACCGAGATGCAGGAGTTCGTGTTCGCCCGGCCACCCCTCGGACAGCGGGGCCAGCATGCCGCCGGCCACCCAGGACGCGCCCTTACCCAGAGCTGGATCGTGCACGACCACTCGGTGACCGTCCTGGCTCAGGCGCAGCGCCGTCGACAGCCCGATGACGCCTCCGCCGATAACGACGATGTGCACGCGATTCACGTCCTCACTCCCTGCGCCCGCATGATCGGGTTCAGGTATTGACGGTAAGGGCGGCGAACCCACTCTCAGCCCCACGATCCTCGGGACTCCCGCGATATCTCGGCCACTCCGTCGTCGGTGGCGGCCACCATGAGAATACAGTTCGCTTTGTGCATCCATCTCAGACCGCCCGCAATCAGACTCCCCGTGAGCGTCTTGCGTCCGCTCGCCTGTACCTGTGTACCGATGCCAGGCGCGACAAGGGCGATCTCGCGCAGTTCGCCGAGGCCGCGCTGTCCGGTGGCGTCGACATCATTCAGCTGCGCGACAAGAACTCGGCCGGTGAGCGCCAGTTCGGGCCGCTCGAGGCCAAGGACGAGCTGGCTGCGCTGGCGATTCTGCTCGGCGCGACCAAGCGGCACGGTGCACTGCTGGCGGTCAACGACCGCGCGGACCTGGCGCTGGCCTCCGGCGCGGACGTGCTGCATCTCGGTCAGGGCGATCTGCCGGTGCACTACGCCCGCCAGATCCTCGGTCCGGACGTGGTGATCGGCCGCTCGACGCAGAACCGCGCCCAGTCCTCGCTCGCCGCGATCGAGGACGGCGTCGACTACTTCGCCGTCGGGCCGGTCTGGCCGACGCCCACCAAGCCCAACAGATCTGCCGCTGGGCTCGAGACTCTGCGGGCCACCGCGGACTCACTGCCGGAGCGGCCGTGGTTCGCCATCGGCGGCGTCGACGCCACCAACGTGGATCAGGTGAGGGCAGCCGGTGCCGATCGCATCGTGGTGGTCCGCGCCATCACCGAGGCCCGGGACCCGCAGGCAGCCGCCCGCGCGCTGGTCGAGGCTCTGCAGGCCTAGCCGGGGCACACTGGACGGAGTGTTCTCCTCCCTCGCCCCGGCCCGTCGCCGGTTCGTCCTCGCTCTCCTCGTCCTGGTTGCAGTCGGGGTCGTCGTCGTTGCAGCGGTTGTTGCGTCGGCACTCCGTACCGATGACCCCGTCGCGAGCGTCGACCAGTCGGTGCCCGGCCCGGTGCTGCTGGTCCCCGGTTTCGGCGGTTCCACCGATGCGCTCGACGTGCTCGCGGCCGCGCTGCGGGAAGACGGTCGCGACGCCACCGTGGTGGCCCTACCGGACGGTGGCGTGGGTGATCTGACCGTGCAGGCGGGCACCTTGCGGGACGCCGCCGACGCAGCTCTGACTCGAACGGGAGCGACGTCTGTCGACGTCGTCGGGTATTCCGCAGGCGGTGTGGTGGCCCGGATCTGGGCCGCCGACCTGGGCGGTAGCGAGCAAGCCCGGCGCATCGTGACTCTCGGCTCCCCGCACCACGGCACCCAGGTGGCGGGGCTGGCGGCCCAGGTCCTGCCCGACCGATGCCCGACGGCCTGCCAGCAGCTCGCCCCGGACAGCTCCGTGCTCGCCGCCCTGAACTCCGGCGACGAGACCCCGGAGGGGCCGCAGTGGGTGTCGATCTGGACCGACGTGGATCAGGTCGTGACCCCGCCGAACTCGGCCGAACTCGACGGAGCGAT